>JBOHCG010000074.1:0-19854 GCA_050698735.1 Streptosporangiaceae bacterium | reverse complement strand
CAGATCGCGAACCCGGCGCCGTCTCCCGGGCCATCAGCATGCCGTCCACCGCGAATCCTGGCGCACCAAGATCATTTACGGAGGCAAGGGCCGGCTCACCGCGCTATTCGCGGAATCGGGTCTGATCGCCCGGGTCCGGGCCAGGCCGACCAGACGGCCCGGTGCGGCGGTGGCCGATGTTACGGGCGGGACGCGACGCGTGTTGAACTAATTTCTAAATAATCGTAGAAGATCCCGGATTTAATGGAAATCCGGGTGGAACGGAACCCGGCTCCGGCTAGCGAACGATAAGGGAGCATGGGGTCGCAGCCGCACGGCGGCCCGGCATCCTGATCTGCGGAGCGATGAGTTACAGGCTGCCGAGCGGTCTGCCCCTCAGGCTGACGCGAGCGAAGGAGCACCAGATGACCAGCAGCACCGGACCGGGAACGCCTGCCCTGGGACGCCTGCACTCAGCAGACGGCAAGGGCATCGTGCACATCGAGGACCGCTTCGATACCGGTATCGACGACCTGTGGTCGGCACTGACCGATCCTGGCCGCCTGGCCCGGTGGTACGGCCAGGTCGAGGGCAGCCTGCGCCCGGGCGGAGAGTTCCGCGCCCGCGTCCTGGCCAGCGGGTGGGACGGCACCGGCCGGGTGGACGCCTGCGAGCCGCCACGGCGGCTGGTGGTGACGAGCAAGGAAGCGGACGCGCCGGACGAGGAGGTCATCGAGGCCACGCTGACCGCGGACGGCGACCAGACCATCCTCATCCTCGACCAGCGGGGCCTGCCCCTAGACCAGCTCGCTGCCTACGGGGCAGGGCTGCAGGTCCACGTCGAAGACCTCGCCGCCCACATCGCCGGACGGGACCGCGCCGCCCAGGAGCGGTGGAGCGAGCTGCTGCCTGCCTATCAGGACCTCGCCGCCAGCATCGGCTAGACCGGCCCGCCGTGCCAAGCACCCCAGGAGAACGTCATGTCTGACTCGATCAAGTTCGGCGGGGTCACCCTCGACTGCCCGGACGCCGGCAAACTAGCCGCGTTCTACGCTGAGATCACCGGCGGCGAGGTCACCGCCCCCGGCGCATCCTGGGCCATGGTGATGTGCCCTGACGGCTCGGCTATCTGTTTCCAGGCCGCTCCCGGCTACTCACCGCCGACCTGGCCCGACCCCGCCTCGCCGCAGCAGATGCACCTAGACTTCGACGTCGATGACCTGGACGCAACCGAGGCCCGGGTGCTGGCCGCCGGTGCCTCAAAATACGACTTCCAGCCCAATGACCACTGCCGTGTCCACGCCGACCCAGCCGGCCACCCGCTCTGCCTGTCCACCTTCCAGATCCTCCTTGAGCAGGCCTGATCCACCCCGGCACAGCTCCCCATCGCCAGGCACCGCGAGCTCCTCAGCGGACTGCTCATCCCGCACAATCCGACGACACACCCCGCACACTGGCCGCACACCAGACGCACACTGGCACCCTGATCCCGCTAGAAGGGACCACGCCAACTCTGCACACGCCCACCCTGGCCGCCGGTTGATCATTGAAGCGATCGTGGACCTGTGATCGCGGCGCGGGGTCAGGCAGGTCCCGGAATGTCAGTTCCAGGACGGAGCTATGTCCGGGCTGTCGCCATCCGGGCGGGTCGTGTCGTCCGGCCGGGTACGGCACTGGCTGTGCACCCGCCCGTCGAGGCCGCCGACTGACCATCGAAGCCACCATGGACTTGTAGTCGTCCGCGACGGCCCGCCTGGATGCCCCGCTGTTGCACAATGCTGCTGGCGCCGCGCCGGATGAAGGAATCAGCCGGTTACGGGAGCGGAACCGTGCTCTGCGATGGGGTGTGGTCCCGGTACCCCGGTCAGCCATGAAGCCCTGGAGCCGCTACTTACGAGGCTCGCGTATCGCGGAAGACGACGCGTTCGAGGCGCTCGACCCGTGCGGCAAGGTCCCCTGTGCCCTGTGCCTCAGCGGCGTCGCGGTGCTGCTCGATCCACTGGCGGATCAGCACGCTCGGGCGGACATGCTGGGTGGCGGCGCTGCGCCGGACCCAGTCCAGCAGCGACTTGGGCAGCCGCACTGAGGTGGTGATCATCGGGTCGGCATCGGTACCGGCCTCCCAGGAGCCCTGCTCCATCTCAGTACCGAAGTCGTGGTGCTCGGCGTAGTCGGCGATCTCGTCTAGTTTGCTCATCGTGGCTACCTTCCCTTCCGCCGGAAGGCCTGGCGCTCGGCATTGGTCATGTCCCGGGCCGTTACCACGTAGGCCAGCCCGTCGATCGACTCGGCGAGCACGACCAGCAGGTACCGGCCCGTATCGGTGGCGCCGAACACGTACTCCGTCCCCTCGCGGCCTTTGAGCACCAGGCGGGGACGGGTATAGAGGACCTGTTCGACCTCGTCCGGCGTGACATCGTGAGCGGCGATGTGGTCTTCGGACTTGTCCGTCCACCGGATCTCCCGCACACTAAACAGTGTAGTCGATTGCAATGCATCGCACTACCCCAGCGCCTCGTCCGGCCGTTCCGGGATCAGTCGCACCGCTTCGGCTACCAGCCAGAATGAGGCGCCTCGTCTCAGGGGTGTCAACGCGTGTGTAGTAGAAGGGACCCAACGGCACTTCGACCCTTCCCTGGGTCAGCCCGAGCCCGTCTTGAAGCGCTCCAGCAGGCGCCGCCCGATGATCATCTTCTGGATCTCGGCGGTGCCCTCGCCGATCAGCAGCATCGGGACATCGCGGTAGAGCCGCTCGATCTCGTATTCCTGGGAGTAGCCGTAACCGCCGTGGATGCGGAGGGCGTCCTCGACGACCTCCTTGCTGTACTCGCTGGCGAGGTACTTCGCCATGCCCGCCTCGAGGTCGCTCTGCTCACCGGAGTCCTTGCGGCGTGCCGCCATCACCATCATCTGGTGCGCCGCCACCACCTTGGTCCCCATCTCGGCCAGCTTGAACTCGATCGCCTGGTGCCGGGCGATGGGCTTGCCGAACGCCTGCCGCTGCTGTGCATACGCGATGGCCAGCTCGAAGGCGCGCTGGGCGACCCCGCAGCCGCGCGCGGCCACGTTCACCCGGCCCACCTCGATTCCGTCCATCATCTGGTAGAAGCCCTGGCCGGGACGCTCGCCGAGCACCCTGGCGGCGGGAACCCGGCAGCCGTCAAGGACAAGCTCGGTCGTGTCGACGCCCTTGTACCCCATCTTGGCGATCTTCCCCGGCACCGTGAGCCCCGGCCGGGTCTCGCCGAACCCGCTGTCCTTCTCGATCAGGAACGCGGTCAGGTTCTGGTGCGGCTTGGCCGCTCCCTCGGGCGTGCGGGCGAGCAGCGCCACCAGGTTGGCGGACGCGCCGTTGGTCAGCCACATCTTCTGCCCGCTGATGACGTAGTCGTCGCCGTCGGGTGTCGCGGCGGTGCGGATCGCCGCGACGTCGGATCCGAGGCCGGGCTCTGACATGGAGAACGCCGCGCGTAGCTCGCCGGTCGCCATCCTCGGCAGGAACGCGGCCTTCTGCTCGTCGGTGCCGTGCCGGCCGATGAGGTAGGCGACGATGAAGTGCGTGTTGATGATGCCGGAGACGCTCATCCAGCCGCGCGCGATCTCCTCGGCCACCAGCGCGTACGTCAGCAGCGATTCGCCAAGCCCGCCGTACCCCTCGTCGATCATCAGCCCGAAGACGCCGAGCTCCCGCAGCCCGGCGACGATCTGGTCCGGGTAGGTGTCGGAATGATCGAGCTCGGTGGCCACCGGGATGATCTCGGCGTCCACGAACTCCCGTACCGCCGTGATGATGTCGCGCTGCGTCTGCGTCAGGCCGTCAGTCTCCGTCAGGCGTGGCATCGGTCTCCCTCCTAGCTCGCGTCCGGCGCGCCCACGACCCCGTGGTCGGCCAGAGCGCGGACCTCGGCCGCGGACAGGCCGAGCATCCCGGTGAGCACCGCCGCGGTGTCGGCGCCGAGCGCCGGCGCCGGGCTGGCCGCGCGAGCGCCGTCCATCGTCAGCGGCGAGCCGGGGGCGAGAACCGGCCCGACTCCCGGCTGCTCGATCTCCCGCATCAGGGCACTGGCGGCCAGGGTGCCGTCATCGGCCAGGTCGGTGAAGCGCCGGTACCTCGACCACAGCACGGAGCTGCCCGCCAGGTCCCGCTCCACGTCCGCGAGCGTCCGGCCGGCGAACCACGGCTCGAGCAGGGCGGTGATGACCGCGCGGTGCCGGTACCTGTCGCCGTCGGTGCCGAAGTCCGCGCTGAGCAGCCGCTCCAGCTCGGCGAACGTGTCGGCCAGTCCGGTTGCTGCGGCCAGGTCGGCGAAGTGACGCCTGGTCAGCGCGACCACCATGATCCGCTCGCCGTCCATGGTGCGGAAGTCGCGCGCCAGCCCTCCGTACAGGTGGTTCCCGATCCTGGGCCGGTCCGTGCCGTTTACCTGCGCCTCTGCCAGGAAGCCCAGGTGCCCGGCGACGGCCAGCGCGACGTCCGCCAGCGCGAGCGTGATCTGGCGGCCCTCGCCGGTGCGCTGCCGGTGCCGCTCGGCGGCGAGCAGCCCGACGGCCGCGTAGAGCCCGCACGCCACGTCCCAGGCCGGGAGCACGTGGTTCACCGGGCCATCGAGTCCCTCCGGGCCGGTGACCAGCGGGAAGCCCGTCTCGGCGTTGACGGTGTAGTCGACGGCGGCGCGGCCGTCACGGTGGCCGTGGATCTGCAGGTGGATCAGGTCGGGACGAATCCGGGTGAGCTCGTCGTAGCCAAGCCAGGCCTGCCCGACCGCGTTCGTCAGCACAATCCCGCCGCCCGGGCCGGTGGCGGTGAGCAGTTCGCCGAGGATGCGCCGGCCCGCGGCGTCGCGGAAGTTGAGCGTGACGGAACGCTTGCCCTTGTTCAGGCCGGTCCAGAACAGGCTGGTGCCCGACCGGGCGAGCGGCCACCGGCCCAGGTCCGCGCCGCCGCCGACCGGGTCGATCCGGATTACCTCCGCGCCGAGCTGCGCCAGGGTCAGGCCGCCGAGCGGGGCCGCGACGAAGGTCGCGACCTCGAGCACGGTCAGTCCGTCGAGCGGGGCGCCGGCGTTCATGGGGTCGCGTGGTCCAGCTGCGCCCTGAGCTGGATCCGGTAGGAGTAGCGATCCGGGTGGAAGTGGCTGACCGCGTATTCCAGCGGGGTCAGTTCCCGGTCGCGGTACAGCCGGTCGATGCGGAGCACCGGCTGGCCCCCGTCGCAGCCGAGCAGGTGCGCGATGTCGGCGTCCGCGGCCACCGCGGTGGCGTTCTGCACCGCGCTGTAGATGGGTCGCTCGCTCACCCGGTCCATCAGGCTGATCAAGGTGAGGCTGGCGCGGCCGCCGGGCTCGGCCAGCGCGGTGACCTCCGGCAGGTCCCGCAGCCTGCGGCCGATCCGCATCGGCAGGTACACGCGCGTGTAGCAGAACGGCACGTCCGCGTGCAGCCGCAGAAACGAGATCGCCATCACGGTGTCGGCGCCAGGCTCCAGCCGATCCGCGATCGCGACGCTGGCCAGCACGTGCAGCGGCTCGACGACCTGCAGCTCGGTGTCGATCGACAGGGCCATCAGGTCACCGATGCTGCCGAACGACCGCAGGTACCTGCCGTCGCCCGGCATGGCGAACGTGCCGCGGCCGGGAACCCGGTAGATGGCGCCTTCCGCGGCCAGTTCCTGGAAGGCGCGGCGAACAGTCTGCCGTCCCAGCCCCGTCGCGGCGATCAGCTCGGCCTCGGTCGGCAGCCGCCGCCCCGCAGGGTACCGCCCGTCGTCGATCGCGCTGCGCAGGTCCTGCGCGAGCTGCCGGTAGGCGGCGCCCTCGCCGGCCCCTTCCTTCGGGTATGCGCTGAGGACCCTGGCTTCCACTTCGGACTCCCGCTCCGATACGGTACTTCTTTAGTCGGCCATATCGTGCGTTGTAGCCGCTTCTGATGAGAGATCATAACCCGTTCAGCTGGTTCCATGGCGATCGATTTAGTCGGCCAAAGTCATCGCGGAAGGGGAGCGGCATGGAGGAAGTCGTCGAGCGCAGTGAACTGCTGCTGCCAGGACCGGCCGAGGCGCTGGGCACCCTCCTCGACGTACCGGTTCCCGACCTGGAGCACGGCGAGGGCCTGCCGTTGCTGTGGCACTGGGTCTACCTGCTCGACCGGCCCGCGCAGGCCGACCTGGGGCCCGACGGGCACCCGGTCCGCGGCACGCTGCCGACCCCGCCGGGGCCGGGCCGGCGCAGGATGTGGGCGGGCGGCCGGATCCGGGCGAACGGATCGCTGCGCTGCGGGCAGACAGCCACCAGGCGCACCAGCGTGCTGTCCGTCGAGGAAAAGCAGGGCCGGTCGGGCTCGCTGACCTTCGTCGTGATACAGCACCAGATCCTTCAGGCTGACCGGATCGTGATCGACGAACAGCAGGACATCGTCTACCGCGACGCGGTGCCGCCGGCGCCTGCACCGGCGGCAGGGGCCGATCAGGGTCCGGTGGTCCCGGCCGCCGCCGACGAGTGGTCAATCGGCACCTCGCCGACCCTGCTGTTCCGGTTCTCGGCGCTCACCTACAACGGGCACCGCATTCACTACGACCGCGACTACGCGCGCGACGTCGAAGGCTACCCGGGGCTGCTCGTCCACGGCCCGCTGCAGGCTCTTGCCATGGCGGAGGCAGCCCGCGCCCGCGGTGGCGGTGACCATCGGTTCTTCGAATACCGGCTGGTCTCGCCGCTGTTCGACGACCGCGGCATGGTCGTGCGGGCAGCGCCGGCGCAGGAGCCGATCCGGACCGCGGTCCGGGACCTCCGCGGGCAACCAACCGCTACGGGAGCCCTCTGGAACGCCGCTCCGTGATGAGCTGAGAAGCCTCGGCCACAGCCCAGGCGGGAAGCCAGCGGAAGTCGGCGCTAGCCGAAGCCGGCCGCCCTGCCCCTGGCCACGATGACCTGGGCCATCTTGTGCGATGCCTCGTCGATCATCTGGTCGTCGAGCATGGTCGCGCCGCGCCGGTCGATCTCGGTGGCATGCGTGTAGGCCTCGATGATCCGCGCCGCGTGCGTGTAGTCCGCCTCCGAGGGTGCGAATGCCTCGTTCGCCGCCTCGACCTGGCTCGGGTGCAGGACCCACTTGCCGTCGTAGCCGAGCGCCGCCGCGCTGATCGCCGACCGCCGGAAGCCGTCGACGTCGCGGACCTTGAGGTAAGGCCCGTCGATGGCCTGCAGGCCGCGGGCGCGGGCCGCGATCAGGATCCGCATCAGCGCGTAGTGATACGCGTCGCCGCCGACGTAGCCCTCAGGCTGGCCGCCCACATCCAGCGACCTGATCCCGACGCTGGCCATGAAGTCCGCGGGCCCGAACACCAGCGCCTCAAGCCGCGGCGACGCCGCCGCGATGGCGTTCACGGCGGCCAGCCCGCTGGCGTCCTCGATCTGCGCCTCGATCCCGATCTGCCCGACCGCCAGCCCTGCCTCGCGCTCGACCTGGCCGAGCAGCAAGTCCAGCCAGACGACATGATCCGGCGAGGCCACCTTCGGCAGGATGATGACGTCGACCCGGCCGCCGGCCGCTACGGCGAGCACGTCGCGGTGAGCCCACTGGGTGCGAGCGTCGTTGACCCGGACCGCGACCAGCCGCCCGCCCCAGTCGCCGCTGACCGCCGCGGCCGCGTTCGCCCGCGCCTGCTCCTTGGCCGCCGGGGCGACGGCGTCCTCAAGATCCAGGAACAACTCGTCTACCGGCAGGCCCCTGGCCTTGTCGATGAACCGCTGACTGCTGGCCGGCACGGCCAGGCACGACCGGCGCACCCGGAACGGTCGTTCCACAGGCATCCCTCCAGCTCTCAACGACTCCACGCAGGGAGTGTAGTGAGCCACGGGCACCCCGTCGGCGTCGGCCAGCGCTCGTGCTCTGCCAGGGCAGCGCGGCCGAAGGCCGGGCGGCTTACCCGGAAGCCTCGGCTCACCGAGAGGAGAAAGCGGCGTTCACGTACTTTCATCGCGTCGGTGCTGGCTGCCCCTGATGCGCTCTTCGGCGCCGGTTCTGGTCATGATGAGCTCTTCGGCTTCGTCTTGGGTGACGGGACCGACGCCTGCGAGGCGGGCGGTCCATCTCTCCTCGATGTGGCCGTAGCGCCAGACGAGAATGGCCCCCGCCCAGGTGACGATGAACAGGCCCACGATCACGAAGCCGGCCTTGTTGATGTCGAAGTTCTCCATGAAGCCCCAGAAGCCGCCCTGGGGGAAGCTGTGGATCTCCGCCGGGAGCAGGCCGAGGACCTCGATCCCGGCGATGAAGAAGCAGATGGCCACGGACAGGCCGGTGATGGCCAGGTTATAGAACACCTTGCGGACCGGGTTGAAGAAGGCCCAGCCGTAGGCGAGGTTCATGAACAGCCCGTCGGTCGTGTCCATCAGGCTCATTCCCGCGGTGAACAGGATCGGCAGGCACAAGATCGCGTACCACGGGATGTGCTGGGAAGCCAGCAGCGCGGTGGTGGCCAGCAGCGCGACCTCGGTCGCGGTGTCGAAGCCCATCCCGAAGACGACCCCGACGGGGTACATCTGCCATTCCTTGTTGATGGCGTTCATCCAGCGGCCGAAGAAGCGGAAGAAGAAGCCGCGGTTGTTCAGCTGGCGCTCCAGCTCCGCCTCGTCGTAATCGCCGCGCCGCATCGACAGGAAGACCCTGATGATCCCGCCCAGGATTATGAGGTTGAGCAGGCCGATCAGGAACAGGAAGGAGGCGGACACGATCGTGCCGAACAGCCCGCCGAACTGCTCGAGGCCCGAGCCGTTGTTCGACACGGCGGTGAAGACCGTCTTCTCCGCGATGATGATGCCGACCCCGATCGCGACCACGATCGTGGAGTGGCCCAGCGAGAAGAAGAACCCGAAGGAGAACGGCCGTGGCTGGCCGGTTCCCTGCCGCTGGTTCATCACCTTGCGGGTGGTGTTGTCGATCGCGGAGATGTGGTCGGCATCGAAGGCATGCCGCAGGCCCAGGGTGTAGGCGGTGGCGCTAATGCCGATCCCCAGCCCCCTGTAGTGGGCCGGCACCACGAACGCGAGGAAGACGAAGAACCCGAGCGCGTGCAGGAACAAGATCACGGTGTACATACCGATAACCCGGAGGCGCTCATGGGGCGTCATGGCCTTGAACGACTGCCTGAGCATCGTGGACAAGCGCGGATTCGGCGCGACGGTCTCCGTGGCCATGGCCTGCTCCCCTCAACTGGCAGGGGCGCGCGGAGGGCGCCCTGGACCCCGCTGGGATCGTTAAGAGCGTAACCACAGCTGCGAATGATGTGCAAGTAGGACTTTATTGTAGGAAACTTGCTGATGTCAGTTGCGATCACCTTGCAGCTGCTGCCCGGCGTTTCCGCTGCCCGGCAGCCGGGAGTACCGTCGCGCGGTCGACCCTGGAGGCCCCGGTCCTGGTGTGCGCCTCATGCGAGAGCGTGGACGTCGAGCTGGTCAGCGGCAACGAGTTCGACCTGGCGTCGTTCGACCTGGCGTCGTTCGACGTGGCGGTGGCCTGAGGTGGGCCGCGTCCACGTCCACCCCGACGGCACGTCGCACGAGCACCAGCACGACGAGGGCCTGGAGCACGGCCACTCCGATCACGGCTCAAGCGCACGCTCGCCGAGATCGGCGGAACCCGCCGGGTGGGCATCCTGGAAGGCGCACCGAGGGCGAGGAAAAGCCGCTGAAGTACCCGGTCATGTTCCGCGCCGTCGACGCCGTCGTGGTCAACAAGATGGACCTGCTGCCGCACCTGGACTTCGACCTGGACCTGTTCCTGGCCAATCAAATTCTGATTTCTGTGGCGGCGACCCGGATCGGCGCTGGGCTTCGATTCACGTTGCTATAGTGCCGCAGCTGCAATTATCTTGCAACAGAACGAGGGCGGCATTGAGCCAGCCATTTCAGGGCTTCCCCGGCCGTGGCCACGGCCGGGGAAGCCGGGAAGGGCGGCCGGTCCACCATGACCACCGGAAGGCCGAGTTGCCGGGCGGCGACCAGCTTGGCGGACGTCATCTCGCCGCCGCTGTCCTTGGTGACCAGGATGTCGACTGTATGCCGGCGCATCAGCGCTATTTCGTCGGCGACGGAGAACGGTCCGCGTGCCAGCAGAACGTGGGCCCGAGGCGGCATCGGCGGGGCCGGAGCCTGGACGGAGCGGATGAGGAACCAGCGCCGCTCGTCGTCGGCGAAGGCGGCCAGGCTGGTGCGGCCGGTGGCGAGGAATACCCGCTCGCCGGGCAGGTTCGCGGCGGCGGCCTGCAGAGAGGGCACCCGCCGCCAGTCATCGCCCGGGTCGGCTGTCCAGCCGGGCCGTCGCAGCAACAGCAGGGGAACGCCCAGCCGGGCCGAGGCGGTCACCGCCGAGGCGGTGATGGCCGAGGCAAACGGATGGGTGGCGTCGATGACCGCGCCGATGTGCTCGGCCGCCAGCCAGGTCGCTAGCCCCTGCGGGCCGCCGAAGCTGCCGATGCGAATCCGGCCCGGTGGCAGCACAGGCTCGGCGGTCCGCCCGGCCAGCGAGCTGATCAGCTCGACTCCGGAGGTGCCCGCCAGCAGGGCGGCCAGCCGCCGTGCCTCACCGGTGCCACCAAGCAGCAGCACGCGCATGGTCACGCAAGCATCGTAGGCTCGGGCGCCATGAGGAAGATTGCCGTCATCGGCATCGGCGCGGGAGATCCCCGGCACGTCACCATCCAGGCGGTGGAGGCTCTCAACCGGACAGATGTGTTCTTCGTCCTGGACAAGGGGCCGGACAAACAGCAGCTTCTCGATGTGCGTCAGGAGATTCTCGGCCGCTACGTGCGGGACCGCTCCTACCGTGTGGTCCACGCCCCGGATCCGGAACGTGACCGGACCGCCGGCAGGTACGCCGAGGCCGTGGCGGACTGGCGCCGCCGCCGCGCCGCCGCGTGCGGACAGATGATCGCAGACGAGCTCGGTGACGGGGAGACCGGGGCCTTCCTGGTCTGGGGTGACCCAGCGCTCTACGACAGTACCCTGTCGATCCTGGCCGATCTCGCGGCCCGCGGCGTCCCCCTCGACATCGAGGTCATCCCCGGCATCAGCAGCGCCTCCGCGCTCGCAGCCAGCCACCGCATCGGGCTCAACCAGATCGGCTCGCCGGTGCACATCACCACGGGGCGGCGCCTGGCGCTGGAGTGGCCACCGGGGGTGGACGACGTCGTGGTGATGCTGGACGCCCGCAACGCCTTCCTGCAGTTCACAGGCCAGGACATCGACATCTTCTGGGGCGCCTACCTCGGCACCCCGGACGAAATTCTCATCTCGGGCCCGCTGTCGCAGGTCGCCGGCCGCATCGTGGCTGAACGGGTAGAGGCCAAGCTGCGCAAGGGGTGGATCATGGACACCTACCTGCTGCGCAGGCGGTCCCGAGGCGATGAGCCTCGAGGTCATCATGGCCCGCGGAATATGCCATGATCCGGATGCCCTGCTTGACGGCTTGCAGTAATGCGCCGCTCACAGCCAGGCCGTGTTTGCAATAAGCGAGACGGCGAGGTCACCGGTCGTCGTGCTGCTGGCAGGCGGCGCAGCGGCCGATGACGCCGAACTGGTGCGGGTCGACGGCAAACCGGTATCTGGCGGCTAGCGTCTCTGCGACGTCGCGGAACAGTTCGCCGGGCACCTCTGTCATGGACCCGCATTGCTCGCAGACCAGATGCCCGTGGGTGACCGAGGCGAGGTGGTAGGCGGCGGGGCCGCCACCTAGATAGGACCGGTCGACCACGCCGAGCCTGACGAGCTCGTCCAGGTTGCGGTAGATGGTGCTGATGTTCACGTCCGGCGCCTGGGCCTGGACCTCCTCTGCGAGATCCTCGGCGCTGCGGTGATTGCGGTCCCGGAACAGCGCGCCGAGCAGCAGCCTGCGCGCGGGCGTGGCTCGGCCGCCGCGCTCGCGCAGGCCGACGAGTACGTCCTCGATCGTCCGGAACGCAGCCAGCGGCAGGACGCCGGGCTGGTCGTGCTTGGCCACGAACAGAGGATATCCGGCCCGGAGCGTTACTTGGAGGCTTCGGCCCTGCCCCACAGGTTCGTGGCCGGCGCTGCGGGCTGACCGGCCTCACCGGCGCCGCGTACACGCCCGCGGGAGCGCCGCTGCTCGCCGGGACGTGCACCCGGCCGGGCCAGGCAGGGATCTTCGTCCGCATCGGGGATACCTGGACCGCGGCCGGGGCGGCTCTGCCCGCCTCGCTCGACGGTCAGCGCGTCCGAGTGCTGCGGCTCATCATGACGGGGAGCCTCGACATCGCGCTCCTTGAGGCCGGCGCGGGCCCGACGGCCAGCGTGCTCACCGCGTCCAGCGCGGACGGCCGAAACCGGACGCTGTCCGCTATGTCTGGCCTGGCCGGCCGGCAGGCCATCTCGGCGTCCTTCGGCGCCGGGGGCGGCGCCGCGGTCATGCTGACCGGCGGCCGCGCGGAGAGCATATCGGGGCCCGGCTCCTCCTGGCGGACGCTGCCCCCGCTGCCGCCCGGCCGGACCGTGACGCTGGCGCTGCCTGCGGCCGGCACCGTCGACGCGCTGGCCGCAGACGGCAGCACGCTGACGGCCTGGCAGCTCGCCTCGGGCTCGGCCGCCTGGGCCAGGGAGCAGGTCATCAAGGTCCCGATCCAGTACGGCTCGTCCAGTTGACCCGCGGGGGACGGAGGGTGCTCGCGGAGCTAAAACCTCGTGGGACGGGAAGCGTTCGCCGAGCTAACCCTGCGGGACGGGGAGCGTTCGCGGAGCCTTAACCCCCGGCGGCCGGGAGCGGCGTCAGATCATGATCATGAGCATGAGCGCCATCGTGACGCCCATCGCGATCCGGCAGCCCGTCGCCACCCACGGGACCAGCAGCGGGCTGGTGCCCGCCAGGCTCACCGGGATCGCGGCGCACGACACGGCCTGGCCGGCCACGCTCGGCTGCGCGACCATGGTCACGCCGCCGCCCGGCGCGGGAGCGGCGGCCTGTGTCACGGACGGCTCGGCCCCCTGCACCGCCTCTGCCCCGGCCGGGACGCCGACCAGCACGGCCGCAGGCGCCAGGCGCGGGATCGCGAGGCTGTAGTGCGGGCCGGCCCCCGGCCCGGACAGCTGGTCCAGGTCCCAGACGCTGTAACCGATCAGCGCCAGCGCGAACAGGAACGCAAGCAGTGGCAGGCCCAGCGTCTGCATGCCGGACCCGCCCATTCCACCCATTCCGCCCATGCCGGGCCCGCCGCTCGCCGCGGGTGCGGTGAGCGCGAGGAACATGTAGAGCATCGCCCCGGCGTGCACAAGGTGTGGCGTGCAGTGCCCGGCGGCTAGGGCGCGGAGGTCTTCCCGCCGGACATCCCGCGTGACCTGGTAGGCGAACCATAGGGTCAGCACGCCGAAGACGACCTCCCACGCGTCGTTCGGAAGCGTGCTCAGCCCCGCCGCCAGCATTCCCGCCATCGCGATGGCCATCAGCAGGTGCGAGACGTCGATGTCCGCTACGACCGCGGCACGGCCCAGCCGCCACGGGCGCAGCACGGCCAGCCTGGCCGCGCTCACCGCCGCGACCACGAGCATGAGCGCTGCGAAGATGTCCAGGATCCAAGCCGGGGTGCTCATGCCGGTATCCCTTCATGATGTGCCGGGATGGCCCCGGGCTCTCGTGACGTGCCGCCAAGCGGCCAGTAGGCCAGCGCCAGCAGGGCAAGCAGCGGACCCGAATTGGGATCGGTGGCCCCTCCGGCCAGGATGGCCCCGAACGCCTCGCCGATCACCCAGATCACCGCGGCCACAACGATAGCTAGGATGAGCGCCCCCCGCGCAGCCGGAGCGGGCAGGTAAACGCCGACCGCGACCAGTACAAGCGCGATGGCGAGCACGATCGATGCGGCCAGTCCCTGGTTGGCGACGAGCGAGGCGGCACCCCTGTCGATGGCGGCCAGCCAGCCGGGCTCGCCGCTCTCCATGCCCGCGATCATGCCACTCAGCGCCTGGGGCGCACGGTTCGCCGGCAGCAGCGCGAAGTAGGCCAGGCTGAGCCACAGCACGAGCCACAGCGCCCGCGCGACCGGGGCCCCGACCGCGCGCGCCGCGGTGAAGGGGGCCGGCCTCCCGCCGCGGTCCGCCGGCCACAGCAGCACCGCGAGCAGCGCGTAGATGATCACCGCGCCGGGAGCGCCGTTGAGCGGGCTCGCCGCCCCGTTAAGCACCCCCCCGAGCCCCTCGCCGAACCACCACACGCCTAGCGACCAGGCGATCGAGGCGCCGAGGGCGAGGCGCACCGTCGGCCGCCACGCGATCCCGAGCCCGAGCAGCAGCTGGATCGTGGCGAAGATGGCGTTTAGCGCGACCGTATGTTGCTCAACCAGCCGCGCGTCCCAGTTGATCGGGCTGGCGATCACGCCCGGGTTGCCGGCGGCGGTGGCCCCGAGCATCTGGCCGAACGCCTTGGTGAACATAAATGACTGGTACTGCAGAACTCCGTCGAGCAGCCATATACCCGCCAGCACCAGTTGCAGCAGCCGCCTTGCATCAGGCGCCGACCTGACAGCCCCCAGCTCGAGGCCCGTCCTGGCCCGCCACCCGGCACGGCTGGATCCGACGGTGATATCGCTCATCCCGGTTCTCTGGAAACGTCAGCTAAAACAATAGGCGGAGCCTATCGGCGGGTTCAAGAGTTTTCCAGCGAAAGCCTTCAACCCATCACTGGAAACCAGATAAGCCCAGGTAGCTGACCTCGGCAATCAGCAATTCTGCCTCCACAAGGACGCAGCGGAAAACCCTTCTGGGGTATCCTGGAAAACCAGGGGAGGGTATTGGCTAAACCCGGAGGGGGTATTTATATCGGCTAACCTTATCGCAGCCATTGTTCCCGGTCGGCACATTGATCAAAGGCCGCCCGGCCATTCCCGGCGGGCCGTAGGGGCGCGCAGCTGCCAGTCAGCGCGCGATCTCGTACCCGGCTTCCTCGACGGCCTCCCGGAGCGCGGCATCGCCGGGCAGTTGCGGGCCTGTGATGCGGACCGTGCCGCCCGCCACGTCGACGTCGATCTCGGACACGCCGGGGAGCCTGCCGATCTCGGCCCTGATGGCGTTGGCGCAATGGTCACAGCTCATGCCGGTGACGATAATGGTGCGAGTCTCCACGGTGGTGAGCTTAGAACCCCGTCCGGCCGGGCGCCGGGTCGGGTCGGTGCCGAAGTACCGTGACTGTGGGCCGGTCTGGAGGTGATGGATGTGGCGGTGGCGCCCCTGCTGTCCGGCGCTGCCCGGGACGCGGCCCAGTTCGAGCTTGTCATCGGCGGGATGACCTGCGCCGCGTGCGCCGCAAGGGTCCAGGCCAAGCTGAATAAGGTCGACGGGGTCACCGCGACGGTGAACTTCGCCACCGAGCGGGCCCACGTCACCGCCCCCGCCCGGATCTCCGCCACGGATCTGGTGGGCGTGGTGCAGGCGGTTGGCTATTCCGCCGAGCTGGTCGTGCCCGAGCTCCGGGACGACGGGACGGCCGCGGCCGACGCCGCGGTCCGCCGGCTGAGCCGCAGGCTGATCCTGGCGCTGCTGTTCTTCGTCCCGCTGACCGACCTGTCGATCGTGCTGTCGATATTCCCCTGGTCGCGGTTTCCCGGCTGGCAGTGGCTGCTGGTGGCGCTGGCCGCGCCGGTCGCCACCTGGGCGGCGTGGCCGTTCCATCTGGCGGCGCTGCGCGCCGCCAGGCACCTGTCGTCATCGATGGACACGCTGGTGTCGCTGGGCATCCTGGCCGCCTGCGGCTGGTCGGTGTACGCAATGTTCGTCCTGGACCGCAGCCGGACCGGGCTTGGCACCCTTGCCGGACTCATCCACGCCTCCGGTGGCGGGATCTACCTGGAGGTGGCCGCCTCGGTGACCACGTTCCTCCTGGCCGGGAGGCTTTATGAGGCCCGGGCCAGGCGCAGCGCCGGCGAGGCCATGCGCGACCTGGTCGCGGCCGGGGCTAAGGACGTATGCGTGCTCGGCGACGACGGCGCCGAGCGGCGCATCCCGGCGGACCTGCTTGGGGTCGGCCAGCGTTTCGTCGTCCGGCCGGGGGAGCGGATCGCCGCCGACGGGGAGGTACTGTCCGGCCAGTCTGCGGTGGACCGGAGCATGATGACGGGGGAGTCCGTCCCGGTCGACGCCGCCGAGGGCGACGGCGTGACCGGCGGCACCATCGTGCTTACTGGCCGCCTTGTGGTCCGCGCGGTCAAGGTTGGCAGCGATACTCAGCTCGCGCACCTGATCGCCATGATGGAGCAGGCGCAGGCGCAGAAGGCCGGCATCCAGCGGCTGGCGGATCGGGTCTGCGCGGTGTTCGTTCCGTGTGTGCTGGCGTGCTCGGCGCTGACGCTGGCCGGGTGGCTGGCGGCGGGGAGTACGGCCGAGCACGCGTTCAGCGCGGCGCTGGCCGTGCTGATCATCGCCTGCCCCTGCGCTCTCGGCCTGGCCACCCCGGCCGCCCTCGTGGCGGCCTCGGGCCGAGCGGCCCAGCTGGGCATCTTCATCAAGGGCTACCAGGCTCTGGAGTCCTCACGGGCGATCGACACCGTGGTGCTCGACAAGACGGGAACCGTCACCACGGGCCGGATGACGGTCACCGCCGTCCAGCCCGTCCAGGGAACCGGACGCCGTGAGCTGCTCAGGTACGCGGGGTCGGTGGAGCAGGCCTCCGAGCATGCCGTGGCTACGGCCGTGACCGCCCTGGCCGCGCAGGAGGCGGCACCGCTGGTGTCGGCCGCGGACTTCGCCGCGCTGGCCGGCCTGGGGGCCCGCGGCGTGGTCGACGGCCACGAGGTCACCGTCGGCCGAAACCGGCTGTTCACCGACCGGGGCGTTACCGTGCCCGGCGACCTTGCCGGGTGGTGCGATGAGCAGGAGCGGGAGGGCCGCACGACGGTCCTTGTCTCCTGGGACGGGCAGAACCGCGGCGCGCTCGCAGTCGCCGACACCGTCAAGCCCTCCGCGGCACCCGCCGTGACCGCCCTGCGCGCCCTGGGGCTGCGCCCGATGCTGCTGACCGGCGACAACGCCGCCACCGCGGCCGCCGTGGCCGCCGCCGCCGGGATCGACGAGGTCATCAGCGGTGCGCTGCCCGCCGACAAGGCCAAGGTGATCGCGGACCTGGAGGCGGCGGGGCGCCGTGTCGCCATGGTCGGCGACGGCGTCAACGACGCCCCCGCGCTGGCCGCCGCCCGGCTGGGCCTGGCCGTCGGCTCCGGTACCGACGTGGCCATCTGTGCCGCGGACATGATCTTGCTCCGCGACGACCTGGCCGTCGTCCCCGACGCTATCTCGCTGGCCCGTGCCACATTCCGCACCATCCGCCGCAACCTGGCATGGGCGTTCTGCTACAACCTGCTGGCCCTGCCGCTGGCCGCGCTCGGCTTCCTCAACCCGTTGATCGCCGCCGCCACCATGACTCTGTCCTCGGTCTTCGTGGTCTGGAACAGCCTCCGCCTGCGTGGCTTCACCGCCGCCGGCCCGCCATCCCGGTGAGATGACATTTGTCTCATGTTCTGACCGCGCCACAATGTCCGGCGAGGCGGCTGGCAGCATGCCGTCGTCGCGGTGGATGGTCCAGAAGTCCGCGAGGTGATCTGTGATTCGTGAGGCCAAGCTGGTCGGGTTTTCATCCTGCTGGCCGCCATTTTCCTGTGCGCGCACGCGGCGGGATCCCACCTCGGCCCGGTGAGCACCACCCACTCGCAGGTCAGCCACCCCGGCATGGGCGGCGGCATGGGCGGCATGAACATGGGCCAGCCCGCCACCCAGGGACCGGCGCCTGCCGCCCGGCCAGCCCCGACTCTGCGAAGCTGGCTGGCTGACCTGGCGCGGAGCACGGCCGGGCCGGTGATGGGTAAGGAATACGGCGCGGGCTGGCGAAAGGCCACCTACAGCAACGGGTCGGGCGACTGCGTCGAGGTCGGCCGCCTGGCCGGGACCGTCGCCGTGCGCGACACCACCGACCGTAATCGCGCGGTGCTGCGCTTCACCGCCGGCGCCTGGCGCGCGTTCGCCGCGCAGCTGAAGCAGCGCTAGCCGCTCTCCCCAGACAACACCCACGGGGCAGTCTCAGGAAGAGGCTGCCCCGGCTATACGCGAAAAAGCTTCCCTCCTTGCCCGCCGCCGGTCAGCGGATGCCCTGATGAGACGTTCGCAGTCGAACTAAAAATCGACCGACAATGGAACGGCCGGTGGCGTTATGGGGCTGAAGGCCGGCGCGTTGACGCCACTGGTCGTTCCGATGCCGATTCCCTACTGTTCGCTGGAGGCGGGGCGACGGTCCGTCGGTGGCGCGGGCCTGGGCCTGGTGGCGGAGCGTGATGTCGGGCGCGGGAGCGGTCGGGGTCGCCGCGGTGGCGGGTCTCGGGCGGCGGGGTGTCTTAGCTGAGGAAGAACTGCTGGCAGATCAGGAAGATGTTCATGCCGACGATGATGATGGCGCAGCTCCAGGACAGGATGGTGGTCAGGGGGCGGTTGACCTGGGTGCCCATGATGTCGCGGCGGCCGGTGAGCAGGACCAGCGGGATCAGGGCGAACGGGATGCCGAAGGAGAGCACGACCTGGCTGAGCACCAGCGCCTGGGTGGGGTTCATCCCGGCTGCGATGATGATCAGGGCGGGGATCATCGTGAGGCCGCGGCGGGCCATGAGCGGGATGCGGAGGTTGACGAAGCCGGCCATCACGATCTGGCCGGCGTAGGTGCCGACGCTGGAGGAGGAGGCGCCGGAGGCCAGCAGGGCGACCGCGAACGCGAGCGCCGCCGTGCCGCCGGCGAGTTGGCCCAGCTCATGGTGGGCTTGCTGCAGGGTGCTCAGGCCGGACAGGGCCGGGGTGTGGAAGAGCTTGGCGGCGGCGGCGAGCATCGCCATGTTGACCAGGCCTGCGAGGCCGAGGGCGATGATCACGTCGGTGCGTTCGAAGCGCAGGACGCGGTTGCGCTCGCGGTCGTCCCGGCATGGCATCCGGTCCTGGGTCAGCGCGGAGTGCAGGTAGATCACGTGCGGCATCACGGTGGCGCCGATGATCCCGACCGCGAGGTAGAGCGAGCTGGTGCCGTCCAGGCCGGGGATCAGCCCGTGCAGCGAGCCGCGGGCGGAGGGGCCGATGCGCAGCGTCTCGTAGAGGAAGCCGAGGAAGATGATGCCCAGCAGCCCGGTGATCACCAGCTCGAAGCGGCGGAAGCCGAACCGGTGCAGTCCGAGGATCGCGAACGCGGTCGCGCCGGTCATCAGGCCGGCGGGGAACAGCGGCACGCCGAAGAGCAGGTTCAGGCCGATCGCGCCGCCGAGGAACTCGGCGATGTCGGTGGACATCGCCACGATCTCGGCCTGCACCCACATGCCCCAGGTCAGCGGGCGGGGGTAGTGTGCGCGGAAGTTCTCGGCGAGGTTGCGGCCGGTCGCGATCCCCAGTTTGGCCGACAGGTACTGGATCAGCATCGCGATGAGGTTCGCGGTCAGCACCACCCACAGCAGCAGGTAGCCGAACTGGGCGCCGCCGGCGAAGTTGGTGGCGAAGTTGCCCGGGTCGACGTAGGCGATCGAGGCGACGAACGCCGGGCCGAGCATCGCCAGCGTCGCGCGGACGCGGCCCTTGCTCAGCAGCTGCTCCAGCGCGCTCGGGACCGCGGCCCCCGGCTCGGGCAGCCCGGCGGCTCCGGCGGCTCCTGTGGCGGTCACGGCTGGACCACGCCGTGCACCAGACGGGTCAGCGGAATCCCCATGGAGCGGCGCTGGCCGCCGGCCTCGACCCACAGCGGGCCGCCGAACGGCTCCCGTTCCAGTACCCGGAGCACGACCCCGGGCCGGATCCCCAGCCCGGCGAGGTACTGCAGGGCGGCGCTGTCCTCGTCGCTGACCCGGTCCACCCGGAAGGACGC
>JBOHCG010000073.1:0-19874 GCA_050698735.1 Streptosporangiaceae bacterium | reverse complement strand
TGACCATGCAAGCGAACAGCATCTGGAAGTACCTGCGCCGATCCCTCACCGCCGATCCCGGGCGATTCGCCGGCGGCTCTGCCGTGAGCGACCCGCTCGGCCTGCTGGCCGTCGAGCGGGAACGCCTCACTGCGCTGCACTCAAGACCAACGAGTTCCGTGACTCAGTCGGCGCGCAGTGGACCTTCCTGTCCGACGCCGCCGCCACATCCAGAAAGACCTCGACATCGCCGAGTACACCGATCCCTACTACGACCCGATGATCCCGTACACGCTCGTGCTCAGGCCGGGACTGATCATCCACAGCATCTACAACGGCTACTGGTACTGGGGCAGGCCCTCGACCGAGGACCTGCGCCGCGATCTGCGCGAGGTGACCCGCCAGATCCGCCCGGACTGGGACCTGGCCGCCCCCGGCCTCCGCGAGAACTGGGACGCAGGCGACCACTCAATGCACCACCCGTACCAGCAGGCCGACCACAGCCGCAGGGCGGGGGCAGACAGCGCCCGGGCCACGTCGTGAAAGCACGGCCAGGGTCGCGGTCGTGGACATGAAACCTGCCGCCATGACTGCTGCACAGCAGTTCTGTGTCGAAGAGGTCTCGCCGTCGTACTGGCCGGTGACCTTCACCAACGAGCCGGTGAACCTGATCGACCCGGACACCATCGACCAGCTCGCCGCGCTCGTCGGCCGCGTCGAAACCGCACCCGGGCTGACCGTCGTCGTCTTCCGCAGCGATAATCCCGGCTACTTCATGGCGCACTGGGACCTGCTGGCCGGCAAGGTCCGGGTCGCCGCGATGAAGCCCGGGCCGACCGGCCAAGCACCTCGTCGACGCCTCCTCGCTTTCCCGGCACCGCCGGTCTCGCCGCCGGCCTGACCGCATACCGTGCCACAACCGGCCGACCCGAGAACGCCCCGTTCTACCGGGCCTTGTTCGAGCTGGGCCTGCAGCAGCCGGACGGTATCGAGCTCGACCTCGGCACCGCCATCGGGCGACTGCGCCAGCAAAGCCAGGAAAACGCACCGATAGGCGCAGCCAGCCCGCCACCCGCCCACGCCCAGAAGGAGCCACGCATGAACTCGGTCAACCACCAGATACGCCTCGCCACCCGCCCGTCCGGCCTGCCGAGCCCGTCGGACTGGGAGCCGACCGCCGAACCCGTGCCGGTGCCCGGTCCCGGCGAGTTCGTGGTCGCCGTCTCATATCTGTCGATCGATCCGGCGATGCGGCGCTGGATCGACGACGCCTACTTCGAGCCGGTCCCGATCGGCGCGGTGATGGAGGCCGGCGGGGTCGGCCGCGTGACGGCCTCGCAGCATCCGGGGTTCGCGGCCGGGGAGCATGTATACGGTGCGTTCGGAGTCCAGGACTTCGCGCGTACCGATGGCACCAGCGTGACCAAGCTCGACCCGCTGCTCGCGCCGCTGCCGGCCTACCTCGGGGCGCTCGGCACGACCGGCCTGACCGCGTACTTCGGGCTGCTCGACGTCGGCCGCATCAGCGAGGGCGACACGGTCGTCGTCTCGGGCGCGGCCGGTGCGGTCGGCAGCGTCGCCGGGCAGATCGCCAAGATCAAGGGGTGCCGGGCGATCGGGATCGCGGGCGGCCCAGAGAAATGCTCCTGGATCACCGGGGACCTCGGCTTCGACGCGGCCATCGACTACAAGTCCCAGGACGTCGCCCGGGCGTTGCGGGAGCACGCGCCCGGCGGCGTCGACGCGTTCTTGGACAACGTCGGCGGCGAGATTCTCGACGCAGTACTCACCCGGCTCGCGCGCGGCGCGCGGATCGTGCTCAGCGGCGGCGTCTCGCAGTACAACGCGCAGCAGGTCCGCGGTCCGTCCCATTACCTGGAGTTGATCCGCGCCCGTGCGTCGATGACTGGGATGCTCACCCCCGACTACGCCGACCGCTACCAGCAAGCCCGGGCCGAGCTGGCTGGATGGCTGCGCGAGGGCCGGCTGATCTCACGCCAGGACGTCCTGCACGGCGGCGTCCGCGCCTTCCCCGATGCCCTGCCCAAGCTGTTCACCGGCGAGAACACCGGCAAGCTGGTGCTCGCGGTGCAGTGAAACACGGAGCCGGGCAGCTCGGCGAACCCCGAGGTGTACCCGGTGCCCGGCCGGAGTGGACGATCAACCCCGGCGCGAGCCCACGAGCGTCGAGCGAACGCCAGAATGGACAATATGCACGCATCCGTGCCAGGACGGATGCCGTTAATCTCGCGTTCCGATTCGGCGTCTGAACGGTTTGGCTACAGTCAGGCCAACCGGGTCAGTCACGCTCCGTGACAGCTAGAGCCGCGCAAAGAGCGCTGCCGTTGATCATGGTCCTATGTGCAGATAAATAGGCCGCTAACACCAGGACGATCTCGCTGGCGTGGGCGAGGGTCAGCTCCGGTGCGCCCTGGTAGACCGGGACGGACCAGTCCGTCCCCGGTGGCTCGGCTGGCTGCCCCGACTCGTGCGAGAGCATCCGGCGGACGGTCACCGCCTCGATCGGCGCGAACGGGGTGACAGCGCCGCGCAGCTCGGGCAGATAGGCGACGGCAGGATCATCCAGGTCCAGCCGGCCCGCATCGCGGAGCTGCATGATCGCCGTCCCCGTGAACGTCTTCGTGATCGACGCGATCCGGTAGAGCATTCCCGGCCGGGTCGGCTGCGACGTGCTCGTGTTAGCGAATCCGGCCCCGGCCGACCAGGCCACCTCATTTCCGTGGACGACACCGGCCACGCCGCCGGGCAGCCGGTTCTCCTTCACGAATGAGGCCAGCTTCGCCTCTAGCTCAGCAGCCCCAGCCGCCACGGCTCCGGTCATCACGCACCTCCGGGTACCCCGGGATCATGACAGATCCGGGAGCGGAGGGGAGGTGCAGGGCTCCGGTTCGTAGCACCGGATGGTGTCTGCGAGGCTTTGACACATGGATACCGCGGGAGCGCAGCCGCATGTGGTGATCATCGGCGGCGGGATCGCCGGGCTGGCGGCGGCATTTTTCCTCCGTGACGAGGCGGTACGGGTCACGGTGCTGGAGGGGTCGCCGCGGCTCGGCGGCAAGCTGTCCGTGTCCGAGATCGCGGGCGTGAGCGTCGATGAGGGGGCCGAAGCCCTGCTCGTCACCAGGCCGGAGGGAACGGCGCTGATCGCCGACGTCGGTCTCGCCGACCAGCGCACGTTCCCCGGCACTACCTCATCGGCGATCTGGACGCTAGGCGCGCTCCGGCCGCTGCCGAGAAGGCAGTTCATGGGCGTGCCCACGGACATGGCCGAACTAGCGGCGTCCGGCGTGCTGACCGACGAGGGAGCCGCCAGGGCACGTCAGGACCTGGAGCTCCCGCCGACCGCCCGGGACGGCGACGTGCCGGTGGCGCGGTACGTTGGAGCACGGCTCGGCGATGAGGTCGTCGACCGGCTGGTCGACCCGCTGCTCGGCGGCGTCTACGCCGGGCGGTCCGCGGAACTGTCCTTCGACGCCACGCTGCCCGCGCTGGCAGCCGCGTCCCGCCGGTACCCGACGTTGACCGAGGCGGCCCGGTCGCTGCTTCCGCCACCGGCGCCGCCGTCGGCCGGCCAGCCCGCGCCGGGCTCCCGGGTGTTCACCACGCTCGCCGGGGGGCTTGGCGTACTGCCCGGCTACCTGGCGGAGGCGTCTGGGGCGACGATCCGGACCGGCGCGATGGCCCGCGAACTCGCCCGGGCCGGAAACGGCTGGCGGCTCACCGCAGGATCAGCGGCCGATCCAGAGCGTGTCGATGCCGACGCGGTGATAATCGCCGTCCCGGCCCGGCCCGCGGGACGGCTGCTCGCGTCGGCGGCAGGCGCGTCGGCGGCCGTGACGGCGCTCGGCGAGATCAGCTACGCGAGCATGGCGATCATCACTCTCGCCTATCCGCGGTCCGCATTCCCGGAGCCGGGGCTCGGCGCGCGTGGCTGGAGCGGCTACCTGGTGCCGGCCGTGGACGGGCGGGCGGTCAAGGCGGTCACCTTCTCCACCGTCAAGTGGCCGCACCTAGCAGCCGCAAAGGCGAACGACCCGCTGGAGATCGTCCGATGCTCGGTCGGCCGCATCGGCGAGGAGACCCTGCTGCAGCGGGACGACAAGGAGCTTGCCGAGGTGGCCGCGGCGGAGCTTGCCGCGGCCACGGGCGCGATCGGCGTACCGGTCGCCGCCCGCGTCACCCGCTGGGGCGGCGCGCTGCCCCAGTACGCGGTCGGGCACCTGGACCGGGTGCGGAGGATCCGTGACGCGGTGGCGGGCCAGCCGGGGCTCGCGGTCTGCGGCGCGGCCTACGACGGGGTTGGCGTGCCCGCCTGCGTCGCGACGGCCCGGCTGGCGGTCGGCCAGGTGATGACGTTTCTCGCGGCCCGGCGATGACGGCGATGACGGCCGCCCGGCGGCATGACCGACAATGGTGACATGGCTGACGAACGAGGGACGACGGAGCCGGGCGCTACCCAGGCCGCTGAGAAGGCCCGCAAGCTGAAGGCGCGAGAGCTCAACGAGCTGATCAAGTACACGATGTGGTCGGTATTCCGGGTGGCGGACCGGGCCGCGCTGGACGCGGCGGGACGCGAGGCGGCCGCCGCCGAGGTGACCGAACTGCTCGACCAGGCGGCCGGGAAGGGCATCGTCACCCGTGGCTGCTACGACGTCCAGGGCCTTCGGGCCGACGCGGACTTCATGCTCTGGTGGGTGGCGCCCACCCCGGATGACCTGCAGGAACTGTACGTGCGCTTCCGCCGAACCCGGCTCGGCCGCTGCAGCGAGCCGGTCTGGTCGGTGATGGCACTGCACCGCCCGGCCGAGTTCAACAAGGGCCATGTTCCCGCCTTCCTCGCCGAGGAGGAACCGCGCGGGTACGTCAGCGTGTACCCGTTCGTGCGCTCCTACCAGTGGTACCTGCTCGATCCCGGGGAGCGCCGCAGGCTGCTTGCCGAGCACGGCATGATGGCGCGCGAGTACCCGGATGTCAGGGCCAACACGGTGACGTGCTTCGCGCTCAACGACTACGAGTGGATCCTCGCCTTCGAAGCTGACGAGCTGCACAGGATCGTCGACCTGATGCGCCATCTGCGCGGCGCGGAGGCGCGGCTGCACACCCGCGAGGAGATCCCGTTCTACACCGGGCGCCGCAAGCCGGTTCGCGAGCTCGTCGCCAGCCTGGCCTGACACGCAGCGATGGGTTACCGGATCAGGGTCGTGCCCGAGGTCAAGCTACGGCTTGATGAGCTGCGCAGAGCCGACCCCGGCGCCGTCGATCTCGTCGACGCGGCCCTCGTGGCCCTGCGCGACAGGGGCTCCGACATGGGACCGCCGCTGGTGGTCCCGGTAGAGACGGCAAGCCAGGGCGGGCGCCCGGACCTGGACTACGCCTATCAGCGGCAGCTTGAGATGCTCGGCACGGTCCGCCGCGCGGTCGCTGACATCGCTACCGCCCGCAAGCGGCTTGAGCTGCAGATCCGCCAGCTCGAAGAGGTCACGGACCGCCAGCCTGCCGTGGCGGCCCAGCTCGCCGACCTCCGACGCCAGTTCGAGACTGTGCGGAGCGAGGAAGAGCGGCTGGACGCGGCCAGCCGCCGGCTCCACTCCAAGGTGAACAACTTCAGGATCCGGATGCAGGTGATCAAGGGCGCCGCCGCTGCGGCAGACGCAGCCGATGTCGTGGAACAGGCCGAAGCCGAGCTCGGCGCGACAGGCGCGAATGACCAGCACCCATCCGGCGCTGGCCAGGTCCCTGACCTCGGCGCGGTGCACCAGGCGAAGCCCTTGCCGCTCAGCGAGCTGCGCCCGGGAGCGCCCGAGATGGACGACATCCGCATCCTGTTCACCGTGGAGCTTTCCCGCAGCATGGAGTCCCCCGACACAGCCGTGATCCTCGCGGTCGGCACCAAACGCGACTGGCTGCGCGCCTGGTACACCGAGTCCATCGTGCGCGCCCGCACCCGGTACGACCGCGACCGCGGCGACCGGAGTTGACATCAAGCCATGCCTGATGACCTGCAGGTGAACGGCTGGCTGGTGATACCGGGCGGCGAGCTGCACGAGCGCTTCTCCCGGTCATCCGGGCCCGGCGGCCAGGGCGTCAACACGACCGACAGCCGCGTCGAGCTCTCCTTTGACGTCGAGCGCTCGCCCGCCCTGCCCGGGTGGGTGCGGGACCGGGCGCTCGAGCGCCTCGCCGGGCGGCTGGCTGGCGGCGTGCTCACCATCGCCGCGTCCGAGCAGCGCAGCCAGCTCGCCAACCGGCAGGCCGCCCGGGCCAGGCTCGTCGCCCTGCTGCGGGATGCGGTTGCCCCGCCGCGACGCCCGCGCATCCCGACCAGGCCGACCCGGGGCTCGGTCGAGCGGCGCCTGGAGGCCAAGCGGCGCCAGAGCGCGCTCAAGCGCTCCCGCCGTCGCGACAGCAGAGATCCAGAGTAGGGCGTCAGGCTGCCTCAGAGCCCGGGCACGTTGACGACGATCGCTTCCTGGGTTGACCTGGCGATCACGACTACCGCCTCGGTGTCAGGGGATGGGTTCTCCTCGCGGTGCGGCTCGTGCGGCGGCACCCAGACATAGTCGCCGGGCTGCGTCTCGAGGCGGACCAGCGACCCGCTCGACGGGTCGCGGAACACGAAGACCGGGTTACCGGACACGACATAGATGCCAGTCTCCGAGACGCCGTGGTGATGGTCGCCGGACGATGCCCCCGGCGCCACCACGGTGCGCCCCATCCACAGCGCCTGCGCGCCGACAAGGTCACCGGAAATGGCCGCGGACCGCTGCATACCGCCGGTCTGAGCGGTGTCAGACGACAGCGTCCCGGCCCGGATCAGGCGCAGGCTCACGAATCGGCGGCGGGCTCGAGGTTCAGCGAGACCGAGTTGATGCACCAGCGCTGGTCGGTGGGGACCTCGTAGCCCTCGCCTGTGAATACGTGACCCAGATGCGAGTCGCAGCGCGCGCAGCGCACCTCGGTGCGGACCGTCCCGAGCGTGCGGTCCTCGATGAGCACCACGGCGTCCGACTCGGACGGCTGGTAGAACGACGGCCAGCCGCAGTGCGACTCGAATTTGGCGTCCGAGCGGAACAGCTCGCCCCCGCACGCACGGCAGCGGTACACGCCCTCGGTCTTGGTATCGGTGTACTCGCCGGTGAACGGCGCCTCGGTGTCCGCCTCGCGCAAGACGGCGTACTCCTCGGGGCTAAGAAGCTCCCGCCACTCGGCGTCCGTCCGGTTGACCTTGTCCATGCCTGCAGCTTAACGAATCGGAATACCGGGGAGCTGATGGGATACTCGTGCATATGGTTCTGCGGGTGTCGGCCGGGCGGATGGTCGGGCGGGATGGCGAGCTCGGCCGGCTGCTCACGCTGCTCGACGACGCCGCGGCGGGGCGCGCGGTGGTCGCCCTGGTCAGCGGCGATGCCGGGGTCGGCAAGTCCCGCCTGGTCGGGGAGGTCTCGGGGCTGGCCGCCTCGCGCGGCTTCACCGTGCTGTCCGGCCAGTGCGCCGAGCTCGGCGACAGCGTGCCCTACCTGCCGCTTGCCGACGCGCTCAGGGGCGCCGCCCAGGCCACCGGCGTCCGCGACGCGCTTTCCTCGCGCCCGGCGCTGAGCCGGCTGCTCCCCGAGGCGGGCGACGGGCAGCGAGCCGACGAGGACCGCTCGGGCCTGGCCAGGCAGCAGATGTTCGGCGGGGTGCTCGGCCTGCTCACCGAGCTCGCGGCCGCCGCGCCCGTCCTGCTCGTGCTCGAGGACCTGCACTGGGCCGACGCCTCGACCAGGGACCTCCTCACGTTCCTCTCCCGGATGCTGCACCGGGAGCGGGTCGCGCTCATCGGCACCTACCGGACCGACGACCTGCACCGGCGTCACCCCCTCCGGCCCGTGGTGGCCGAACTGCAGCGGCTGCCGAGCGTCATCTCCGTCGACCTCGCGCCGCTTGATCCCTCGGCCCTGGCCGAGCACCTGACCGCCGCGGCACCCGGCCGGCTGGACGCCACCGAGCTGAACGACATCATGGCCAGGGCCGAAGGCAACGCCTACTACGCAGAGGAACTGCTCGCCGCCCTGGTGAGCGGCGACCCCGCGGAGCGCCGCTCGCTTCCCGCCGGCCTGGCCGCCCTGCTGCTCAGCCGCGTCGAGCAGCTTTCCGACGCCACCCAGCGCGTGCTCCGCGCGGCGGCGGTAGCGGGGCGTAAGGCCGACGACGAGCTGGTGCGGGCCGCTTCCGGTCTCGAACAGGCCGATTACGAGAGCGCGGTGCGGGAGGCGGTCACCCACCAGCTGCTCGTCCCCGACGGCACCGAGGGCTATGTCTTCCGGCACGCCCTGCTGCGCGAGGCCGTCTACGCGGACCTGCTGCCAGGGGAGCGGACCAGGCTGCACGGCACGATGAGCACGCTGCTTTCCGACGAGCAGCGGCTCGCGGTGCCCGGCACGGCCGCCGAACTGGCCCAGCACTGCCTGGCCAGCCACGATATTCCCGGTGCGTTCGCGGCCTCGATCAGGGCCGGGGACGAGGCGGAGCGGCTGGGCGCGCCCGCCGAGGCGCACCGCCACTACGATCAGGCGCTCGCGCTGTGGGAGCGGGTGAGCGAGCCGGAGAAGACGGCCGGCATGGTCCGGGGCAAGCTCGGCCTGCTGTCCGCGAGTAACGCGGCGGCCAGCGGCGACGTCGAGCGTGCCGTGCACCTGCTGCGCCGGCTCCGGCACGCGCTTGCCGACCGCGCCGCCGGTGCGGACACCGGCGCCGAGGACGCCAGTCTGACCTGCCGGATCGGCGAGCGGCTCGCCTACTTCCTGATGCTGGTGGACGACGCCAAGGCGAATTTCGAGGCGATCGAGGTGGCCCGCGAGACCGTCGATGACTGTCCGATCGATCCGCCGACCTGGTGGCACGCGCGGGCCATCGCCACCTACGCCTACACGCTTCTGCTCGAGGACAACGTCCTGGCCAGGGAATGGGCCGAGCGGGCCGCCGCCGCGGCCCGGGCGGCCCGCTCACCGTGGGTCGAGGCCGACGCCCTGGTCACCATGGGCCTCCTTGACAACCGCGACGGCCAGAACGACGAGGCGATCAAGCAGTTCACCGCCGCGCACAAGCAGGCGCGCGAAGCCAAGATGATCAGCGTGGAACTCCGGGCCGCCTACCACCTGGCCCGGGCGCACCTGGAGCGCGGCGACCTGGGCGTCGGCGCGGCCGTGGCGCACGAGGGCGGCAAGCGGGCCAGCCACGCCGGGCTCAACCTCGCGCCGTTCGGCCTCGACCTGCAGCACCTGCATTTCCAGTGTCATTTCGCCGACGGCAAGTGGGACCACGCGCAGCAGATCGCCGACGGCTTCGCGGTCCGGGTCACCAGCATCGCCGAGGCCTACCTGTCGTCGATGGCCCTGTTCATCGACGTCGCGCGGGGGAATCCGGCGGTAGCCGAGCGGCAGGCCTGGATCAGGCCGTTCTTTTCGACGCACGGGTTCGACGGGTTCATCGCCCGCGGCCTGCTCGCCGAGCACGCCCTCTGGCAGGGCGATACCGAGCAGGCGCTATCGGAGGCCATGACCGCGATCAGCGTGTCCTCCGAGCCGCCGTGGGGCTACCATCCGTCCGTGATCAGGCCCACCGCGGTCGCACTGAGCGCTCGGGCCGACCGGGCGATCCAGGCTCGCGTGGTCGGCGACCACGACGCAGAAAGCGCCGAACTGGCCGCGGCAGCGGAACTGCGGCAGATTGCCCGCGAGGGCGCGGCGTATGTCAAGCGGCCCAAGTTCATCATGGGCACCGAGGGACATGGCTGGCTGGCCAGGGCCGAGGCGGAGTACCGCCGGGCCAGCGGGGACAACGATCCGCAGGCGTGGCAGGCGGTCCTTGACGCGTTCGGTCCCGCCTACGTCTACGAGACCGCCCGTACCCGGTGGCGGCTGGCCGAGGCGCTGGCGGAGGCGGGCCGCAGGGACGAGGCCACCGAGCAGTGGCAGCTTGCCGCGCGGACGGCAGAGCAACTGGGCGCCAGGCCGCTGCGCGCGGCGCTCGATGACCTGGCGCGCCGCGCCAGGATCGGGACCGCGCCCGCCGGCACCGCGGACGGCGCGGCGCTCACGTCGCTGACAAGCAGGGAACGCGAGGTGCTCCGGCTCATCGCGGCGGGCCGCAGCAACAGGGAGATCGCCTCCGTGCTGTTCATCGCGCCGAAGACGGCCAGCGTGCACGTGTCCAACATCCTCGCCAAGCTCGGCGCGGCCAGCCGGACCGAGGCCGCCGCGATCGCGTACAGGGAAGGCCTCGCCGCCGAACCCTCACCCCGCTGACCGGCCCGTCGGCTGACCGCCTCAGCCCGCTGACCGCCTGAACCCGGAATCCCCGGCAACCCCTGAACCGGCGCCGATGCGCGGGAACGGCTCGGTGGAGAAGATCACCTCGACCGGGATCTCGAAGTACGCCGCGATCCGCAGCGCCAGGTGCAGACTGGGACTGTACTCGCCGCGCTCCAGGGCGAGGATCTCGGCTTAAAACATTCTTTAGCCGAACGAGCCGTGGTGCGCCAGCCGGGCACGCTGATACTGGCGTTCGAATTACCACCCCGTAAACTCCAGGCATGGCCTCCCCCCTGCCCGTCACCGAACGCACCAGGCACCGCAGGCTCCGCGAGCAGGGCAGCACCGACCGGCGGGACCTCGACGGCATCCTACGGGCCGGCCTGATCTGCCATCTCGGCGTCATCGTGGACGGGGACCCGATGGTCGTGCCCACCGTCTACGGCCTGGACGGCGACATCGTGTACCTGCACGGCTCGGTGGCCAGCCGCAGCCTGGTCGCGGCGCCGCAGGCCACGATCTGCGTGACCGTGACCCACCTGGACGGGCTGGTACTGGCCAGGTCTGTGTTCGAGCACGCGGTCAACTACCGCAGCGCGATGATCTACGGCGTGCCCAGGCTGGTGACCGACCCGGCGGAGAAGCTGGCGGGCCTCCGCGCCCTGAGCGAGCACCTCGCGCCGGGCCAGTGGGACTACGCCCGCCGCCCGAACAAGAAGGAGCTGGCCAAGACGACCCTGCTCGCCCTGTGCCTCGCCGAGGCCTCGGTGAAGATCCGCACCGGCCCGCCAGACGACGGCGACAGCCCGGACGCCGCGCTCCCCGTCTGGGCGGGTGTCCTCCCTCTCGCCGCCAGCTGGGAGTCGCCCGAGCCCGACCCCGTCCTCCCCGCCGGGATCCCGCTACCCCCGCACATCGCCGCGCTGGCCAACCGCCCCGTCGGCCGGTAAAGACGACGGGTGTATCTTGCCGGGCTCCGCCGCCCCCTAAGAGGGTAAGACGATATCCGGGCGGCATATCGGGAGGAATCATCATGAGTCTTGCCTTGCCCCTATCGACCAGCGGCCGTTTCATCGTCGACGCCCGCGGCCGGCGCGTCCGCTTGGCGGGAGTGAACTGGGCCGGCGCCAGCGAGGACATGGGGGTCCCCGTCGGGCTCGACCAGGTGAACCGAAGCACGCTGGCCGAGCTCATCGCCGCCATGGGATTCAACAGCGTGCGGTTCCCTTTCAGCCTGTGGATGACCGAGCAGTCCCACCCGGTCCCCGACCAGTACCTCGCCGCCAACCAGGACCTGTACGGGAAGACCCCGATGGAGGTCTACGACGCCTGCGTCCGGGCGCTGACCGGCGCGGGCCTGATCGTCATCCCCAACTGCCACCTGCTCGACTACGGCTGGTGCTGCTCGACCGGGGACGAGAACGGCCTGTGGTTCAACGACCGCTGGCCCGCGCAGAAGTTCACCCAGGCGTGGCAGGGCATCGCCAAGCGGTATGCCTCGAACCCGCTGATCGCCGCGATGGATATCAAAAACGAGCCCCGCGAGGCGACGGTCGGCGCGCATGTGCTCACCCCGACCTGGGGGACCGGCGGGCAGACCGACATAGCCGCCATGTACACGACCGTCGGGAACCTCATCCACGAGATCGCGCCGGGCCCGCTGATCATCTGCGAGGGCCTGAACTATGCCACCAGCCTCGCCGGCGTGGCCAGCCACCCGATCCGGCTGACGCGGCCAGGCAAGGTCGTCTACAGCATGCACGACTACTCCTGGGACCACGCCCAAGGCCAGTCCCAGGCTGCATACGCGGAACAGATGAACAAGACCGGAGGCTACATCCTCACCGAGAAGATCGCCCCGCTGTGGATCGGCGAGCTTGGCGATAACACCGGCTCGCTCGCCACCTTCGGCCTGGCCGAGCCCTCCCAGCCCGACGGCGCTCCGCCCGTCGGGTGGTGGATCAACCTCCAGGCCTGGCTGACCGAGGCCGACGTTGACTGGTGCTGGTGGGCGCTCAACCCGACGCACGGCACGAGCATCACCCCGCCGACCGGACCGGTGAAGTACAACTGGGGCGATCCCGAGCCCTACGGCCTGCTGGCCTCGAACTGGACGGCCGCGGGGAGCCCGGCCTTGATGAAGATGCTGCTGTCCCTGACCCAGCCGCACATGGGGCCCGGCGTCGGCCAGGGAGCACCGCCGCCGGGCGCTACCTGAGCCCGGGGATCACCTCGGCGGCCAGCCGCTCGGCCTGCTCGGCCTGGTCGAACAGCGCGGTGAACAGGATCAGCTCCGCTCCCGCATCGGCGACCAGCTGCATATCGCGCACGCAGTCGGCGGGGGTTCCCGCGACCGCGGCGGCCTCGATGGCCTCGACGCGCTGCCCGTACAGCCGCGTCAGCGCGGCGTTCATCCGGTCACGTGCCCGCCCGGCATCGTCGTCCACCGCGATGTACACCCGCTTGGCTATGGGGAAGTCCCCGGCAGGCGTGCCCGCCTCGGCCAGCGCCTCGCGCACGACCTGGACCTGCTCGGCGAACCGCGCGGTGGTGGATGACCCCGCCCCGAAGAAGCCGTCGCCCAGCCGTACCGCGCGCCGCAGCGCGGACGGCGCGGCCGCGCCGAACCAGACCGGCGGATAGGGCTTCTGGAACGGCTTGGGCTCCATCGCAGCGTCCTTGAGCTGCCAGAACTCTCCCTCGAACGTGACACTCTGCTCCGTCCACAGCGCCTTCATCAGCGCCAGCCCCTCGGTGAACCTGGCGACGTACCGCTGCGGGTCGACGCCGAAGGCGGCGAACGGCCGCCCCTTGCCGCCGGTGCCCACGCCGATGTCGATCCGGCCCCGGCTGAGCTGGTCCAGCGAGCTGAGGCTCTTCGCCAGGTGCACGGGGCTGTACAGGGTCGACACGAACACCACGCACCCGAGCCGCATCCGCTCGGTGCACGCGGCCGCATAGGTCATCGCCTCGATGGGCCCGAGCTGCGGCCAGCCGCCGCCCACCGTCTGCTCCTGCGTCCACGCGCTGTCGAAGCCGAGTTCCTCGACCCGTGTGAAGTAGGCGCGGAACGCCTCAGGGTCGAACTCTCCATCGCCATAGAACTGCGGTATCGCGATCGCGAACTTCATAGGCAGCAGCGTATCGGGCGTCCCAGCCGCCGGCCGGAAGCGCCGCTTCGTCCACCCCGCGATGCTAGCCTTCACCGCGCCACATCGGATCTGCGCAGGTGTACGCCCATGGTTATCCAGACCGCCTGCCAGCGCTCGCGGAGTTGCTCACAGTCCTCACCTGACCGGACTCAAGCGGGTGCGAGGCTGCGACGCGCATGCTTAGATACGGACGACCATGCCGCGCCGGGCGAAGAACCTGCCGAAGTCCGTCACAGGGATCAGCGTGTCTTGCTGGCTTGCCGGCGGTATCCCGGACGGGTTGTGCAGCCGCAGCATGCCACCGCCCGCCCCTGTGACGAGGACCAGGTGCCCGCCGCGGTCCGGCGGGTCGCGATCCGGCCACCGAATCCACTTGTGTACCGACGCGATGACGGGAGCATCCGGTGAGGCCAGTTCGGTGATCTGCCCGAGCCGAAGGTGCGGGGCGACCTCGACGGCGATCCCGTACTCGGCGGCCACCCAGCTGGCGAACGGCTGGTAGATCAGCCCGGCGACGCGGTCCTCCTGCGGAACATGGGCCTGCCACGCGATGGCCTGCTCCACCAGGATCATCGTGGCCGGGACCGGCAGTCCGCGGCGGGCCAGGATCATCTTCAGGCATGCCAGGCCGCAGACCTTTCCCGCCCAGTACTCGTATTCCGCAGGCGACCGCGCGCCGGAGGCAGCCCACCGCGGGTCTTCGGCCAGCAGAAGGGAGCCGTCGATGAACCGTGCCGCAAGCTCAGCCGATTCCCACTGCGAGAAATAAGGAACACCGCTCGCGCCCAGGTCACTCCCAGCGTCCCAGCCATGGGTCACGGCGACCATTATCGGGTACCAGCGTCCACCGCACGTCGGCGAACCCAGCCTCTGGCCGTCCTATGCTCAGAGGATGGGTGCCTGCGAGACGGCTGACCTGGCCGGGCGGATGCGCACGATCTGCATGGCGTTTCCCGAGGTCACCGAGCGGCCCAGCCATGGCGCGCCGACCTGGTTCGTCAGGGATAAGAGCGCGTTCGTGACGCTGTGGGCGGACGGCCACCATGACAACCGGTTCCCGCACCTGTGGTGCGCGGCGCCGCCGGGAGCCCAGCACGAGCTCACCGCGTCCGCGCCCGAGCGCTTCTTCCGGCCGCCTTACGTCGGCGGCCGCGGCTGGCTTGGCGTCCGGCTCGACCCGGATCCCGACTGGGCCGAGATCGCCGAGCTCTGCCAGGACGCCTACCGTGTCATCGCCCCCGCCAAGCTGGTGGCCCGGCTGGACGGCTAGCGGCCGCGCAGCACGGCCTCGGTGACCTCGGTGGCGCAGCCCCAGGACAGCGAGATGCCCGCGCCGCCGTGACCGTAGTTGTGCCACAGCACGCCCGCGCCGAACGGCTCGGATTCCAGCCGGACCTCTGGCCGGTACGGGCGCAGGCCGACCCGGTGCCCGATGACCGGCGCGCCACGCAGCCGGGGTTCGATGGCCGAACACTGAGCCACTATTCGTTCTGCTATATGGGTTTGAGGGTTTTGATCCCAGTTGCCCTCGTCGTTGGTGCCGCCGAGCAGGACGGTGTCACCATGGGGGAACATGTAGACGATCCAGGGCGGCTCCTCGTCCCTGTCGATCAGGAACTCCTCGATGCCCGGGTTCTCGACCAGCACGACCTGGCCGCGGATCGGTGCCACCTCCGGGTCCGGCACCAGGTCATGGGCGGCCACGCCGGAGCAGTTGACCACCACGGGCGCCGCGCCTTCCAGTTCGGCGAGCGAGCCGACCGACGACATCTTGATCGTGCCGCCGGCCCGCTCGAACCTGGCGCGCAGGTAGTCAAGGTAGACGGGCATGGTGGCGAGCGGGGTGGTGTAGTGCCAGCCGCTGGTAAAGCCGTCAGGCAGTTCGGCCCGCTCGCACAGGCGCAGGCCAGGCAGCAGACTGGTCCAGTAGTGCGGCTCGCTGGACCCGCGGCTGATCTCCCGGCCGGTCGCCATCCGCACCCCGGTGCCGGGCTCGGCGGCGAGCTTGGTCAGCGCCTCGAGCCCCGCCTGGCCCCAGCGCATGACCCGCTCGGGCGGGCCCACCTTGACCGGGCCCCAGACCGCGCCCGCGGCCACCGAGGTAGTCCGCTCGGGCGGGGCATCCGTCCTGATCATCACGCTGAGCCCGGCCTCGGCCAGGCAGATCCCGGTCGTCAGCCCGTTGACCCCGGCCCCAACCACGAGAACGTCCATGCCGACGACCGTATCCCTTGTGCCCTGACATATCCGACGGGAGGTGGCCGTGAGCGGGCTAACCGGCGCACAGGCCAGGCTGGTGGACGAGGCGGCCGCCACGGCGGCGGGGGTAAACGTATCGGCGAGCCTGAGCGACATCGAGCACGTGGTCACGACCCGGACGGGGCGGCGGGCGGACCGGTGGTCGAGACGTTCGGCAACAGGGTCGCCGAGTACGGCAAGCTGACCTTCCCGACGATGCCGGAACGGCTGCAGGCCGCCGGGGTGAGCTGGAAGGTCTACAACGACAGGCTCGGCGAGCTTGCGCTGAGCCCGCTGCCGTACTTCAAGGCGTTCACCGACCCGTTCTCCGTCACAGGCGTCGAACTGGTGGGCCGCGGGCTCACCCCGCACTTCCCCGACGACTTCGCGGCTGACGTCCGGTGGAACAGGCTGCCGGCGGTGTCGTGGATCGTGCCGCCGCTCGCGCAGTGCGAGCACCCCGCCGCGCCGCCCGGCTACGGGGAGTACCTCGTGCACAGCGTGCTCTCCACGCTGGTGTCGAACCCGGCCGTGTGGGCGCAGACGGTGCTGTTCGTGGTGCACGACGAGAACGGCGGGTTCTTCGACCACGTGGCGCCGGTGGCGGGGTTGACCGGGTCGGCGCCCACCGCGTGGTACTGGGTCACGGTGATGCTGGTGTGGCCGCTGAAGTCCTCCGGGTCGGGATTGACGTCAAGGACCGCGGTTCCGGAGGGAAGGCCCCCCGGAACCCCGGTACCACCGCGCTAAAGGCGCTGCCAGGCCTCGGTCAGGACGGCGCGCAGGATGCGCTCCATCTCGTCGAAGTGCTCCTGGCCGCAGGTCAGCGGCGGCGCCAGCTGGATGACCGGGTCGCCGCGGTCGTCGGCGCGGCAGACCAGCCCGGCGTCGAACAGCGCGTGCGAGAGGAAGCCGCGCAGCAGCCGCTCGGACTCCTCGTCGGTGAACGTCTCGCGGGTGACCTTGTCCTTGACCATCTCGATGCCGTAGAAGTACCCGGCACCGCGGATGTCGCCGACGATCGGCAGGTCGTTCAGCTTCTCCAGGGTGGCGCGGAACCCGGCCTCGTTCGCCCGGACGTTGCCTGGCAGGTCTTCCTTCTCGAAGATGTCCAGGTTGGCCATCGCCACCGCGGCCGACACCGGGTGGCCGGCGAACGTGATGCCGTGCAGGAAGCTGGCCGGGCCCGAGTTGAACGGCTCCATCAGCGCGTCGCTGACGAGCATCCCGCCGAGTGGCGAGTACCCGGAGGTCAGGCCCTTGGCGAAGGTGATGATGTCCGGCTGGTAGCCGTACCGCTCGCAGCCGAAGTAGTACCCGAGCCGCCCGAACGCGCAGATCACCTCGTCCGAGACGAGCAGCACGCCGTAGCGGTCGCAGATCTCCCTGACCCGCTCGAAGTAGCCGGGCGGCGGCGGGAAGCAGCCGCCGGAGTTCTGCACCGGCTCGAGGTAGACCGCCGCGACCGAGGCCGGGCCCTCGCGCAGGATCGCCCGCTCGATCTCGTCCGCCGCCCACCGGCCGAACGCCACCTCGTCCGTCGCCACGAAGTCGGGTGCCCGGTAGAAGTTGGTGTTCGGCACCCGGACGCCTCCCGGCGGCAGCGGCTCGAACGGGATCTTGATGTCGGCCAGGCCGGTGATCGCCAGCGCGCCCATCGACGTGCCGTGATAGGCGATCTCCCGGCTGATCACCTTGTACCTGGCGGGCTCGCCGGTCAGCTTGAAGTACTGCTTGGCGAGCTTCCACGCCGACTCGACCGCCTCCGAGCCGCTGGTGGTGAAGAACACCCTGTTCAGCGTGCCCGGCGCCATGTCGGCCAGCCTGGCGGCCAGCTCGATGGCCCGCGGGTGGGCGTAGGACCACAGCGGGAAGTAGGCGAGCTCGCCCGCCTGCCGCGCGGCCGCCTCCGCGATCTCCCGGCGGCCGTGCCCGACCTGGCTGACGAAAAGACCGGACAGCCCGTCCAGGTAGCGCTTGCCGTGCTGGTCGAACACGTAGACGCCCTCGCCGCGGACGATTACGGGGACCTCGCTGTCGGCGTAGCTGCCCATCCGGGTGAAGTGCAGCCAGAGATTGCGCTTGGCCGCTTCCTGACTGTCGGCAATGGCGTCGAAAGAGGATGTCATCTCGTTCCCCATGAGTAGGTTTGCTTGCGGAGCCTGAGGTACACGAACGTCTCCGTGCTTGTCACGGACGTGACGGCGCGCACCCGCCCCAGGATCTCGAGCAGTTGGTCATCGTCCTCGCAGACCACCTCGGCCAGCAGGTCGAACGAGCCGGCCGTGATGACCACGTAGTCGATTTCCTCCATGTCGGCCAGCTGGCTCGCCACCTTGTCCAGGTCGCCGTCGCTCTTGATCGCGATCATGGCCTGCCGCCGGAATCCCAGCGTCAGCGGGTCGGTGACCGCCACGATCTGCATGACGCCGGTCTCCTGCAGCCGCTGGACGCGCTGCCTGACGGCCGCCTCGGAGAGCCCCACCGCCTTGCCGATCGCGGCGTAGGACCGCCGGCCGTCCTCCTGCAGCTGCTCGATGATCTGCTTGGAGACGGCGTCGGGTACGACGCCGCCGGGGGCATGGGCCGCAGGGAGCGTCCTAGGGCTGTGCGCCATGCGGCCTCCTGGGGGTTAGAGTCAGGCCTGCCTACGGCATCAACTGATTTCGTAGGTATAAGTAAAGATAGCAACTGAATCGCTTGTGGAGATAGTCTAGCTCTGCGAAGCTCGTCGCAAAGAAGACGCTCCAGCGAATGGAGGCCCGGGATGACCGATCGCAGGCTGCAGAACTTCGTCAACGGTAAGTACACCGACACTGCCGACGGGCGCACCAGCGACGTGGTCGACCCGAGCACCGGCGAGGTCTACGCCCAGGCACCGATATCCGGCCGCCAGGACGTGGACGCCGCGATGCAGGCCGCGGCCAGCGCGTTCGCGGGCTGGCGGGACGCCACCCCGTCCGAGCGCAGCCTGGCCCTGTTCCGGATCGCCGACGCGATCGAGGCGCGGGCCGACGAGATCATCGAGGCGGAGACCCGCAACACCGGCAAGCCGGTCGCCCTGACCAGGTCCGAGGAGATCCCGCCCGCGGTAGACCAGATCAGGTTCTTCGCCGGCGCCGCCCGGGTGCTCGAAGGCCGCAGCGCTGGCGAGTACATGAAGGACCACACCTCGATGATCCGGCGCGAGCCCATCGGCGTGTGCGCCCAGGTGACACCCTGGAACTACCCGATGATGATGGCGGTCTGGAAGTTCGCACCGGCCATCGCGGCGGGCAACGCGGTCGTGCTCAAGCCGTCCGACACCACCCCCGCGTCCACGCTGCTGCTGGCCGAGATAGCGGCCGAGTTCCTGCCGCCCGGCGTGTTCAACGTGATCTGCGGCGACCGCGACACCGGCCGTGACCTGGTCTCGCACCCCACGCCGAGCATGGTGTCGATCACCGGCTCGGTGCGGGCCGGCATGGAGGTCGCCCGCGCGGCCGCCGACGACCTCAAGCGCGTGCACCTCGAGCTCGGCGGCAAGGCACCTGTCGTGGTCTTCGACGACGCGGACATCGAGAGCGCGGCCGCGGGCATCGCCGGCGCTGGCTACTTCAACGCCGGCCAGGACTGCACCGCGGCCACCCGCGTGCTGGCCGCCCCCGGCGTCGCGCCCGACCTGACCGCGGCCCTGGCCGAGCAGGCGCGCAACACCAAGACCGGCGGCCTGGACGAGCCCGACGCGTACTTCGGCCCGCTGAACAACGCCAACCAACTGGCCCGTGTCGAGGGCTTCATCGGGCGCACGCCCGCCCACGCCGAGGTGGTCGCCGGCGGCCACCGGGTCGGGTCGCGCGGGTATTTCTACGCCCCGACCGTGGTAGCCGGCCTGAACCAGGACGACGAGATGATCCAGGACGAGGTCTTCGGCCCGGTCATCACCGTCCAGCAGTTCACCGACGAGGAGGAGGCCGTCCGCTGGGCCAACGGCGTCCAGTACGGCCTGGCCTCCAGCGTCTGGACCAAGGACCACGGCCGCGCCATGCGGATGGCCAAGCGGCTGGACTTCGGCGCGGTGTGGATCAACACCCACATCCCGATCGTCGCCGAGATGCCGCACGGCGGGTTCAAGCACTCCGGCTACGGCAAGGACCTGTCCATGTACGGCTTCGAGGACTACACCCGCATCAAGCACGTCATGAGCTACATC
>JBOHCG010000072.1:0-19976 GCA_050698735.1 Streptosporangiaceae bacterium | reverse complement strand
AGGGGCCGCGAATTAATAACACGCTGGTTCGCGGCGAGCGTGCCGGCGGGAGGGTATAGTTCCACTCCCCGTGGAACCCGTGGCGCTGGATGGAACTGGTCTCCAGGTCCCGCATCGCCTTGTCGCTGATCTTGATGCCCTTGGGGTACTCGCCCTGGTCCAGGGCCGCCTGGACGGTCAGCCCGGTCGCGGTCCGGGTGCCGGCGATCAGGCTGACGATGACCTCGTGGCTGGTCAGCGGCCGGCCGCGCCAGTTCATCGAGATGTGGCTGAACAGCCGGTGCTCGATCTTGTTCCACTTGGAGGTGCCGGGCGGGAAGTGGCAGACGGTGATCTCCAGCCCGGTCTGGGCGGCCAGCGCCGCCAGTTCGGCCTTCCACAGCCGGGTGCGGTAGCCGTTGGAGCCGCCGCCGTCGGCGCAGATCAGCAGCCGCGTGGCAGCGGGGTAGGCGGGCTGGCCGGCGTTCTGCCACCAGGTGCGGATCGCCTGGACCGCGAACGCGGCGGTGTCATGATCGGTGCCCACGCTGACCCAGCCGGCGTTCGCGCCCACGTCATACACCCCGTACGGGGTGACCTTGCCCAGCTCCTTGTCCTTGAAGTCGTGCACGTTCACCCGCTCGGGCTGCCCGGCCGGCCGCCATTCCCGGCCGCCGTTCTTGAAGTTGCCGACGTTCTCCTTCTTCTTGGCGTCCACGCTGATCACCGGCTGCCCGGCCGCCTGGTGCCCGCTGGCCTGGGCATTGATGTACCGGAACTGGGCGTCCCGGTCCGGGTGCTGGTTCCCTTCCACCTGCTTGGCGTTGCCCTGCAGGCTGAAGCCCTCCGCGGCCAGCAGCCTGGCCACGGTCCGGTCCGACACCTGGTGCCCCTGCCGGGCCAGCTCGCCGGCCAGGGTGCGGGTCGACTTGACCGTCCAGCGCAGCGGCGACTCCGGGTCGCCCCGCGCGGCCGGGTCCACCAGCGCCAGCAGCGCCGGCAGCAGCCCCATGTCGGTCTGGGTGATGTCCTTGCGGCCCCCGCCAGCCCGCCGCGCCCGCCGCAGCGGCTCGCCACCGGCTTCCAGCTCCGTCACGCCCCGCGAGACCGTCACCGCGTTCACCCCCGCGGCGCGGGCCACCACCGTGATCCCGCCGTGGCCCAGCGAGCGCGCCCTCGCCCCCATCGCCAGCCGCCGCTGCCGCTCATCCAGGTGCGGGAACAAGGCCGCGAACTCCGCGGCGAGTTCCTCCTCCACGTCCCCGGCGACGGCCATACCACAAGCGTAACGGGCACTGAGTCAAAACGCACTCTTATTAATTCGCGGCGACTAAGAAGGAGCATGGCCGACCTCCGTCAGGTGCTCGCCTTCGCCTCGAGCCTGTACCTCGCCCGCGCGGGCGTCGCCTACGCCGGCTACGTCAGCGGCGACGGCCTAGGCCACGCGGCGCGCGCCGTCGGAGGCGGTGGCGTCGAGGAACTCCGGCGCCGTCCACCCGCGCCCGGCGAACGCCTCGCTGACCGCGGCCCGGGCCCGGCTGCCAGGCCCTGCCAGTACCAGCACCGAGCCGCCGAAGCCGCCGCCGATCATCCGGGCGCCGAACGCTCCGGCCGCCACCGCCGCGTCCACCGCCGCGTCCGCCTCAGGCCAGGAGACCTCGAAGTCGTCGCGCAGCGACTCGTGCGCCTGGGTCAGCAGCCGCCCGATCTCGCGGTACGCGTCCGCCGCGTCCGAGCCAGCCCCATCCCGCAGCAGGGCGACGACCTGCAGCACCCGGTTGTCGTCGGTGACCACGTGCCGGGCGCGGCGGCGCAGCACCGGATCGGCGAGCCGGCCGACCGCCGCCGGGTCCGTCACCGCCCGCAGCGACGGGATGCCGAGCAGCCGGGTCGCCTCCTCGCACTCGGCCCGCCGCCGCGCGTACTCCCCGCCGGTCAGCGCGTGCGTGGCCCGCGTGTCGATCAGCACCACCCGCGCGCCCGCCAGGCCCGGATCGAACGGCACCTGGGAGCTCTCCAGCGACAGGCAGTCGAGCAGCAGCGCGTGCCCGGCGCGGCACAGCAGCGACGCGGACTGGTCCATGATCCCGGACGGCACCCCGACGAATCCGTTCTCCGCCCGCCGGGCGATCGCGGCCAGCTCCCGGCGCGGCACGAGCGCAGAACCGCCGAGCTCGGTCAGCGCCAGCGCGGTCGCGCACTCCAGCGCGGCCGACGAGGACAGCCCGGCGCCCGCGGGCACGTCGGAGTCGATGGCGATGCTGGCGCCGGGGATATCGTGCCCCGCCGCCCGCAGCGCCCAGGCCACGCCGCACGGGTAGGCGCCCCAGCCGGTCACCGCGCCCGGCACCAGGTCCTCAAGCGCGGCGTCCACCTCGAGCCCGGGCTGCTGCCTGGAGCACAGCACGAGCCGCCGGTCGGCGCGCGGTGCCGCGGCCACGGCGGTCACCTGGCCGAGCGCGAACGGCAGCACCCAGCCGTCGTTGTAGTCGGTGTGCTCGCCCATCAGGTTGGCCCGGCCGGGCGCCAGCCATACGCCGGCCGGCGCCGCACCGAAGCGCGACTCGAACAAAGAGCGCGCCCCGCGAGCCGGAATCACAGCGGCTCGCGGGAACGGGTGAACTCCCAGGCATCGGCGACCATGGCGCGCAGGTCGCTGACCGGATGCCAGCCGAGCTCCGCGGCGATCCGCTCCGACGAGGCAACAAGCACCGCCGGATCGCCCGGCCTGCGCGGGGCCACCTCGGTCCCGATGTCGCGCCCGGTGACCTGGCGGCACATGTCGATAACCTCGCAGACCGAGAAGCCGGCCCCGTTGCCGAGGTTGTACACCTGGTGTCGGCCCGGCCGGCAGGCATCAAGCGCCCGCAGGTGCGCGTCCGCCAGGTCGCCGACGTGGATGTAGTCGCGGATGCAGGTACCGTCCAGGGTGGGGTAGTCGTCGCCGAAGATCCGCACGCTGGGGTGCGGGCCGCGCCCGGCCGCGGCGAGCACGGTCGGGATGAGGTGGGTCTCCGGGTTGTGCCGCTCGCCGAACCAGCTGCCGTCGGCGGCCCGGTACGCGCCGGCCACGTTGAAGTAGCGCAGGCTGACCGCGCCGAACCCGTGCATCCTGGCGAACTCGGTGAGCGCGGTGTCCACGGCGATCTTCGTCTCGCCGTAGGGGCTGGCCGGCCGGGTGGGATCGGTCTCGGCGATCGGCGTGCGCTCCGGGTCGCCGTAGACGGCCGCGGAAGAGGAGAACACGATCGCTCGGACCCCCGTCGAACGCATCGCCTCAAGCAGCGCCAGCGTGCCGCCCAGGTTGTTCGACCAGTACTTGGCCGGGTTCGCGACCGACTCGCCGACCAGTGAGCTGGCCGCGAAGTGCAGCACCCTCTCGATGCCGTCGGCCAGCACCGGCGCCGCGGCCTCGCGCAGCGTGCCCTTGACGAACGCGGCGCCGGCCGGCACCGCGTCCGCGTGCCCGGTGGACAGGTCGTCGAGCACGGTGACGTCGTGCCCGGCCGCGACAAGCTGCGCGGCGACCACGCTGCCGATGTACCCGGCCCCGCCGGTCACCAGCACTCTGCTCATATCCGGCATCGGGCCTCCCTGAGCCGTTCCGCGGCCTCCTCGGGGGCGATGTCGTTGATCCACACGCCCATCCCCGATTCGGTGCCCGCGAGGTACTTGAGCTTGTCGGCCGCCCGCCGGACCGACAGTACCTGAAGGTGCGCCGCGAACTGCCGGCGCGCCGCCTCGTCCCGCACCGGGGCCTGGTGCCAGGCGGCGATATACGGCGCGGGCCTGCCGAACAGCCCGTCGAACCGACGCAGCACGTCCAGGTACAACGGCCCGAACGCGTCCCGCGCCGCCGCCCCGGTCGCGGGCAGGTCGGGCACCCGGGTGACAGGGAAGATCCGGACCTCGTACGGCCAGCGCGCCGCCTGCGGCACGAACGCGACCCAGTGCTCGTTGCGGGCCACCACCCGCACCCCGGCAGAAAGCTCGGCCGCCACGAGCCCGTCGAACAGGTTGCCCCCCTCATACCGCAGGGCCTGCGCGACCATCCGCTCGGTGCGCGGCGTGACGAACGGGAACGCGTAGATCTGCCCGTGCGGATGGTGCAGCGTGACGCCGATCTCCTCGCCCCGGTTTTCGAAGCAGTACACCTGCCTGGTCTCCGGCAGCGCGGCCAGCGCCTGCGTCCGGTCCGCCCAGGCCTCGAACACGGTACGGACGCGCCGCGGGCTCAGCGCGGCGAACGACGAGTCGTGGTCAGAAGTGAAGCAGATGACCTCGCAGCGCCCGAGCGGCTCTCGCAGCGAGGGGAACCTGTTCTCGAACACCACCACGTCGTAGCTATCGGCGGGGATCTCGGTGGGCCGCCCCGGCCTGGACGGGTCCAGCGGGCACTGGTCGGCCGGCGGCAGGAAGGTGCGGTCCTGGCGGGCGGCCGCGATCACCACCCACTCGCCGTTCAGCGGGTCCCAGCGGATCCCCTGCTCGGGTGACCCGATCGGCCCGGGCGGGCCTGGCGGCAGCGGCGGCAGCGGCCTGGTGTCACGGGCCAGCGCGCGGCCCAGGCCAGGCGACTCGTCGAAGTAGATGATCTCGCGGCCGTCGGCCAGCCGACCGCTGGAGATCCACACCGACGAGCCAGGCTCGGCCGGCGAGTTTGAATCCGTGCCCACGGGACCCATACGTTATCCCGTCTAGACTGGCCAGCACACAGGCGAGCGGCAGGCATTAAATGACCAAGGTTGTCCTGGACATCATCGTCGTCCTGGTCATCGTGTGCATCGGGGGGTTCTTCTCCGCATCCGAGATGGCCCTGGTCTCGCTGCGCGAGGGCCAGATCAGGGCGCTGGCCAAGCGCGGCAGGCGCGGCCAGCGGGCGGCGCGGCTGGCGAGCGACCCGAATAGGTTCTTCTCCTCCGTGCAGATCGGCGTCACCCTGGCCACCCTGGTCTCCGGCGCCTACGGTGCCGCCACCCTGGCGGGCTTCCTCAAGTCGTGGCTGGTCAGGCAGCAGCACCTGTCGGCGGACTGGGCGAGCACGGTCGCGTTCGTCGTGGTGACGATCTGCATCACGTTCGTCAGCCTGATCCTCGGCGAGCTGGCCCCCAAGCGGATCGGCCTGCAGCGCGCGGTCAGGCTCTCGCTGCTCGCCGCGCCGGTAGTCGACCGGATCGCGTCGCTGGCCCGCCCGGTCGTCTGGCTGCTTGCCAAGTCGACCAACATGCTGGTCGCGATCCTCGGCGGCGATCCGAGGATCGGCCGCCAGGCCATGACCGAGCAGGAACTGCGCGACCTCGTCACCGGCGCCCAGGCGCTCAGCCCGGACGAGCGGCACATCGTCGGCGAGGTCTTCGACGCGGGCAAGCGGCAGATCCGCGAGGTGCTCGTGCCGCGTACCGAGGTGGTCTTCCTCGACGCGGAGACGCCGATATCGGCCGCCGCCTCCACCGCCGTGAACGTCCCGCATTCGCGGCTGCCGGTCTACCAGCAGACCTATGACAACGTGATCGGCTTCGTGCACGTCAGGGACCTGCTCGGACCGGGCGTTGCCAGTCGCAGCGTTCCGGTCGGCCGGATCAGCCGCCCGGTGAAGTTCCTGCCGATCAGCAAGACCGTGCTGTCCTCGCTGTCCGAGATGCGGCGGGAGCGCGCCCACCTGGCCATCGTCGTCGACGACTACGGCGGCACCGCGGGCATCGTCACGCTGGAGGACCTGGTCGAGGAGCTGATCGGCGACATCAGGGACGAATACGACAACCAGCAGGACCAGGCGACCAAGCTACGCGGCGGCGAGATAGACGTGGACGGCCTGCTCAACCTGGACGAGTTCACCGAGCAGACCGGCGTCGAGCTGCCGGAGGGCCACTATGAGACCGCCGCGGGCTACGTGCTGGCCGCGCTCGGCGACCTGCCGTCGGTCGGCGACAGCGTGCAGATCGCCGGGCACACGATCACCGTGACCGAACTGGACGGCCGGCGCATCGCCCGCCTCCGCGTCTCCGGCAACCCGCCGGACAAGCCAGCCCCGCCGGACAAGCCAGCCCCGCCGGACAAGCCAGCCCCTCCGGACAAGCCAGCCCCGCCAGCGTCGCCGGTTGCCGCCGGGTCCGCGCGGCTAGACTCGGACACTTCCGGAGTGGAAGGCGGTTAGCGTGCCCGCAGGATTCGACACAGTTCTCGTGGTCGACTTCGGCGCGCAGTACGCCCAGCTGATCGCGCGCAGGGTGCGCGAGTGCCACGTCTACTCGCAGATCGTCCCCGCCACGATGTCCACCGGCGAGATGCTGGCCAAACGCCCCAAGGCGATCATCTTGTCCGGCGGCCCGTCCTCGGTCTACGCCGATGGCGCCCCGCCCGCGCCGGTGGCCCTGTTCCAGGCGGGCCTGCCCGTCCTCGGCATCTGCTACGGCTTCCAGCTGATGGTCGCCGGCCTCGGCGGCACCGTCGAGCGCACCGGCGCCGCCGAGTACGGCGCGACCGCACTGGAGTCCGAAAACGGCCGCCTGCTGTCAGGGACCCCGACACGACAAAAGGTGTGGATGTCCCACGGCGACACCGCCACCAAGGCGCCGCCCGGTTTCGCCGTGACCGCGAGAACCAGGGCCACGCCCGTCGCCGCGATCGAGGACGCAAGGAAACGCCTGTTCGGCGTCCAGTTCCACCCCGAGGTGATGCACACCGAGCACGGCACCCGCATCCTCGCCAGGTTCCTCGAGCTGGCCGGCTGCCGCCCGTCCTGGACGATGCTGAACATCGTCGAGGACCAGGTCCAGTCGATCCGCGAGCAGGTCGGCGACGGCAGGGCGATCTGCGGCCTGTCCGGCGGCGTGGACTCCGCGGTCGCCGCCGCCCTCGTGCAGCGCGCCATCGGCGACCGGCTCACCTGCGTGTTCGTCGACCACGGCCTGCTGCGCAAGGGCGAGGCCGAACAGGTCGAGCAGGACTTCGTGGCCGCCACCGGAGTAAGGCTCAAGGTGGCGAACGAGGCCAAGGAGTTCGGCGACGCGCTGGCCGGCGTGACCGACCCGGAGCACAAGCGCAAGGTCATCGGCCGGGAGTTCATCCGCGCGTTCGAGCGCGCGGCCAGGGAGATCACCGACGAGGCCGGCCAGCACGGCGGGGCGCGGGAGTTCCTCGTCCAGGGCACGCTGTACCCGGACGTGGTCGAGTCGGGCGGCGGCACCGGCACCGCCAACATCAAGTCCCACCACAACGTCGGCGGCCTGCCGGAGGACCTGAAGTTCCGCCTGGTGGAGCCGCTGCGCTCGCTGTTCAAGGACGAGGTACGGCGGGTGGGGGAGGAGCTCGGCCTGCCGCAGGCGATCATCCGCCGCCAGCCGTTCCCCGGCCCCGGGCTCGCGATCAGGATCATCGGCGAGGTGACCGCCGCCCGGCTGGCGGTCCTGCGCGAGGCCGACGCCATCGTGCGCGAGGAGATGTCGGCCGCCGGGCTCGACGAGCTTGTCTGGCAGTGCCCGGTGGTGCTGCTCGCGGACGTGCGCTCGGTCGGCGTGCAGGGCGACGGAAGGAGCTACGGCCACCCGCTCGTGCTCCGCCCGGTGACCAGCGAGGACGCCATGACCGCGGACTGGGCCCGGCTCCCCGACGAGGTCCTCGCGCGGATCTCCACCCGCGTCACCAACGAGATCCCCGAGATCAACCGCGTCGTCCTGGACGTGACGAGCAAGCCCCCCGCCACCATCGAGTGGGAATAGCCGCGCACCCAAGGCGCGGGCCTGTTTCATGATCGTGGACAGAAACGGGCAAATAGAGCCCAAAACGACCCATGATCATGGTCGCACCCCGAAATGCCTCAGTCATCCCAAAGCGTGAATTTCATGAAATGCAACGCCCCAACCGCAGGCATTCTCCTATACCGGCCACTTTCCTATATGATCGAGCATGATAAATGCGTAACGGCTGGCCAGGCCGGGTAGGTAGTGCGGAATGCGGACGATTGCCAAGGCTGCGAGCAGCTCCCTCGTGATGGGATGCATCGCGCTTGTGCTCGTCGTGGTCGCGATGGCCGCGCTTGGCATTGCAGGCACCCATGCGGCCAGCAGCCTTGGAAATACAATCGCCGGCGATGAACTCACCACCTCGACCACGACCGGCCAGCTGGCGCGGAACATGGACGCCGCGTACGCCACCGGCGAGGCGGCACTGACCGCCGCCGCGCCCGCGACCAGGGCCGCCCAGCTCGGCGAGCTCTACACCAGCCTGTTCCCCACGATCGACGCCGAGCTCTTTACGCTGCGAAGCCTGCACGCCGATGACCCCCTGGCCGAGCACAACGACATCGAGCTGTTCCTCCGGCAGTGGAACACGGTCCGCGACCTGCTCAGCCCGCCCGCGATGACGGGAAACGGGCCGAACCCGGCACTGGCCGCCCAGGTGACCGCCGCCTACCAGCCGGTCAGCAATCACCTGAGCCGCCTGTTCGGCAGGGAAGAGAACGACGGAGGCGCCGACAAGGCGGACGCGGACGCCAGCTCGCAACGGACCATCGCGTTCATCGCGGGCGCCGGGGCGGCAGGCATCGCGATCGGCGTCGTCATCCTGGCGTACGGGATCCGCCGGATCCGCCGCAGCCTCGCGCCCGGCCAGGAACAGGCCGAGTTCGCCGACACGCTGCAGATCGCGAACGACGAGGACGAGGCGCAACGGCTGCTGCGCGGTCACCTCGAGCGCATCCTCACCGCGACCACCGCCGTGGTCCTCAACAGGAACAACAGCGCGGACCGCCTGGAGGCGGTCACCCCGCTCCCCAGCGGTTCCCCCCTGGTCGGAACCCTGCGTGGCGCCGAGCCGCGGTCATGCCTCGCGCTGCGCTCAGGCCGAACGCACCGTGAAGACGACGGCCAGGCATCCCTCCTGTCCTGCTCGATATGCGCCAGGGTGCCCGGCGCCTCCTCCTGCGTCCCGCTCACCGTCGGCGGCGAGGTCATCGGCTCCGTGCTGCTCAGCCGGCCGACGCCCTACACCGACGCCGAGGAAGAGCAGATCCGCGAGTCCGTCAGCCAGGCGGCACCCGTCCTTGCCAACCTCAGAAACCTCGCGGTCGCCGAGATCCGCGCCGCGACCGACGGCCTCACCGGGCTGCCGAACAAGCGCGCCGTCACCGACGCGCTCAAGCGCACGGTCGCGCAGGCCTGCACCACGCAGGCGCCGCTCGCGCTGCTGCTCATCGACCTGGACCACTTCAAGCAGATCAACGACAAGCGCGGGCACGCCGTGGGGGACCAGGTGCTGGCGAACGTCGGCGCCGTGCTGCGCGCCGTGCTGCGCGCCCAGGACTTCGCGGGCCGCAACGGCGGCGAGGAGTTCGCGATCCTGCTGCCCGACACCGAGATCGCCGACGCGCTCACGATCGCCGAGCGCATCCGCACCGCGATCGCCGAGATCTCCCTGCCCGGCACGGACGTCGACGTCACCGCCTCCATCGGCGTGGCCGCCTTCCCCGATCACGCCAGCACGCAGGACCGCCTGGAGCGCCTGGCCGACGCGGCCCTGTACCTGGCCAAGCGCCAGGGCAGGAACCGCGTCGAACTGGCCACCGTCGACGCCCCCGCCGACCTCCCCGAACCCCTGGTGCCCTCCCAGGGCGCCTCCCTGGCCGCCGCGATCCCGCCGCAGGCCTAGTCCCCGCCGCCGCCACTTCTCCCCATTTTTTTGGCCGAACGAGCGGTGGTGCGCGCCCCGGTTCCGCGACTCAGCTTCCCGTGCACCCCGGGCTTGCCTGCACCAGCCAGACGCCGAGCGCGTGGCGCTGGTCCGTCGTGTTCTGGTAACCCACGTTGGTGGTGGAGATGAACTGGACGCCAGCGCCGCTGGGCAGCGAGGAAGGATAGATGACCGAGATAGTGGAATTCTCGGTGAGCGGCTTGGGCCGCGGGCCTCGCACCACCTTCAGCAGCCGACCTTGCCCGCCGCTGAACGGCTGGCACGGGTTGCCTGGGACGTCGAACAGCCGGCTGAACGGCACGCCGCGCGGCAGCTCGCCCGGGTAGAAAATGGCGCTGGCAGGCACGCCATCCGCGCGGAGCCTGGCTTGCAGTCCGGCGGGGTCGCGGAACTCGCGGATGGTGACGGACACCGTGCCGTCGGCCTGCTTGACGACCGTCCAGGCCGCCAGCGCGGCGGCGGGCTGGTGACCGGCAGGCAGGCCAGCCGGCCGGCCGTGCGGACTGCCGGACGGGACCAGCGTGGTCACCGTGAGAGCCGCGGCCGCGACGACGCCGGCCGCCGACAGGCCGCCGGCGTACCGCCCCGCGATGGCGCGCCGGCGTCTGCGGTCGCCCTCCTGGATGACGGCCTTGGCCGCGATCGGCCGGGCCCGGCTGGCGGCATCATCCGCCACCCGCTGTAGTTCGCTTGTCAGATCAGACACTGAGGTCTCCTTGGGTCATTTCTCGATTACCGGCGCGGCCATCTCGCGCAGATAGGGCGCGAGGGCGGCCCGGCCGCGGGCCAGCCGCGCCTTGACGGTCCCTGGCCGCACGCCGGTCTCGGCGGCGATCTGCTCGACCGTCAGGTCGCACAGGTGGTAGAGGACCAGCGCACGGCGCTGCTCGGCGGGCACCTGGCGCAGGGCGTCGACGAACGCAACCCGGTCCGGGTCGGGCCCCGCGGTCGACTCGGACCGGACCGTCAGCAGCATCAGCCGCATGCCCTCACGGGCGCGCCGCCACCGGGAGACCGCGATCCGCCACGCGGTCACGCGTACCCACGCCTCGGGCGACCCTTTTCCGTCGATCTTGCCGCGATGCGCCCAGGCGCGGACGAACGCCTCCTGAACGGCGTCCTGCGCCTCGCCGCGATCCCTGGTCATGGCGGAGAGCTGACCGACCAGCCGGTGGAAGCTGGCGGCGTAGAAGCTGGCAAACTCCTCGCGATCCACTGCGACCCGCCTCCTTACCCGATGCCCTTGCCATGAATACCTACGGGCCCGGAGGTTGGTTGCGCCTAGTCCTCAAGCAGTTCGATGACGTCAAGCCAGCTCATAGACGGCCGCCAGTCTCCCTCGCCAAGGGCGCTACTCGTCGCTTCCCAGATGGCGGGCCATATCACCGCCTCGGCCTCCTCGCGGGCAGGCGCGCTCTGGAGCCGCACTCCGACCCTCGCCTGCGCGGCCCAGACCAGCGAAACCGACTCCGGTTCGCTACGGGCGGGCGGGGTCGGCATCAGCAGTACCATGCCCGCATGAGCGGGCCAGCCCCGGGGAGCGCCCCGGATCCAGGCGCCCTTGGGGCAGCCGTGGTCACCGAGAGCCGGGCGCAGGTCAGCGCCCTGTACGGCATCCTGACCCTCGCCTTCGCGGTGGCGCTTGACCGTGGCGTGGCCGGCGCCTCCGGCACGTCGGGCCGGGTGGCCGTCGTGGTGATCTTCGCCGCGATCCTCGCGCTGATCCTGCGGGCCTGGGTCGCGATGCTGCTGCGTCCCGGGCGCCTGCAGGTCAGCGCGGACGAGATCAGGTACCTGCGGCATGGTGGCAAGGTGTCCGCGCTGTCCCGCCAGTGGGGAGACGAGCTCAGCTTCGTCAAGGTCCGCCGCGGCCGGATCTGGACCCGCGGCCTGGCCGTCGTAGGCACCGACAACGTCATCCTCCTCGGCTACTTCTCCCGCCCCGCGATCCGCGAAGCCTGCCAAAGCCGTGGCTGGCGCTTCGCGAACTTACGCCCCTCACCCCAAGCTCCGCATTGCTGGCTCCGCTCGCCATAGCCCCGCCACACCAGTCCCACTCACCCCAGGCTCCGCATTGCCCACAGGTCGGGGAAGGTCGGCTTGCCCACGGTGCTGCTGAGGTAGGCGGCGCCGGCCGAGCCGCCGGTGCCGCTCCTGCCGCCGATCGTCCGCTCGACCATCTTGACGTGGTGGTACCGCCACTCCTGGATGCCCTCGTCGAGGTCGACGAGGAGCTCGCACACCGCGGCCGCGTCGGTGTCGTCGTCGTAGACCTTCTTCAGCGCCTGCTGCATCCCGGCCGACGCCTCGATGGGCCGGCTGAAATCGCGGTGGCGGATTTCCGCGGGGACGTCGTAGCCCTGGTCGGCGAGGTAACCGGCGAAGGAGTCGAACAGGCTGGGGCGCGACATCGCGGCCTGGATCCGCTGCCGCTCGCCGCTGCCGTCGGCGTACTGCGCGACCATCATCGGGTCCCGCCGGCCGAGCACCGCCTCCAGCTCGCGGAACTGGGCGGACTGGAAGCCGCTCGAGGTGCCGAGCGCGTCACGGAAGCTGGTGAACTGGGTCGGCGTCATCGTCTCGAGCACGTCGAGCTGCGCGACGACGATCTTCAAGATGGCCAGCGTCCGGCGCAGCGTGCGCATCGCGTGCGTGGTCTCGCCGGACTCCAGCAGCGACTGCAGCCTGCCGAGCTCGTGCAGCAGCTGCTTGAACCACAGCTCGTAGATCTGGTGGATGACGATGAACAGCATCTCGTCGTGCTCGCCCGACCTGGGCTGCTGCGCCCCGAGCAGCTGGTCAAGCCCCAGGTAGCTGGAGTAGGTGACCCGCTCAGCGCCGGCCCCAGCGGAGTCGACTTCAGCCATGGCTGGCGTACCGCTTCTGCGCGATGATGTCGCGGGCGGCCTGCGCCGCGGTCCACATGTCGGCGAACCGGGTGGTGAGCGGGGCCAGCCCGAGCCGGAACCGGTCCGGGGTGCGGTAGTCGGCGATGATGTCCTGCGCCGCTAGCTGCGCGACGATCCGCTCGGCCTCCGGGTGGCAGAAGGTGACGTGGCCGCCGCGCCGGCCCGCCTCGCGCGGGCTGGCGAGCGTGCAGCCGAGCGGCTGCAGCCACGCGTCGCCGAGCTCGATCAGGTACTCGCTCAGCAGGACGCTCTTGGCGCGGATCTCCGCCATGCCCGCCTCGAGCAGCAGCCCGACGCCCTCCTCCACCGCGGCGGTGGCCAGGATCGGCGGCGTGCCCGTCATGAACTTGGCGATACCACCGGCGGGGTCGTACCTGGGTCCCATGGCGAACTGGTCGCGCTGGGAGAACCAGCCCCATATCGGCTGCCGCAGCACCTCCCGCAGCCGGGCCGCGACGTAGAGGAAGGCCGGCGCGCCGGGGCCCGCGTTCAGGTACTTGTAGGTGCAGCCGACCGCCAGATCCACGTCGCTCGCGTCGAGCTCGATCGGCACGGTGCCGACGGAATGGCACAGGTCCCAGAGCATCAGCGCGCCCGCCTCGTGCACGATCTCGGTGATCGCGGGCATGTCGGCGAGCGCGCCGCTGCGGTACGCCACGTGCGAGAGGCTGACCAGGGCCGTGTCCTCGTCCACCGCGGCGCGCACGAGGTCCGGATCGAGGCCCTCGTTGATGTCGGTGGACAGCATCCGCAGCTCCGCGCCGCGCTGCGCCGCGATCCCCTCGAGCACGTAGCGGTCGCTGGGGAAGTTGTCGTGGTCGGTGACGATCACGTGCCGTCCGGGCCGCGCGTCCAGCGCCGCGCTGGCCAGCTTGTACAGGTTCACCGTCGTGTTGTCGGTGACGAGGACCTGCCCGGGCGAGGCGCCGGTGAGCTGGCCGACCAGGTTGCCCGCCCGCTCGGGCAGGTCCACCCAATGGTCCCACGACCTGGCCAGCGCGGTGCCCCATTCATCACCGATCATCGTCTGCAGCCGCCGGATGGTGGCCCGCGGCAGCGGGCCGAGCGAGTTGCCGTTCAGGTAGACGAGCGCCGGATCCTCCAGCAGGAACCGCTCGCGGTAGCCGGCCAGCGGGTCCGCCGCGTCCATTTCCTCTGCGTGGGCTCGCGCCGTGATCACCTGGGCCATACCGCACACCCTAACTCGCGTTCCGGCCCGGCGAGTTTGACGACTCCGGTTGCTCCGGCTAGTGTTCTCGATTAGCACTCCCTAGTGTAGAGTGCTAACGCGACGAGGCAGTCTGGACCCGCGACGACAGGCAGCCGCGCTCGCCGTCTCCAGTAACTCACCATTAGCCTTTCCGGAGGGGGAGGTCAGATCGTGACGACCGCCACCAAGGTAGTAATCAAGCCGCTCGAAGACCGGATTGTGGTCCGCACGCTCGAGGCCGAGCAGACCACGGCATCCGGCCTGGTGATCCCGGACACCGCAAAGGAGAAGCCCCAGGAGGGCGAGGTCCTCGCGGTGGGCCCGGGTCGCTTTGACGACGCGGGAAGCAAGCGCGTGCCGATCGACGTGAAGGTCGGCGACGTGGTCCTCTACAGCAAGTATGGCGGCACCGAGGTCAAGTACGCGGGCGAGGAGTACCTGGTGCTCTCCGCGCGCGACGTGCTCGCCGTCATCGAGAAGTAGTAATTCTGCGGTTCGTGGGGCAGGACGCCAGTCCTGCCCCACGAACTCATGAGAACTTGAATCCAACCGTAGGTTGAGGTAGTCAATGCCCAAGATCCTGGAGTTCGACGAGGACGCCCGACGCTCGCTTGAGCGCGGCGTCAACAAGCTCGCCGACACCGTGAAGGTGACGCTGGGCCCGCGCGGCCGCAACGTCGTAATCGACAAGAAGTGGGGCGCCCCCACCATCACCAACGATGGCGTGACCGTCGCCAAGGAGGTGGAGCTGGAGAACCCGTACGAGAACCTTGGTGCCCAGCTCGCCAAGGAGGTCGCGACCAAGACCAACGACGTCGCCGGGGACGGCACCACGACGGCCACCGTCCTGGCCCAGGCGATGGTGCACCACGGGCTGCGCTCGGTCGCGGCCGGCGCCAACCCGATGGACCTCAAGCGCGGCATCGACGCCGCCGCCGCCGAGGTTTCCGACCGGCTGCTCAAGTCGGCCCGCGAGGTCGAGGAGCAGACCGAGATCGCCCACGTGGCGACGATCTCCGCGCAGGACGCCAAGATCGGCGAGCTGATCGCCGAGGCGTTCAGCAAGGTGGGCAAAGACGGTGTCATCACCGTCGAGGAATCGCCCACGATGGGCCTGGAGCTGGAGTTCACCGAGGGCCTCCAGTTCGACAAGGGATACATCTCCCCGTACTTCATCACCGACCCCGAGCGCCTCGAGGCCGTACTCGAGGACGCCTACGTGCTCGTGCACCAGGCCAAGATCTCCTCGATGGCCGACTTCCTGCCGCTGCTTGAGAAGATCGCGCAGGTCAAGAGGCCGCTGCTGGTGGTCGCCGAGGACGTGGAGGGCGAGGCGCTCGCCACCATCGTGGTGAACAAGCTGCGTGGCCTGCTGAACGTGGTGGCCGTGAAGGCGCCCGGTTTCGGTGACCGCCGCAAGGCGATGCTCGCCGACATGGCGATCCTGACCGGCGGCACCGTGGTCAGCGAGGAACTCGGCATCAAGCTGGAGTCGGTCGATCTCGACAGCCTCGGCCGCGCCCGCCGGATCGTCGTCACCAAGGACGACACCACGATCATCGACGGGGGCGGCGACAAGGCCGCGATCGAGGACAGGATCAGGCAGATCCGCACCGAGATCGAGAACACCGACTCCGACTGGGACCGCGAGAAGCTGCAGGAGCGGCTGGCCAAGCTGTCCGGCGGCGTCTGCGTGCTCAAGGTCGGTGCCGCCACCGAGGTGGAGCTCAAGGAGAAGAAGCACCGCCTCGAGGACGCCATCTCCGCCACCAGGGCCGCCATCGAGGAGGGCATCATCGCCGGCGGCGGCAGCAGCCTGGTGCACCTGGCCGAGGAGCTTGACGACCTCGGCCGCACCGGCGACGAGGCCACCGGCGTGCGCGTGGTCAAGCGCGCCCTGTCCGAGCCGGCCCGCTGGATCGCGCTGAACGCCGGCCAGGAGGGCTCTGTCGTCGTGGCCAAGATCGCGACGCTGCCCGCCGGGCACGGCTACAACGCGGCGAGCGGCGAGTACGGCGACCTGATGGCCCAGGGCATCATCGACCCGGTCAAGGTGACCAGGTCCGCGGTTCAGAACGCGGCGTCAATCGCCGGCATGCTGCTGACCACGGAGACCCTGGTCGTCGAGAAGCCGGAGGAGAAGGAGCCCGAGGCTGCGGGCCACGGCCACAGCCACCCGCACTAAGAGTCACAGTTATGAGGCCCGGGTTCGGATCCGAACCCGGGCCTCATCCGCGTTCACTAGGATAGACGCATCCCCGCTGCCACTCCTGGTGAAGGTGTCATGACTGATCAAGTACGCCCAGGACCCGAAGACAAGTTCGGCCCTCCCGGGCTGACCTTCGACGACGTGCTGCTGCTGCCCGCGTACTCCGGCGTGCTGCCGAGCGAGGCGGACACCACCACCAGGATCACCCGCCGTTACCGGCTGCGCATCCCGCTCGTGTCGGCGTCCATGGACACCGTCACCGAGGCCAGGATGGCGATCGCCATGGCCCGACAGGGCGGCGTCGGCGTGCTGCACAGGAACCTGTCCGTCGAGGAGCAGGCGCAGCAGGTGGACATGGTCAAGCGGTCCGAGGCCGGCATGATTACCGACCCGGTGACCTGCGGTCCCGACGCCACGATCGCGGACGTGGAAGGGCTATGCGGCAGGTACCGGATCTCCGGCGTGCCGGTGACAAGCCCAGATGGCGTGCTGCTCGGCATCGTCACCAACAGGGACATCCGGTTCGAGACCGATCACGCCCGCCGGGTGATCGAGGTGATGACGCCGATGCCGCTGGTGACCGCCCAGGTCGGGGTGGCGCCCGAGGAGGCGCTGCGGCTGCTGGCCCAGCACAAGGTGGAGAAGCTGCCGCTGGTCGACCAGGCCGGCCGGCTCCGCGGGCTGATCACGGTGAAGGACTTCACCAAGAGCGAGAAGTTCCCGCACGCCACCAAGGACGCCGCGGGCAGGCTCGTCGTCGGTGCCGCGGTGGGCGTCGGCGAGGACGCCAAGCTCCGCGCGCAGGCGCTGACCGAGGCCGGCGTGGACTTCCTCGTGGTGGACACCGCGCACGGCCACTCCCAGGCCGTGCTGGACATGGTCGCGCAGGTCAAGGCCAACTCCGACACCGAGGTGATCGGCGGCAACGTGGCCACGAGGGCGGGCGCCCAGGCCCTGCTTGACGCCGGTGCGGACGGCATCAAGGTCGGCGTCGGTCCCGGCTCCATCTGCACCACCCGGGTGGTGACCGGCGTGGGCGTGCCGCAGGTAACCGCGATCTACGAGGTGGCGCAGGCGGCACGGCCGGCCGGGGTTCCTGTGATCGGCGACGGCGGCCTGCAGTACTCAGGCGATATCGCTAAGGCCATCGCCGCGGGCGCCGACACCGTGATGCTCGGCAGCCTGCTGGCCGGCTGCGAGGAGAGCCCGGGCGAGGTCGTCTTCATCAACGGCAAGCAGTACAAGCTCTACCGCGGCATGGGCTCGCTCGGCGCGATGCGGAACAGGGAGCGCGGCCGCTCCTACTCCAAGGACCGGTACTTCCAGGACGACGTGCTGCGCGAGGACAAGCTCGTGCCCGAGGGCATCGAGGGCCAGGTGCCCTACCGCGGCCCGCTCGCGGCCGTGGCCGGGCAGCTTATCGGCGGCCTGCGCGCGGCGATGGGCTACTGCGGCGCGCGCACCATCGCCGACCTGCAGCAGGCCCGGTTCATCCAGATCACCGCGGCCGGCCTGACCGAGAGTCATCCGCACGACGTGCAGATGACCGTCGAGGCCCCCAACTACGGCGGCCGCGCCGGACGGGACGGGACACAGCCTTGAGCCGGGAGACACAGCCTTGAGCCGGGAGACACAGCCTTGAGCCGGGAGACACAGCCTTGAGTGATGTGGAGATAGGCCGCGGCAAGACCGGCAGGAGGGCGTACTCGCTGGGCGAGATCGGCATCGTGCCCGCGCGCCGCACCCGGGACCCCGAGGAGGTCTCGATCGCCTGGCAGATCGACGCCTACCGGTTCGAGCTGCCGCTGATGGCCTGCCCGATGGACAGCGTGGTCTCGCCCGCCACGGCCATCGAGATCGGCCGGCTCGGCGGGCTCGCCGTGCTCGACCTCGAGGGTCTCTGGACACGCTACGAGGACCCCGAGCCGCTGCTAGCCGAGGTCAGCGAGCTCGAGGAGCAGGCGGTCACCGGGCGCCTTCAGGCCATGTACGCCGAGCCGATCTCCGAGGACCTGATCGGCCGCAGGATCGAGGAGATCGCCCGCGCCGGGGTCACCACCGCGGCCAGCCTGTCGCCGCAGCGCACCGCCAAGTACGCCAAGGCGGTCGTGGACGCCGGCGTGGACATCTTCGTGATCCGCGGCACCACGGTCTCGGCCGAGCACGTCTCCGGCCGGGCCGAGCCGCTGAACCTCAAGCAGTTCATCTACGAGCTCGACGTCCCCGTGGTGGTCGGCGGCTGCGCCACGTATACCGCCGCGCTGCACCTGATGCGCACCGGCGCCGCGGGCGTGCTCGTCGGCTTCGGCGGCGGCTCAGGTCATACCACGGTGACCGTGCTCGGCGTGGCGGTGCCGATGGCCACCGCGATCGCCGACGTGGCCGCGGCCCGCCGCGACTATCTTGACGAGTCCGGCGGCCGCTACGTGCACGTGATCGCCGACGGGTCGATGACGAGCAGCGGCGATATCGCCAAGGCCCTGTCCATCGGCGCCGACGCGGTCATGGTCGGCTCGCCGCTCGCCCGGGCGAGCGAGGCTCCCGGCCACGGCTACCACTGGGGCAACGAGGCCAACCACACCGAGCTGCCGAGGGGCGCCAGGGTCCGGGTAGGCACGATCGGCACGCTCGAGCAGATCCTGCACGGCCCGTCCACCGTGCCGGACGGCTCGATGAACCTGATGGGCGCGCTGCGCCGCACGATGGCCACGGCCGGCTACTCGGACCTGAAGGAATTCCAGCGGGTCGAGGTGGTCGTCGCCGATTCCGGCCCGCCCCGCGACCGCCGCTAGACTCCTGCGCATGTCCGCGCCGTCGCCGAAGCTCCGCGTCCTCTCCGGCATCCAGCCCACCGCCGACTCCTTCCACCTCGGCAACTACCTCGGCGCGCTACGGCAGTGGGTGGCGCTGCAGGACAGCTACGACGCCTTCTACTGCGTGGTTGACCTGCACGCGATCACGGTGCCGCAGGATCCCGCGCTGCTGAGGAATCGGACTCAGATCGCCGCCGCCCAGCTGCTCGGCGCCGGGCTCGACCCGGACAGGTGCACGCTGTTCGTGCAGAGCCACGTGGCCGAGCACACCGAGCTGGCCTGGATCCTCGGCTGCATGACCGGGTTCGGCGAGGCGAGCCGGATGACCCAGTTCAAGGACAAGTCGGCCAAGGAGGGTAACGACCAGGCGTCCGTCGGCCTGTTCACCTACCCGATCCTGCAGGCCGCCGACATCCTGCTCTACCAGGCCGACCAGGTGCCCGTGGGCGAGGACCAGCGGCAGCACCTGGAGCTGAGCCGCACGCTGGCCCAGCGGTTCAACCACAGGTTCGGGCAGACGTTCGTGCCGCCGCAGCCCTACATCCTCGCCGACGTCGCCAAGATCTACGACCTGCAGGACCCGACCGCCAAGATGAGCAAGTCGTCCTCCTCGCCGCAGGGCATCGTCGACGTCCTCGACGAGCCGGACGCGATCCGCAGGAAGATCGCCCGCGCCGTCACCGATCCGGGCTCCGACGTCCGCGCCGACCCCGAGGCGAAGCCCGGCGTGACCAACCTGCTGCGGATCTACTCGGCGCTGTCCGGCGAGCCCGTCGCCACCCTGGAGGCCAAGTACGCCGGCACCGGCTACGGCGGCTTCAAGCGGGACCTCGCCGAGGTCGTGGTCGCCACCTTCGCCCCGATCAAGCACAAGACGCAGCAGATACTCGCCGACGAGCCCGGCCTGGACCGCCTGCTTGCGCACGGCGCCGCACGGGCTCGCCAGGTCGCCGGCCAGACCATGGCCGCCGTCCGCGACCGTATGGGCCTGCTGCCTCCCCTGAGCTAACCCTCCCGCGAACCCCCGCCGCCGCGCCCTCCGCTCCCGGCCCGCGGACGGCTGTCGCCAGCCTCCCGCGCCCCGCCTCGCTGACCCCTGGCGCCGAGCCCCGGCCTCCCGGCTGGCTGACCCCTGGCGCCGAGCCCCGGCCTCCCGGCTCGCTGACCCC
>JBOHCG010000071.1:0-20033 GCA_050698735.1 Streptosporangiaceae bacterium | reverse complement strand
GTGCCGGGTCGGCGCGCCGTCACCGACGTCCCCGACGGATCAACAGCGAGCTCGGCGCCGAGGGCCTCGGCCTCGACGCCGAGATCCCAGTGAGTCACGGTCAGCGACCAGCCGAACCGCCTCGCGGCCGAGGTGATCGCGTGCACCGCGGCCGCGGCGTCGCGCTCGGCCTCGTCGGCCGGCACCTGCTCGAGTGCCGCGGCGAAACGGTGGGCGAGCGGGAGGAACTCAGCCATCGCCTGCCGCCGGTCCCAGCAGCCCCCAGAACGGTCTCGCGTAGTGCTCCACGCCGGGCTCGGGCCAGTCGCCGTAGTAGCGCAGTTCCTCGGCCGGCGGGCGCCGCCCCAGCCACCGGCCGATGAACTCCTCGAACGGCAGGCCGCGTTGCAGCCGGGCGCGGCGCTCGTCGGCCCGGGCTGCCTGCGTCGCGGCGGCGTCGACCTCCAGGCTGCCTGCGTCGTAGACGACGCGGTAGACGCTGCGTGCCACCCCGTCGGAAATGCGGCCGGCCCGCAGGTCGGCCACGACGTCCTCCGGGCGGCGCTCAAGCACGTCGCCGTAGCCGCCTCCGCCGCCGGTGCTGGAGATGAACAGGTCACCGCGGCTGAAATCCTGGGTGTCCTGAGAGGCGGACTCAAGCTCGTACCTGCCGTGTACCTGCTGGGCGGTGGCGAGCGCGTACCTGGCCATGTCACCGGCAAGCTGGCCCGCCGCCAGCGAGCTCATCACGTCGGTGTCGCGGATGACGAACCTCGGGTTGGGCGGCGCCGCGTAGCCGCCGAACAGCCCAGGGCTGTGGCTTACCCGCTCGGCGCCGCCCTTCGACGTCATCTGGCAGCCCGCCTCCGGTGCCATGCTGGTCTGGACGCACGGAGCGCCGCCGCGGTAGCGGCCGAACCCGTGGAAGTCCCTGTCGATCGTCCGGCTCAGCGTCATCACGGGCATCCGCGCGTCGGCCTCTTCCACCTCGCCGATGTCGGTGACCGAGGCCCAGTAGAAGCCGCAGGCGTCCAGGCCGTCGGCGTCGTGACGCGCCCCCTGGCCCGCACCGTTCTCGTGCCCCACGACGTTGGCGACCCGGTAGCCGTACTGGTTGGTGCCGGCGTAGACGTACGTCATCGGGCTGCGGGCGAACGGCGCGCACACGCCGTCGTACTCTCCCGCGGCGTAGAGCATCTTCGAGCCGATCACGTGCAGGTTCTGCACGTGCATCGCGGCCGGCGTGGTGCCCTCCGCCTTGGCGATCTCCTCGGTGCAGTTGGCGATCGACGGCCCCTCGACGAGTACCTCGATCGGGTCGAAACATCCGATGTTCGGCGGGAGGCCGCGGAAGAAATAGGTGAAGAGGTAGACGCCCATCGCGGCCCGCATGAGGTGCCACGTGGAGTGCTGCGGCCCGGCCCAGTTTTCCGGCGAGGCGCCCTGGACGAGGACCGTCATCCGATCGCCTTCCTTCACCACGGTGGTGGGAAGGCGGACCAGGCCCGGGGCCGTGCCGACCCCGTCGTTGAACAGCACATGGCGGTAGATGCCGTCGGGCACCCTGCGCAGCCGGTCACGGGCACGCTCGGCGGTCACGGCGAGGATCTTCCGCAGCCCGCCCGCCACCGCCTGGGGCGACCGGCGCTCCGCCTCGCGCTGCACCCGTTCGCAGATCCGCTTGCAGGTGGCGACCCTGGCCTTCAGGTCCGACGCGAAGACGAACGGGTTGCGGACCGAGGCCTGGAGGAACTCGAACAGGTCGCGCCGCAGCTGCCAGCGCTCGCCGATCCGCATGGCCTGCACGTGCAGGCCTTCCTCCCACCGCGAGGTGGCCGCCGGGTTGAACCCGCCGGGGGCGGTCGAACCGCACTCGCCCTGGTGCCCGCCGACCTGCGCCCAGCCGACAAGCTGCCCTGCCGCGAAGATCGGGGTCGAGACGAACATGTCAAGCGCGTGGACGCCGCCGGCCGCGGGGTCGTTGAAGAAGAAGACGTCGCCGTCACGCAGGCCCATCGTCGCGTCGCCGACGTAGTACTTCATGATGTACTTGACCGGACCGTAGTTCAGCAGGCTGTGAAAGAAGATGCCCGTGGCCACGACCGCGGGATCGCCGCCCGCGGTCAGGATGCCGCAGTTCATGTCGCCGGTGATGATGCCCTCTGAGATCGACAGGGACATGTAGACCTCGCGGCCTTCTTCGACGATGCACGACATCTTGTGGTGGAACAGTTCGAGCTCGACGTCCGAGAGCCGGCCCATGCCCGCGAGCTCCAGCTCGGACGGCGGCTCTATGCCCCGGCGGAGCAGTTCGGGGTCGCGGCCGGGCGCCCGCCCGTACGGGTGGCGGTCGTACACCCTTCCCTCGCGCAATACGATCCGGTCTCTCAGATGGCCCACTGCGCCGCTCCAGCCCTCGTCATCCATCCGGTCCGCTGCTCGTCGATGCGGTAGTCCCAGCCCGGCGGCACGACGCACACGGTGTCCTCCGCCTCGACAAGCACGGGCCCGGGCAGGCGGCAGTCGGCGGGCAGGCGGTCCCGCCAGTACACGGGCGTGTCGGCCCAGCCCTCCCCCGGACCCCAGTACGCCGGGCGCGCGCCCTTGCGGTGCGGGCCCGGCGATGGCGCCTCGGCTGGCATCCGCCCGGCCGGGCCGGTGCCCACGTGCGCTTCCACGCGCACGCCGACCGCCTCGATCCCCGCCTCGAGGAACACCGCCTCCGCCCCGTAGGCCTCGGCGTAGTGCCTGGCGAACTCCGCCGCGATCGCGGGAAGATCTTCCGCGCCGATGACGGGCCGCGGCAGCGGGACGGACATCATGTGGCGCTGCTGACCGAAGCGCATGAGCAGGTAGACGTCGTAGCGCACCTCGCCGGTGTCGAGCTCTTCGTCACGCAGGTCGCGCCGCGCCGCTTCGATCAGGGAGGCGACCGCCGCGTTGACTTCGCCGACCGCCTCGGGCCGGTAGCCGCCGTCGGCGCCGTGGGCCACGCGCGCGATGAACGAGATCTCGTAGATCTGCTGTACCTGGAGCGCGAGCGTCCCGTACGCGCCCGAGACGCTGCCGAACGACGGCACCAGGATGGTGGAGACGTCCGCCGCCTCGCAGAAGCCCGCGGCGTGCACGGGGCCGGCGCCGCCGAAGACGAGCGCCGCGAACTCCCGCGGATCGACGCCTGAGTTCATCGCGGCCAGCCGGTAGATCTCGTGGCCCATGATCCCGTCGACGAGCCGCTTGATGTCCCATGCCGCTTCTACGGCGCTCTTCCCGGCCGGCTCACCGACGCGAGAGAGGACGGCCTCGCCGGCCAGGCCGGCGTCGATGAGGAACCGGCCGCCGAGGAAGTAATCCGGATCGACGTAGCCGAGGACGACATCCGCGTCCGTGACGGTGGGCTCGTACCCTCCCCGGCCGTAGCACGCCGGCCCCGGCATCGCGTGCGCGCTGCGCGGGCCGACCCTCAAGGTGCCGTCGGCGACGTCGGCGATGCTGCCTCCCCCGGCGCCGATCGACCAGTGCGCGATCACCGGGACCTGGACGCGCCACCGGTCGATCACCGGGTCACTGTCGAAGCTCGACGTGGCGCCGTCGGTGACGATGCCGACGTCGAAGCTCGTGCCGCCCATGTCGGTGACGATCACCTTGTCGAGCGCGTAGTGCGTGGCCAGCCGGCGCCCGCCGGTGATGCCCGCGACCGGCCCGCTGCCGTAGAGGTGGATCGGACGGGTCCGCGACAGCGAGGACGCACCGCCCGTGCACTTCGCCACGAGCAGCGGCCGCCGGTAGCCCCGCGCGAGCAGTTCCTCGGACAGCTCGAGCAGGTGCTCTTCCGTCATCATCCGCAGGAAGCCGTCCAGGATGCACGTGGTGAGCCTGCGGTACTCGCCCATCTCGGGCGATGCCTCGCAGGACAGGATGACCGGGTAGTGGCCCAGGCACTCCTCCGGGTATTCCTCGCGAATCAGCTGACGGATGCGCTGTTCGTGGGCCGGGTAGACGTAGGAGTAGAGCAGGCTCACGACGAATCCCTGGACGCCCTGGTCGACCAGGCGCCGGATGCTGCCGCGCGCGTCGTCGTCGGCCAGCGGCACCAGCACCTGGCCGGTGCTTGTCACCCGCTCGTGCACCGTCGCCGTGAGCGCCGGGGGAACGAGCGGGGCCGGGCGGCTGGCGCGAGCCCGGTCCAGCCGCTTTTCCACGGACAGGCCGTCCGCCCAGGACCTGCCGCGCCCGATCGCCAGGGTGTGCTCGAAGCCGGCGGTGGTGATGACGCCCAGGCGTGGTCCCTTCCGTTCGAGCAGCGCATTGGTGCCCACCGTCGTGGAGTAGACGATCTTGGCCGCGTCACCGAGCATCTCCTCCAGCGGCTGCCCCAGCTTCGAGGCGAGCTCTTCCAGCGCGGTCAGCACGCCCTGCTTCAGGTCGAAGTCGGTCGTATCCGCCTTGGCGAACGCGGGCTCGCTGCTGAACCGGGAACTGGCGCCCTGGCAGTAGACGTCCGTGAAGGTCCCGCCGACATCGATCCCGATCTCGCGCATCGCCTGCCTCCCTCAGTCGCTCATCTCGGCGCGCAGCTCGATCAGGGCGTCCACGTCGACCTCGATATCCCAGGTGAGCGGGTGACCCGGCGGGAGGTACTCGGTCTCGATCAGCGTCGCGCACCGCGGGCAGTAGAACTCGAGCAGCCGCACCAGCTTGGGGTCGAAGGAGAAGTTGAATACCGCGCCGGGCCCGATCGCCGGGTGCACCTCCGTCGGGTCACGCTCCGCGATCAGGCATCCTTCCTTGTAGGAGCGCCGCGCGGGTCCCAGGTCGTAGTCGCAGCGCCGGCAGTGCCAGTGCCGGTCGCTGACCCCGATGCCGAGATACTCGGTCATGGCGATGACCACCTGATCAGGGACGCCGGCGGTCACGGGATGCCCAGCACCTTTCGCGCGTTGTCCAGGTAGATCTTCCTGCGCACCGGTTCGGGGAACTGCAGCGCATCGAACTCGCTCATCCACCTGTCGACAGGGATCGCGGGCCAGTCGGTGCCGAACAGGACCTTGTCCTGCAGGATGGAGCGGCTCTGCTCGACCAGGGCGGGCGGAAAGTAGCGCGGGGCCCATCCGGACAGGTCGATGAAGTAGTTCCCCTTGTGCCTCGCCACGGCCAGCGCTTCATCCTGGTAGGGCCAGGCCGGGTGGGCGCCGATGATCGTCAGGTCCGGGAAGTCGGCGGCCACGTCGTCCAGGTAGGGGATCGGACGGGTGAACTTCAGCTTGACCCCGCCGCCGCCGCGGGCTCCGGCACCCGATCCTGCCATTCCGGTGTGGAACAGGACCGGCATGCCCATGCCGGACAGCGCCTCCCAGAGCGGGTAGTGGTCCGGATCGTTCGGATAGAAATGCTGCCGCCCCGGGTTAAGCTCCCCGATTCCGGTCAGGCCGAGCTCGTCGTGGCAGCGCCTGGCCTCGTCGATCGCCAGCCGGCCGAGAGGCGGATCCACCACGCCGAACCCGACGAAGACGTCCGGGTGGCAGCGGACGGCGGCCGCGATGTGGTCGTTGCGCAGCGGGCTGCGGCCGGTGACCGACACGTCGGTCGTGTTCATCAGCACGGCCATCATCGACCGCTCCCGGTACTGGTCCGCCAGGGCGTCGACCGAGACCGGGCCGCCCTCTATCCCGAAGTACTTCGACAGCTGGGCGGCGCGCGGCCCGGTGGCTCGCTGCGCCTCCTCGTCCCACAGATGGACATGGATATCGATGGCCTGCACCGTCACGGAACGTTCTCCCCGCTGGCCAGGCCGTACCGCCGGTTGTGGGAGCCAAGCGGCGGCACGGGCTCGGCGCGCAGGCAGGGCGAGGCGCTGAAGGTCACCGGGCAGCCGACCAGGGTAACCGCGTCGGTTCCGGTGCCGAACTCCCTGAGCAGGTGCTGGTCAAGGACCTGCGGATCGCGGAGCGCCGCGGCCACGTCGTGGATGGGCGCCGCCGGGACATCCTGGCTCCAGAGCAGGTCAAGCCATTCGTCACGATCCCTGGTCAGGAAGATTTCGGCGAGGATCCCGCGCAGTTCGTCGTAGTGGAGCACACGTGAGGATTTGTCCTTGAAGCGGTCGTCCTCGGCCAGGTGCAGCGCGCCGACCGTCGTCAGCAGGCCTATCCAGAACTTCCGCGGAGAGGAGAGGTGGACCGCGAGCGGGAGGCCGTCCCTGGCCACGAACGCATAGGACTGCGAGCGGTGGGCCCTTGTGTACGGTCCGTCCACGGTACCGGTCATCGTGTGTTCGGCGATCGGCGCGGTCAGGAAGGCCGCGCTGGCGCCGAGCATGCTCACCTCGACGCGCTGCCCGAGCCCGGTCCGATCCCGGTACACAAGCGCGGCGAGGACGCCCTGGACCCCGAACAGGCCGGCTATCTGGTCGCTGAGCGCCGGGCCGATCGCCTCGGGAGCCTCCCGGTTGGTGAACAGGCTCCACAGGCCGCTGCGCGCCTGGACAATGGCGTCGTACGCCGGCTGCTGGCTGGCCGGCCCGGTCGGCCCCATCCCGGTGACCGAGCAGTAGACCAGCCGGGGATGGGAGCGGCGCAGTTCGTCGTACCCGAGGCCGAGCGCCGCCATCTTGCCCGGCCGCATGTTCTCGACCAGGACGTCGGCCCCGTCAAGCAGCCGGGACAGCAGCCGCCGGCCGGCGTCGCTCTTGAGGTCGCATTCGACGCTGCGCTTGTTGCGGTTGAAGGCGGCGAACTGCGGGCTGGCTCCCCGGTCCTCGCCCCACTCCCTGAAGGGGTCTCCGCTGCCGGGCACCTCAAGCTTGACCACCTCCGCGCCGAGGTCGGCAAGGAGCATCGCGACGTATGGCCCGGCGATGAAATTGGCCACCTCGACGACGGTGATCCCGGAGAGCGGCCCGGTGACGGCTGGGTCCTGGTGGGGCATGATCCGCCGTTACCTGGGACCGAGGGTGGACATGAAATGGTCGGCGATGCCGTCGGTGGTAGTCAGCCAGACCCCGGGGACGGTCGCGATTTGTCCCAGAGCCCGCTTCAGGTACTTGAACCGGAACGGCTGGCCGATGATGAAGGAATGCAGGGCCAGGCACATCACCCTCCCGGTGGCCTCGCCGTCGGCCAGCAACTGCTCAAGCTGGTCAAGCAGCATCTGCTCATACTCGGGCCCCTGCATGCCCCGGGCCAGGAACGAGGTGATGTCGTTGGTCTCGACGTCGTAGGGAATGCCGATCATGCCCGGGGTGGTGAGCGGGAAGGGCTGGTCGTCGCAGGACCAGTCGAGCACGTAGCCGAGCCCGAGATCGCGCAGCAGCCGCGGGGTGTTGAAGGTCTCGGTGAGCGCCGGGCCCAGCCATCCCCTGGGCCGGACCGAGGTAGCGGCCTCGATCGCGGTGACGGTCTCGTTGAGCAGGGACCGCTCCTCGTCCTCGCCCAGCCCGATGTGCGGGATGGAATTTGTCTTCCCGTGCGCCACCCAGCACGACCAGTTGCGGTCTAGCCCGGCCTGGATGATCTGCGGATAGTGCGTGCAGACGTCGGAGTTGAGCATCACGGTCGGTTCGATGCCGTGCTCGTCGAGCAACTCGATCAGACGCCAGATGCCGACCCTGGCGCCGTAATCCCGCCACCCGTAGTTAAGGGGATCGGGGACGGCGTTAACCGTCTGCGGCGAGATGCTCTTCTCCGGCCGGTCGATGTAGTAGTGCTCTATGTTCAGCGCCACGTACAACGCGACCTTCGCCCCGCCGGGCCAGCGCAGGGCAGGCCGCTCGACGATAGGCGAGTACGTATAGGGCGGTCCCATCAGCTCAGGGTCACCAGGCATGGTGTGGAACTCCCATCAAATCCTTGGGTGGGCAGTTACGTATCCGCGGGAGGGATGTTCTGGTTGCGCCGGAACATGTTCGCCGGATCGACCCGCCGCTTGGCGGCCCGCAGCCGCGACCACGCGCCTTCCTCGTATGCCTGCGGGATCTGTCCCTGGTCCACGACGTCGAGGAAGTTCACGTAGACGCCGCCGTCGTAGTGGCTGGCCATCGCCCCGGCCACGGACCGGGCGTAGGCAACCTGCTCGGCGTCCTCGCCGGGATCGTCCCAGCAGGTGATCTGCACGTGGTTCCATCGCCCGCCGCGCTTCGCGCACGACGTCTCGCCCGGCTCCACCCGGTTGGCCGCACCGTCGATCGTGCTCAGCTCGGCGATCGTGAGCTTGGACGTGGACCTTCCGGCCTGCGCCACGAACGCGTCGATGGCCGCGTCGGTGAGGTTCTTGATGTAGCCCGACTTCCAGTGACTGCGGTGCCCGAACTGCGCGGCGCCGGTCCCCTCGAGGACCTGCTGCTGGTCGGTGTAGGAAATGGGCCCGATCAGGTCCAGTGCGGGGCGGCCGGCCGCGCGCAGCGGCCGCAGCAGGGCCTCGCCTTCCTCGATCGGGCCGTTGAAGCAGACGACCATCAGCAGGGCCGGCCGATCCCAGAGTTCCGCGGGGAAGGGCGCGAACGCGGGGGCGTGCATGAGGTACGCGCTCAGCCCGAGTTCCTCGGGCGCCTGGATGCCGAAATCCCGGTAGGTGCGCAATACCTCGGGAGCCTGGTCGAAGGGCCACGCGAGCGTCCCTCCCAGCACCGTGGGCCCGACGTCGTGCAAGCCGAACTCGAACGACGTGACGACGCCGAAGTTGCCGCCCCCGCCGCGGATGGCCCAGAACAGCTTCGGGTCGGAGTCCTTGCTGACGGCCATGGCGCTTCCGTCGGCCGTCACCAGGTCGACCGAGAGCAGGCTGTCGAGGGTGAGGCCGTGCTTGCGGGTCAGCCAGCCGTAGCCGCCGCCGAGCGTCAGGCCGGCGACCCCGGTGGTGGAGACGGTTCCGCCGGGAACCGCGAGCCCGAACAGCTGAGCCTCACGATCGAAGTCGCCCCACGTCGCACCAGCGCCCACCCGCGCCGTCCGCCGCCGGGGATCGACTCGCACGCCCCTCATCCGGGACATGTCGATCATGATGTCGCCGTCGCAGACCGCGTACCCGGGCGCGCCATGGCCGCCGCCGCGGATGGAAGGGTGCCAGCCGCCGTCGCGGGCGAACCTCACGATCGCGACCACGTCGGCCACCCCGGTGCACTGCGCTATCAGCGCGGGGCGACGGTCGTGCATGGCGTTCCAGATGACCCGGGCCGCGTCGTAGCCCGGGTCGTCGCGGCGCAGCAGCGGACCGCGGAACTCCCGCGCCAGCAACTCGACGTCCGCGCCGGTGACCTCCCGGGGCTCCGTCGCCTGCTCAGTGGCGGTCATGCAGTGCCGCCAGGCAGGCCCGCCAGGTAGGTCACGGCCGCATCCAGCGAGATGACGTCGGCGTATTTCGCGTCCATCTCGATCAGGCTCCGCTCGTGCGCCGTGGCGTCGCGGTCCCCGACGGCCTCCCGCACCACCTGCACGCGGTACCCGTTCTGCAATCCGTCGACGGCCGTCGCTCGCACGCACCCGCTCGTCGCGCACCCGGCCAGCAGGATGGTGTCGACGGACGTCGCGTTCAGCCGGCTCACCAGGTCCGTGCCGAAGAAGGCCGAGGCGAACTTCTTCGCGATGCGGTGCTCGTCGCCCGGCCGCCAGCCCATCCTGGGATCGACCTCCACGGCGCTGGTACCGGCACGCAGCGATGTGATCCCGGCTTGCTTCACCTTCCACAGCCCCGCATCGCTGAAGTCGTCCAGCTCGTAGGCCGTGACGATGAAGACGATGGGCACTCCCCCGTGCGCGCGGGCGGCGTCAAGCAGCCGGCCGGTCGCGTTGATCTCGCCGTCGAGCGCGGCGCCGTACGGCAGCGCCGGATCGGTGAAGCCGTTGATGAAGTCCACGACGACTATGGCAGGCCGCGCGCCGAAGCCGATCGGGCGGCCGAAACCCCGTGACCGGTAGAACTCCTCGGCTGCTGCGTTAGCTGTTTGCGTCATGCACTTCCTCCGGCTCGCTGGACCGCATCCCCGCGCGCGGATTTCCTGCGGCGCGGATCGGTCACCCTGGCCAGGGTCACGGCGACCACCAGGGCCGCGCCGTTGAACACCTGCGAGATCCACCCGGACAACCCGACCTGCTCAAGGCCGGCGACCCCGAAGACCAGGAAGTAGACCGCGATCACCGTGCCCCAGACGTTGAACCGCCCGGGCGTGATCGCGGTCGAGCCGAGGAACACCGCGGCCAGCGCGGGGAAGAGCAGGGAGGGACCCGTGGTCGGATCCGATGATCCCTCCACCCCGGCGATCAGGACGCCGGTCAATCCGCCGAGCACCGCCGCGGTCATCAGGCACAGGCTGCGCAGGCCGGCCACGCGCAGCCCGGAGAGCCTTGCGACCTCCCGGTTGGCTCCGGTCACGAAGATGCGCCGACCGAGCGGGGTCTGGCTGAGCACGTACCAGACCACGGCGCACAGCACCAGCACGATCCAGAACGAGACCTGCAGCCCGAGGAAGCTGTGCGAGACCAGGTTGGTGAAGCCGACCGAGACGTTCCCGATCGGCGCACCGCTGATCCCGAGGCAGACGCCGACGAGCACCGTGTACACCCCGAGCGTCGTCACGATGACGTTGACACCGAGCCCGACCACGAGCGTGACGTTGACCAGGCCGACCAGGGCGGCCGCCGCGATGGCGACGACCGACGCCCACGCGATCGGCCAGTTGTGCAGGCCGTTGAGGTAGCCGACCAGCGTCAGCGAAAGGCCGGCCGTCCCCGACACGGACAAGTCCAGGTCGCCGATGATGATCGGGACCATGAACGCGATCGCCAGCAGCAGCAAGGTCGCCTGCGTGCTGATCAGCGTGTCGATGTTGGCCCGGGTGAAGTATTCGGCCGGGCGCAGCAGCGAGAACACCACGATGACGATCGCCCACGCCACCAGCAGCGCGTAGGCGTGGAAGTGGCCGCCGATGCCGGCGGTGATCCAGCGGCGGCCCCTGTTACGCACGGGCGGTACATCGCGGGACTCGACAACGTCCATAATCCGGCTGCTCCCACGATGTTTCCCTCGGTGACCTGCGACCCGGCCAGGGTCGCCACGACCCGCCCCCGGCGCATCACCACGACCCGGTCGCAGAGCTCGGTCAGCACGTCCGTGTCGCCCGACGCGACCACCGGGCTCACCCCGTTCCGGCATGCCTGCCGGATCATCCCGTAGACGGCCTGGCAGGCACCCACGTCCATGCCGTGGGTCGGCTCGTCGAGCAGCAGGATCGACGGGTCGGCCGCGAGCCACTTGCCGAGGATCATCTTCTGCTGGTTACCGCCGCTCAGCTGTTCGAGATTATTGTTCGGCTCGGCGTTCGCCACGCCATGGCGCTTCATCATGTCCGCCGTGAACTGCGCTTCCGCCCTCCGGCCGATCCGGTAGCCGGGACCCCTGACGCGGTCCAGGCTGAGCAGCGTGGCGTTCTCGCGGATCGTGCCTGACTGGATCCCGCCGTGCGCCAGTCGGTCCGCGGGGATGAGCGCCACGCCATTGCGGACCATCTGCGCGGGCGTGGTCTTGCGCAGGTCGAAACCGGTGCCGTTGATCTCCGCCTCGCCCCGCGCGCCCCGGTGGCGCCCGTCGAAGATCGCGTAGAGGGGAGCGGCGTAGCCGCTGCCGACCAGGCCCGTGATGCCGACGACCTCGCCGCGGGCGACGTCGAGCTCCTCGATCCGCACGTTGCCTATTTCCAGGCCCCTGACACGCAGCGCGACGCCCGCGGCGGCGGCACCCTGCGTTGCCGCCGCGGCCTCGCCATCGTGTGCCTGCGGCACCAGCGCCTGGACGACGATCATGCCGACGAGCTCGGACATCGGGAGGTCACGGCTGGATCCGTGGTAGATGCACTGGCCGTCACGCAGGACGGCGACGCTGTCGGTCCTGTTGGTGATGTCCTTCAGGCTGTGCGTCACGAGCACGACGCCGAAGCCGCGCTCGCACACCGTCTTGATCAGCGCGAAGAGGCGGTCGGCTCCGTCCTCGGGCAGGTACGCGGTCGGCTCGTCAAGCACGAGCAGGCCGTGGCCGTGCTCCTGCAGGGAGCCGAGAGCCCGCGCGATGGCGACGAGGGCCTTCGTGGTCGGGTCCAGCGTGCCGGCCATCGCATCCATCGGCACGTCGACTGCCAGCCGGGCGAGCGCGGACCTGACCTGGCGGCGAGTCTGCCGCCAGTCGATCCCGCCCCACGGATGCTGGGGATAGCTGGCCAGGCACATGTTCTCGAGCACGGTGGCCGAGTCGACCAGGGCCAGGTCCTGGTGCACGAAGGCAGCGCCGCGGAAGTTCTCCTCAAGCGGCTTCGCGTCGAGGAAGATCTCCCCACCCGGATCCGGCCTGTGGTAGCCGGCCAGGATCTTGACCAGCGTCGACTTCCCAGAGCCGTTGTGGCCCGCCAGCGCCAGCAGTTCGCCGCGGTCGACGGTCAGCGATACCTCGTCAAGCACCCGCCGACCGCGGAACGACTTGCTCACTCCATCGACCACCAGCAGCGACTGCGGTTTTGGCGCAGCGGCCGCGGCACTCACCACGTCTGGGTCACGGCTCGGGGTACCTCACGAGGACAATCCCCACTCCTGCATGTAATCGGTCTTGAGATCGCCGGTCAAGAACCACGCCGTCCCCAGCGAGGCGTCGTTGGTCAGCGTCAGCGACCCGACGTTCGACGTGGTGAAGGCGCGGTTCGGGAGCTCGCCGCGAGCGGGCGGGAGCCCGTTCAGGGCGCGCAGGACCTGATCGAACAGCTGCCAGCCGTCCCAGATGTTGGAGGCGCCCGGGTCTCCGATCATCGGATTGCCCTGCTTCAGTGACTGCAGACCCGGGAGGGTGGCGTTGTACGACACGACCTTGACCCGGCTCAGCGCCCCGGCGGACCTGATGCTGGGCAGCGCAAGCGGCAGCTCGGCGTCAAAGAGTATGGCGAGGGTGTTGATGGTGGGGTTGGAGATCGCCGTCGTCGTCGCCGGGCCCACGCCGGTCGCCCAGGCGGATTCCGGCACGTCCGTCGAGGTAACCGTGCACGCGCTGCACAGCGTCTTCAGCTCCGTGGTGAAGCCCGAGTATTCCGGCGGGGAGTTGGTCTGGTCGGAGGAGGTGATGAATACCGCGTGGACCGTCCCCTGCTGCGCGACGGCGATCTCCGCCATCATCTGGCCAGCGTTGTAGTAGCTCGCCGAGGCGTTGCCGAAGACGCCCTTGGGCTCGTCGCCCGACGGATATCCGGTGTCGGCGTCCCCGCCGATGACGACCGGGATGTGCTTGGCCGCCGCCTGCGCGATCGCGGCGTGCAGTGCGCCCGCGTCGATCCCCTCGATCACGATGGCCGACGTGCCTTGCGAAACCGCCTGCGATATCTGGCGGGCGGCCACGACGCTGGATGCCTGCGCGTCGTCGGCGGTGATCTTCATGCCGAAGATGGAAGCGGCGGCCTTGATCCCGTCCAGCACCTGGATCACGAACGGGTACTCCAGGCCGACCCCGATGAAGGTCAGGTTCTTGCCCTGAAGATCCTGCTTGGCGTGGAACGACGGGCCCATTGCCGACCAATTGATGGGTTGCGACGCGGCCGTCACGAGCGCCTGTGCCTGCTGCTGCCCGCCGCTTGAGGTCGCGGCCGCGGAAGTGGTGCTGCTCGGGCTGTTGCTAGCCGAGCTGCTGCCGCTGCCCGAGGACGAGCAGCTGGCCAGTACCGAGCAACCCGCCAATACGGCGAGGGAGGCAATCAGGTATCTCTTCGCAGAGACTGCGCGCATATCGTTATCACCCGATCTGGTGTCGCTATCATGCCATCTTGTTCGATTATTTAACAACAATCATGGCATACCTGGTGGAGGCCGACGAATCAAACGCTTGACTTCACTCGCCATCGTGGCTGGAGTGTTACCAGACCGTAGTCGTTCCGGGATTCACGGTGACTCTAAGTAACCTTACAACCGCTCGATGATCTTGTGAAGCCACGCCGGAATCGATAGTGCAGTCCAGGACCGGCTTGGTGACAACCGCTCCGACCGCGTTCACCACGACGTCGGGAATGCCGACCACATCTTCGGCGTGACGCACTGCCGCCGACACGGCATCGGTGTCCGTCACGTCGGCAACCCGGGCGGCGATGGCCGGCGCGGCGACACCGATCCTGGCGAGCTCGCCGGTTTCGGCCAGCAGATCTGCGTCGAGATCGACCGCAAGCACGCGCGCCCCGCGGGCGAGCGCCATGATGACGATCGCCCGGCCGATGCCCCCGCCCGCGCCCGTCACCAGGATCCTTTTGCCCGCAAGATCCCGTCCGCTCATCGGGCCCGCCACCTCCGCCGCGTATCATCGCCGTCATGCTCGAGGTCCACGACGTGGCACAATACCGGATGCTCCTCGGCGGCCAGCTGCGTGAAGCGCGCGGCGGCGCCTCGATCGACGCCTGCAACCCGGCAACCGGCGAGCTGTTCGCGCGCTTTCCGCGCGGCGACGCCGCCGACGTGGACCACGCGGTAGCCGCCGCGCGAACTGCGTTCCCGGCCTGGTGGGCCACGCCGCCGCTCGAACGCGCCGCGTGCCTGCAGCGGCTGGCCGCGCTGATCGAGGAGCACGCCCAGGAGCTGGCGATGCTCGACGTGACGGACAACGGAAGCCCGATCCGCGAGATGCGCAGGGACGCCGGCATCGCCGCGGGCCAGCTCCGCTACTTCGCCGGGCTCGCGCTTGAGCAGCGGGGCGAGACCATCCCGGTGGCACACGGGCGGCTCAACTACACGCTTCGCCATCCCTTCGGCGTCGTGGGACGCATCATTCCGTTCAATCACCCGCTGATGTTCCTCGCCACCAAGGTCGCGGCGCCGCTTATCGCCGGTAATACCGTCGTGATCAAGCCGTCCGAGCACACCTCGGTATCCGCGCTGCGGGTCGGAGAACTGGCCACGGACGTATTTCCTCCCGGTGTCCTGAACATCGTCACGGGTCTGGGGACCGAAGCCGGAGACGCGCTGGTCACCCACCCTGATGTCCGGCGCATAGCGTTTACCGGGTCCGCGGCGATCGGCAGGTCGATCCAGGCGCGCGCGGCAACACACGTGGTTAAAACCGTCACGCTCGAACTCGGCGGCAAGAACCCGATTGTCGTGTTCCCTGACGCGGATCTCGATCGCGCCCTCGACGGTGCCCTGCGAGGGATGAATTTCACCTGGCAGGGCCAATCGTGCGGCTCGACCTCGCGGCTGCTCGTGCACCACTCGGTCCGCGAGCAATTCGTCGAGCGGCTGGCCCAGCGGATGTCGGCCATGCGCGCCGGGCCGCCGGGCAAGGAAACCACCGATACCGGCGCCATAGTGCATCGCAGGCAATACGAGAAAGTACTCGGTTACCTCGACGTGGCCAGGGCAGAAGGCCTCCGTCTCGTTACCGGGGGCAGGCCGCCCGAGGGTCCGGATTTCTCCGCGGGCCTCTACCTGCGGCCCACCCTCTATGACGATGTCCCGGCGGATTCGCGGCTGCTGCGGGAGGAGATATTCGGCCCGGTGCTTGTCGTGCTGCCCTTCTCGGACTATGACGAGGCGGTGCGGATCTCGAATGATGTCGCATTCGGGCTCACCGCCAGCGTCTTTACCAGGGACCTGGCGACCGCGCACGCATACGCCCGCGACGTGGAGGCCGGGTACGTCTGGGTGAACGACGTCTCGATGCACTTCCCCGGCACTCCGTACGGCGGGCTAAAGGACTCCGGCGTTGGCCGGGAGGAAAGCCTCGAGGAGATCCTCTCCTACACCCAGACAAAGAACGTGAACGTACTTTTCGACCTCCCGGGTCCGAACTGAGCGGTGCGCCTCTTCCGGTTGCCAGATGTCCGGGTTAGGCTTGTTTTGATCGGCTGATCACCTTAGCGACCCGGGGGGGCCAGCCATGAGGGAGGGGCAGCGGTTCTGTGGCCGATGCGGCCACGAGCTCAGGCAGGCGACGCGCTTTTGCACCAAATGCGGGCATCCCATTCCGCAAAGCGCAGCTCAGGCCGCCGCGCCTGGAAGCGGACAGCCCCCGGACGTCTTGGTGCGGATAGGCCCTGGCCCGCCCGCCTACGCGCCGACGGTCACGGCAGGGCCGGGACGGCTGCCGCCGCTCCCGGTCCAGCCCGGCGCCGAGCCGCCGTGGCGGGGTACGCCCGCCGGCAAGGCACGCCGTCCTGTCTTCCCGCGGCTGCTCACGGTGGCCTTGGCCGTGCTGATCGCGGGGGCAGGAGGAACCGCGGCCGCGGTGTTCCTGACCCGCCACCCCGCAAGCCATCCCCGCGGTGGCCAGCAGAACGCCGCGGCCGTCACGCATACAGCGATCCCGCCAACCGAGGCTCCGCCAACCGAGGTTCCGACGTCGGCGAGCCCGGCTGCGCCGCCCACGCAGGTAAACATGCAGGGGATGACCATCGGGATCGCGTCGGTGAACACCGACCCGGCCGCGGCCGGTGTCGCCACTACCATGGCCGCTTATTTCGGGGGGATCGATGCCCGGAACTACAAGCAGGCATGGGACACGTATACGGCCGCGTTCCAGGCGTCCAACGACCCTTACCGGACCTGGGCCGGGAATCTGAGAACGAGCCAGGACAGCCAGGTCGCCGTGGACAGGATCCAGCATGGTGCCAACGGGGACATTAGCGCCGACGTCTCGTTCCAGAGCCATCAGGCCGGTCATTATGGCGTTAATCAAGGTGAGACGTGCACCGACTGGACGCTCGATTACCACCTCGTCCCCGACGCTGGCGCGACTGCGGGCACGGTGTCGCTTACTTACCAGATCAACAAGGTGACGGAAATCGGCGCTGGGCACTCTTCGTGCTGAAAGCGCTGCGGCTGGCCATGATCGCCGCGTCGGTCGCGGCGGCATCATCCGGTTGCGTCCCGGATCATAGCGCGGGCGACGCTGCCAGCGCCGGCGCGGCGCCAGCCGCCAGTCCCGCGCGGCCGCCCCCCACGCAAGCAGCTAGCCCCAGTTGCGCTCCGGCCGCGTTGCTCAGCACCTGGAGCCTCGAACGGCGGGCTGCTCAACTCGTCGTCGTGCCCGCCGAAGAGGACGATGTCCTCGCCGTGCGGCCCCTGGTCGCCTCCGGGGTCGGGGGGATCATCTTGTTCGGCTCCGATGCGCCGTCGAGGATGCCCGCCGATCTGGCCGCCCTGCGGCGGGCTGCCCTGGACGGCGTCCCCCCGGTTGTCATGACCGACGAGGAAGGCGGCGAAGTCCAGCGCATGGCCAACCTGGTGGGCAATCTGCCATGGCCGCGAACCATGGCCGTCACGATGAGCGTGGCCCAGGTCCGCGCGCTGGCCGAGCAGGTTGGACGCCGGATGCGGGCGGCCGGCGTGACCATGGACCTGGCGCCGGTACTCGACCTGTCGGACAGTCCGGGCCCCGACGCCGCCCATCCGGACGGGCCGCGCTCGTTCAGCGTCCGCGCCCCGATCGCGACCGCCTACGGGCTCGCCTTCGCTCAGGGCCTGCTTCGGGCGGGCGTGATCCCGGTCGTGAAACACTTCCCTGGCCTGGGTCAGGCCAGCTACAACACGGACTACGGGCCAGCGTCCGTCCCGCCGCTATCTGTGCTTGAAGCCGGGTCATTGCGGCCGTTCCAGGCAGCGATCGCAGCAGGCGTGCCCGCCATCATGGTGGGGAACGCTTCCATTCCCGGCGTGACGGGCGGGCTTCCGGCATCCCTGTCCGAGTCTGCCGTGACCGGGCTACTGCGGCAGCGGCTTGGATTCCGCGGCCTCATCCTGACCGACTCGCTTTCAGCCCTCGCCGTCGAGGATGCCGGCTATGCAGTACCGCAGGCTGCGGCACGCGCGATAGAGGCCGGCGCCGACATGGTGCTATTCAATACCGCAGACCCCGGCGCGACCGTGAACGCCATAATCGCCAGCATCACCACGGCGGTCACGTCTGGGCGCATGGGCATTACCCGGCTCGACGATGCCGTCGAGGATGTGCTCAGAGTCAAAGGCGTGTCGCTATGCCGCTGAGCACCGCCGATGGCAGGGCGGTACCAACCCGGACTGCCAAGAGAGTTGACCGTTTGACCGCTCGTCACGAATCATCGGGATCCACCCGGGGCCGTTCAGCTGAGGTGAACGTAAAGCCACCGCCCGTTCGGGATATGAAAAGAATTTAGGCCGAACGGACGGTGGTTTCTCGCTCGCGGATCTGGCTACGGTCGGGCGCTGTCAGCTCAGCTGACGGGCTCGGCTGACACCCATTGCCCCGCTCAGGCCGTCGCGACAGTCCTCCCCACGGCAGCGCACTGCGGACAGCGCCCCCTCGCCGCCTCACCGCGCTTACCACGTGCCGGCCGCCCGGCCGGTTCAGATCCGACGGTGAATACAGGACAAACGTCTAGGCGGGGCTGGCGGCGCCCCTTGGAGCCGTAGCGGATAACGTCGTCTGGTGACCGCTGGAGAGGTGGCGGGCCGCGCCGACGTGGCTGGCAGCACGTTCGGTGATGGCCGTCCGGTCTGGCTGGGACGGCTGGACAAGGTCCGCAACGTCGTCAGGCAGGAGATGATCTCACGTCAGCTTGCCGGGCACCTGCGGACGCCTCCGGCCCGGATTCTCGATGTCGGGGCCGGCCAGGGGACGCAGTCCATCAGGCTGGCCCGCGCGGGCTATCAGGTGCTCGCGGTCGAGCCGGACCCGGACATGCGGGCCGCCTTCTCGGCCGCGCTGGACGCCGAGCCGGCCGGGGTACGGGATCGCGTCACAGTGCGGGCCGGCTCGGTCGGCGGCCTGGCCCGGGTGACCGGCGGCGAGGCGTACGACGCGGTGCTGCTGCTTGGGGTGCTGATGTACTTGCAGGCCAGCGGGCCGGTTATCGCCGAGCTCGCGGCGCACGTCGCGCCGGGCGGGCTTCTCGCTCTCGCAGCGCGCACCACGACGTCCGCGCTGTGGCGCCCGGCGGCCCGGCAGGACTGGCTGGCTGCCCTGGCGGCGTTCGACGAAGGGGACCTTGCCAGGGCGCAGGGGCGCGATATGCGCTACCTGAACGAAATCGGCGCCCCGGCGCGGGCCGACTCCCTCGACGAGCTGACGAGCACCGCGGCGGCCTGCGGGCTTGAGCTGGAGAACTGGTACGGCGTGCGGATCGCCGTCGACGCCGGCGAACTCGACCCGCCGCCGCCGTCCGATCCCCGGGAACTGGCCGCGCTCCTCGACGTCGAAGAGCGCCTGGGCGCCACCGACCCGTACCGGCAACTGGGCCAGCTTGCGCACCTGATCCTGCGCAGGACGCCACCCGGGTAGCAGGCAACCGATCACGGGGGCGCGGAGTGTAGTGGACATGAGACCAAGCGCCGACCGGTACACCCCGGACGATACGGCGGATCGCCTGACGTCATCGGCGGGATCTGGCTTCGCCGAGGCGTACCGGGAGCACCGTGCCGGGCTGGTCAAGCTGGCCGCGTTCTCACTTCCGGGCCAGGCTGGGTTCAGACCTCGACTGCCGCGGAGCCGAGGAGGGACTTGATGTCGCCCATGAAGCTGCCGGTGGGGTCGATGGTGAACTTCGTCAGGTTGACGCGCAGCGGCTTGACCGCTCCCGGCCGGGTGATGTTCAGGTGGACCGGCGTCCGGCCGGGGTGGGCCATCAGTATCCGCTTGAGCTCCTCCGTCAGGGGGGGAGTGATCCGTTCCTCGCGGATGCTGAGCGTCACTGGCTGCGCGGCGGCCGCCTGCGCGGCGGCGACGTCGAGGACCTCGATCTTCTCGGCGCTGAGGGACACGGTGACGGTGCCGTCGCTCGTCTCCTGCTTGCGGACCTTCCCCGTCATGGACACGACGGCGTCCGCCACGAGGACCGGGTTGTAGAGCTGGTAGGTGGACGGGAAGCACGCGACCTCCACGGCCGCCTCGTGATCCTCGAGGCCGACAAGCGCCCACACGTCGCCCTGCTTGGTGACCTTCTTGATGACGTTGGTGACGATGCCGGCGATGCGGACGCTCCCGGAGACGTCGGTCCCCTCGAGGAGGTCGGCGATGCTGTGATCGCGGCTGCGTTCCAGCACGGCCTCGACCCCGTCGAGCGGATGGCTCGATACGTA
>JBOHCG010000070.1:0-20098 GCA_050698735.1 Streptosporangiaceae bacterium | reverse complement strand
TCAAGCGCGGCATCGGCGTCGAGCACGGCCAGCGGCAGCGGGCGGGCAACGCGGTGCCAGCCGGTAGCACGCCGGCTGGTGATCAGGTACCGGCCGCCGGCGAGCGTTCCGAGCACGGGCTCTATTGCGCGCGGCGTGGCGTCATCAAACACCAGTAGCCATCCGTCGTTTGCTTGTAGCCAGCCGATCGCCCACGCGGCGGCCTCCGCACTGGTCTTGGCCGTGAGGCTGGCGTACGGGTCGAGGCGGGCGGCCAGTTCGGCAAGCCCGGTGGTGACACTGACGCCGCTGTCGGCACTGATCCACCAGACCGGGTTGTAGCGGTTGCGGTTGCGGTGCGCGAACTGCAAGGCAAGCGTGCTCTTGCCGGTACCGCCAAGCCCGTGCACCACGGGGGGTGCCGCCGGCAGTTCGGCGCTCATCGCCTCGTGCAACTGCGCTAGATCGTCCTGCCGGTCGACGAAAGGGCCGCACTTGGGTCTATGAGCGACTCCACCAGTGGGCCGAATCCGGGCACGTGGCCCAGACAGCACGAGGCCGCTGGGCCACCCCAGGTCACTTTCCGTAATCGTCCGTTCGTCCGTCCGCGCCCCTCGCGCCTGCGCGTATAGGGCACATGCGCACCGGACGGACGAACGGATGGACAACCCAGAGCGACCGAGAGGTGGTGATGCCACACGCGCAACCTTGGCGGGAACGAGCCGCCGCACGACGACAGCACGTCGGCCGCAGAGCCGATGACCCGCGAACAGTGGATCGCTTACCACGTCGCACGCGCACCCAAGATCACGCAACGGCAGTGGGCTGACATGCTCCTGTTGCTGCACTACGGGAATCAGGAAACCCGGCGATGACGACCAGGGCGAGGAAAAGGCATCCTGAACACGCGGAAGAACGCCGACCGCATGAGCGGCCGGCGTCTTTCGCTTTCGCTGCTAATAAATCACGTGATCAAGCGGCGCGTATTCCCCGTCTTCGCGCCATACCGGCTCGATGGCGGAATAATCCAGGTCTCCCGGACCACGCCGGTCTGTCTTGCGGATAATAACCGCCTTCAGATAGCGGGAAAGAATCGCGCGGCGCACCAAGTTATCATCGGCTTCGTCCCATTCGCGGCGCACTTCTTCCGGCGTCTTCGCAAGGGAAGCCCGCCCCATACGTACTTTGGCCTTTTTCCGTAGCTTTGCCTTAAGGTCGCGTTCGGTGGCTTCCAGTTGCGGCAGTACGCTGAACATCGTGTCATCGCTGACAGTCCGGGGAACCGCCGCGTATCCCATCCGGAGCTTGCGGATGCTTTCCTGCGTTTCGGCTAGCTGGACAGCGTCAGGATCTGTCTCGTCTGCCCGGTCGCTTTCTTGCGCATCGTCCGGCGCGTTTTCCGCGAGGTGCGCGAAAAGCAGGTCTTCTATCAGTTTGTCGAGTTTCGGCATGCTCCGCTGAAGTCCGCCGCAACCGCCTTTTATCTTGTCCGGGCACCGGTAGCCGTAAGAGAGCGTGCCGGCCTTATTGGTGTACCTGAAGCCGGCCATAGACCGGTTGCACACCACTCCGTTCTCGTGTGTCCGACCGCACCTCAGGAGTCCGGTCAACAGGTATTTACGCGTTCCCCGAGCGCTGAAAGCCTGCCCTTTCCTCCTTGCCTCCGATTCCGCAACGAGCGCTTTCCACTCGTCAACCGACAGAACCGGCTTCCAGTTCCCCATTAGGTACCGACCCGCAGCGTCTTTCAACGCGACGCCTTCAGGGTCCGAATAGAGGTTCTTCGGACGGCCCGTCTTGTTTTCCTCACGCAGCGAACCGTTATACACGGCGATACCCGCAGTGGAGGGAGACAAGAGAACTTGACGAATAGACGTCATTGACCAGATATTCGCGTAAACCGGCCGGACTCCGGAGGCACGGAAATGCTTGGCAATACCGTTCCACGACTCGCCAGCCATGAACCTTTTCGCAGCGTCGCGTATGAGCGCCGCTTCCCTCTCGTTAAGACTTCCGTCTTCCCGGTAACCGAAACGCCGACGGCTACCCGTGAAACGGCTGCCGTTTCCCTCCTGCGCAATTTGGAGCTTGGCGCGCGCCACGCGACGCGCGGTATCCTCACTCGACTTGTTCGCCATCGCCACCAGCACGCGCGCCATCGCGCGACCGTTGGACGTGCGCAGGTCGATATTCCCGGTCACCGTTTCCACGGGCCGCTTGTAATACTCGACTAGGTCTATCAGGTCTTCCAGGTCGCGCGGCTGACGGGCGAGACGGTCAATGTCGTAGAAGATGATCCCGGCTATCTTCCCGTCTTCGTAATCGGCAAGCATGCGCCGGAATTCAGGCCGGTAAACCCGCCACACGCTACGACCGTTCGGAAGTCGGATACGCCGCTTCTTGTACGCCGACGTATCGTTTTCCGGGTACCACTCGGCAATCTCACCGCCAAGCCGGCCGGCTAGTTCGGTTATGTCCTCTTTCTGCCTGGTAATACCCTTCTCAGACAGGCGCATCTCGCCCGTCTTCGGGTCCTTGACCCACTCGTCTTCAGAGATGCGCACGTCCCCGCCCCAGCGGAGACCCTGCTCGCCTGCGCTTCCGCGCCGCTCAGTATCCATGCAAGTAGCCTACGTCTACGAATGCTCAGGGATGTAGACGTAGGGGCCGGTGAACACGTCGTCCCCGATCACCAGTGACTGATGCGCCACGATGTGGCTGCCGCGGCCGACCACGCAGCGGTCGCCGATCCGCAGCACCGGGTCCGGGCCGAGATCCTGGCCGGGCACCATCCCGGCGGACAGGCTCACGAGGGCGCCGATGAGCGTGTCCGCGCCGATCGCGATCCAGCGTTCCCCGAAAACCGACCCGGGCGGGAAGGCCGCCATCGAGCCCGGGCCGAACGCAGCGAAGCGCCGGCCGGCCGGCGTGTCCGCCGTCACCACCCCGGCCCGTTGCGTGGCCTCCCACCCCCAGTGAACCGCCCGCCACATCAGGCGGCGCAGCCAGGGGGAAGAACTAAGAAGCGTCATCGCGGGGCCCGGCGACCGAGGCGGCCAGCTGACCGCAGGCGCCGTCTATCTCACGGCCGCGGGTGTCGCGCACCGTTACCGGCACGCCGCGGGACTCCAGGCGGCGGACGAACTCGCGCTGCGCCGCGGGCCGGGACGCGGTCCACTTCGACCCCGGCGTCGGGTTGAGCGGGATCAGGTTGACGTGCGCGAGGCGTCCGGCCAGCAGCGAGCCGAGCAGGTCGGCCCGCCAGGCCTGGTCGTTGACGTCCCTGATCAAGGCGTACTCGATCGAGACGCGGCGGCCGGTAACCGCCGCGTAATCCCACGCCGCGGCGAGTACCTCGGCGACCTGCCACCGCCTGTTGACCGGGACCAGGGTGTCGCGCAGCGCGTCGTCCGGCGCGTGCAGCGAGACCGCGAGCGTCACCGAGAGGTCCTCGGCTGCCAGCCTGGCGATGGCCGGCACCAGGCCCACCGTGGAGACGGTCACCGAGCGCTGGGAGATCCCCATGCCTTCGGGCACCGGATCGGTGAGCCTGCGGACCGCCGCGACGACGCTGGCGTAGTTGGCCAGCGGCTCCCCCATGCCCATGAACACCACGTTGGATACCCGTGCGGTGTTGGCCTGGGGGGACGACCCCCCCTGTCCGCCCCGCGAGGTCACGCCCGGCACCTCGCCTGCGGCGAGCAGGCGCGCGCCCGCCACTACCTGGGCCACGATCTCCGCGGTCGACAGGTTCCTGGTCAGGCCCGCCTGCCCGGTGGCGCAGAACGGACAGGCCATGCCGCAGCCCGCCTGCGACGACACGCACATCGTGACCCGGTCCGGGTAGCGCATCAGCACCGACTCGACAAGCGCGCCGTCGAAGGCGCGCCACAGCGTCTTGCGCGTGGTCCCGCCGTCACAAGACAGCTCGCGCTCGGCGGACAGCAGCCGGGGCATCATGGCCCGGGCCAGCGCGTCGCGGGACGCGAGCGGGAGGTCGCTCATCTCCGCCGGGGAGTCGGTGAACCTGCCGAAGAAGTGCCTGGACAGCTGGACGGCCCGGAACGCGGGCTCGCCCAGGTCGGCCACCGCGGCCCGGCGGTCGGCAAGCGGCAGGTCGGCCAGGTGGCGCGGCGGCCGCCTGGCACCCGCACGCCGGGGAGCCGTTGCCAGCGGGAGCTCCCGGCTTACAGCGGGGTCCAGGCCGAGGTCCGGGCTCATGTCGAAGTCCGGGCGCTCGGCGGGGTCCTGGTTTACGGCGGGATCCGGGCGGTCGGCGGGGTGCGGGCTCAGGGTGGAGGCCTCTGCTGGCACCACTTGATCAGGTGCCGGCGGACGCGACGGTGACACATGGCTCCGTTCGGATAAATAAGATTTTCCTGGGACCAGACCAGGATATGGCGAACGGCCGGGAGCGGCGCCCAGGCGGGGTTTTGACCGGGCGGCTGAGTCAGTACATTTCGTTTTATGGCCACCTTGCACTCAGACCCCAGCTGGCGGCAGCCGGTGACGCTGCTGGAGAGCTTCAGCCCCTACGGGAGCCGCAAGGTCACCGTCGAGTTCGACGGCCTGGTCACCGCCGCCTACCTCTGCGACGACGCGGGGGCGATCTCGGCGACCTGGATCGCCAACCACCGGCCCGCGCCGCAGACCACCGACCAGGCCAGGCTGGACGCCGGGCGCGCGCCGCTGATGCCCGTCGGGCGCACCAAGCATCCCGCGGGACGCCCGCCGCTGCTGGCAGCCGCGCTCGAGGCGCTGTGGTTCGAGGAAGGCGACGGCGTGGCGATCCTGGAGCGCGGGCGGCTTGTCGCGGTGATCGCCGGCTGGTCCGACATGGACCGCGGCATGCCCGGGTACAGCGTCGACGTCATCGGCCAGACGCCATTCGGCTGGTCGCTCGACGACGCCATGGAGGGGCTGGCGCCCCGGCTCGAGCGGTCCAGGGGATACTGGCGCTGGCGGCAGTCGGGCAGCGGGTGGGACCAGTTCCAGCAGGCACTGCTCGGGCACGTGGCGGCCAGGCTCGGGCCTGGCGGGCAGTACTGGGATGCCTCCGCGGGCAAGCAGCCTGTCGTCGGGGTCACCGAACGGCCGCCGTCATCGCGGCGCCCGTATACGGTCCTGTCCACCGTGGGCATGAGCTGCCAGCGGATGCCCGTGGTCGAGCAGGTACTTGACGACCCGAGCGGATACTCCAGGGTCGAGCTCGCGCTGGCCACCACGCTGCCGAGCGCGCAGGCGGCCAGGGTGTTCTTGTGGCTCGCGACCTACCCATGGAACGCCGTCACCTGGTTCGGCCCCGGTCACAGCGTTCGCTGGTACCACGAGCCCGCCACGTTCCCGCTCGGCCGCGGCGGTGAGGCCGTCCTGCTGCTCGACTCGCCCGCCATGCTGACCGGACCGCAGCCGCCGGACCTATCGGGCTTCGCGTTCGGCGGGGATCCAGTGCGCTGGCTCTGGATCGTGCCGATCTCGGAGCCGGAACGGCGGCTCGCCAAGGAGCACGGGTCCGCCGCCCTGGTCAGCCGTCTCGCGTCGCAGCAGCGCGGCTGGGTGGTCGACCGAACCTAGCGGGCGGGGATCATCAGGAACAGCAGGAGCCATACGACCGGGGCGCAGACAAGCAGCGAATCCAGCCGGTCGAGGATGCCGCCGTGACCGGGCAGCAGCGTGCCCATGTCCTTGATGTCGAGGTCGCGCTTGATCATGGATTCGATCAGGTCGCCGAGGGTGGCCGCGAGCACCGCCGCGGCACCGGTGAGCAGGCCCTGCCAGGCCTGGCCGTGCAGCAGCAGCGGCACGCAGACCGCGCCGGCCGCCAGGCACGCCACGACCGAGCCCGCCAGGCCCTCCCAGGTCTTCTTCGGGCTGATGACGGGGGACATCGGATGACGCCTGCCGCGGCCGAGGGTGATCCCGGCGAAGTAGCCGCCGATGTCGCTGCAGATGGTCAGGATGACGAACGTCAGGACCCGGCGCGGGCCGTCGGCCTCGGCCAGCATCGCGGCCACGAAGGATGCCAGGAACGGCAGGTAGGCCAGGGCGAAGACGCCCGCGGTCACGTCCTTCACGTAACCTGTGCTGCCGCCGGGCAGCCGCCAGACGAAGATGACGATCACGGTGAGGGCGAGCGCGGCCAGCGCGGCCCGTGGCCCCAGCCAGTACTCGCAGGTCACCACCGCCCCGCCGCCTGCCGCCACGGGGATCACCGGAATCTGTATGTCGCGCTTGGCGAAGGCACCGGTCAGCTCGGCCAGCGCGACCACCAGGGCGGCCCCCATGTACAGCAGGAACGTCGCCTTGACGGTCAGCAGCGTGAGCACCGCCAGGCCGCCGAGCACCGCGCCGACGCCGATCGCGGCGGGGAGATTACGGCCGGCTCTGTTGCCCCGGGGGGGCGACTGTCCTTTCCCGGGGGGGCCCATCCCCCCGGACCCCCCTTGGGCATCCCCCCGATCTTGGGGTGACTGGCCATCCCCCCAAACCCCCTTGGCGGGGGCTAGCGGTACCTCCTCGGCACTGTCCAACTTAGACCTCGAGGAGCTCGGCTTCCTTGTGCCTGAGCAGCTCATCCACCTGGCCCTCGTAGGTGTGGGTGAGCTCGTCGAGCTCGCGCTCGGCCCGGTGCACGTCGTCCTCGGGCGCGTCCCCGCTCTTGATCATCTTGTTCAGGGTGTCCTTGGCATGCCGCCTGATGTTCCTGATCGCGACGCGGCCGTCCTCGGCCTTGTGCCGCGCGGTCTTGATGTACTCACGCCGACGCTCCTGCGTCAGCTCCGGCAGCACGATCCTGATGATGACGCCGTCGTTCGCCGGGTTCACGCTCAGGTCGCTGTTCCTGATCGCGCGCTCGATGCCGGCCAGCGAGCTCTTGTCGAACGGCTGGATGATCACCATCCTCGGCTCCGGGACGTGGAACGAGGCAAGCTGGTTCACCGGGGTCTGCGTGCCGTAGTAGTCGACCGTGATCTTGCTGAACATGCCCGGGTGCGCACGGCCGGTACGGATGATGCTGAAGTCTTCCTTGGCGACCTGGACGGCCTTTTCCATCTTCTCCTCTGCTTCGAGGAGTGTGTCATCGATCATTGTTCGGCTCCGTTGTGCTCGCGCTGCCTAAGTGAGCTTAGCCGTCCAGGCTGCAGACCAGCGTGCCGACCTTCTCGCCGCGGATGGCGCGGACCACGTTCCCTTCGCCCATCAGGGCGAATACCACGATCGGCATCCTGTTATCCATGCACAGGCTGACCGCCGTGGTATCCATTACCTTGAGCCCGCGGCCGAGGTACTCGGTGTAGTCCAGGCGGTCGAAGCGCACCGCATCCGGGGTGGTGTGCGGGTCTGCGTCGTACACCCCGTCCACCTTCGTGCCCTTCAGCACCGCGTCGGCGCCGATCTCCAGGGCGCGCTGCGCGGCCGCGGTGTCGGTCGAGAAGTACGGCGCCCCGAGGCCGGCCCCGAAGATCACCACCCGTCCCTTTTCCAGGTGCCTGATCGCCCGGCGCGGGATGTAAGGCTCCGCCACCTGGCCCATCGTGATCGCGGTCTGCACCCGGGTCTCGACGCCACGCTTCTCAAGCACGTCCTGCAGGGCCAGGCAGTTGATGACGGTGCTCAGCATGCCCATGTAATCGGCGCGGGCCCGGTCGATACCGCGCTCGGCCAGGGCCGCGCCGCGGAACATGTTCCCGCCGCCGACCACCGCGGCGACCTGGATTCCGTCCCTGACCGCCGCGATGATCTCCGCCGCTATGTGGGCCACCACGTCCGGCGAGATGCCCAGCGGCTCGTTGCCCGCGAACAACCCGCCGGACAGCTTCAGCACCACCCGGCGCCAGCTCGGGTGCAGGGTTCCTGGTCCCCCCTGACCGGAATCCGGCATCAGGCCTGGCCGACCTGGAACCTGGCGAAGGCGGTGACGCTGACCTTGTTGGCGGCCAGCATCTGCCTGACCGTGGTCTTCTGCTCCTTGACGAACGCCTGCTCGGTCAGCACGACGTCCTTGAAGAAGGCGTTCAGCCTGCCCTCCACGATCTTCGCAATGGCCTGCTCCGGCTTGCCCTCCTCGCGGGTGATCTGCTCCGCGATCCTGCGCTCCTTGTCCACCACGTCGGCGGGGACGTCATCGCGCACCACGTACAGCGGGCGCATCGCGGCGACCTGCTGGGCGAGATCCGTGGCGACCCCGGCGTTGTCGGTGTCGATCTGGACGAGAACGCCGATGGTCGGCGGCAGCGCCGCGTCGCTGCGGTGCAGGTAGCTGGTGACGTACCCGCCCTCGAAGCGGGCGTACCTGCCGAGCTCCAGCTTCTCCTTCAGGCTGGAGCCGGCTTCCTCGATCAGCTGCTGGACGGTGACGCCAGGCCTGGCCTCCGTGGTCAGCAGGGTCGGCCCGTCGGCGACCTTGGCGGCGCTGGCCGTCCGCGCGATCTCGGCGGCCACCTGCTGGAACAGGTCGGTCTTCGCGACGAAGTCGGTCTCGCAGTTCAGCTCGACCAGGACGCCGGCCATCGTGCCGTCGAGTTCGGCGGTCACCAGGCCGTTGGCCGCGGTACGGGCGGCGCGCTTGCCCGCGTCCTTGACGCCCTTGAGCCTGAGCAGCTCGATCGCCTGCTCGAGGTTGCCCTCGGCCTCGGCGAGCGCGTTCTTGCAGTCCATCATGCCGGCGCCGGTCTGGTCGCGAAGCCGCTTGACGTCAGCGGCGGAAAAATTCGCCATGTCCTCGTCTCTCGTCTTATTCGGTCTCGCCGGCCGCGTCGGTCTCGGCGGTCTCTTCGACGATGCCGGTCAGGTCGTCGGCCTGGTCTCCCGCGGCGGCGTCGTCGCTGGTGATGGCGGATTCGGCATTGATCTCGGTGTCGGCGGCGCCTTCGGCCGCGGCCACGGCACGGGAGTCGAACGGGATCTCCGCGTCCGCCGCGTGTTCGGGTGCTTGCTCGGAAGCTGCCACCTCATCGGCGGCCTCGAGGGTGGCGGCGGTGGCAGTCGGGTTCCCGGAGCCCACGAGCAGCTCGCGCTCCCACTCGGCCAGCGGCTCCTCGGTGCCGATCTGGCTGCCTGCTGGCTTCTCGTCGCCCGCGGAGGCGCCCGCTCTTGCTATCAGGCCTTCCGCGACCGCGTCGGCGACGACCCTGGTCAGCAGCGCGACGCTGCGGATCGCGTCGTCGTTGCCCGGGATCGGGTAGTTGACCTCGTCGGGGTCGCAGTTGGTGTCGAGGATCGCGACGACGGGGATGCCCAGCTTGCGCGCCTCGTTGACGGCGATGTGCTCCTTCTTGGTGTCCACCACCCAGATCGCGCTCGGCACCCGGGCCATGTCCCTGATCCCGCCCAGCGTCCGGTCCAGCTTGTCGTGCTCGCGCCGCAGGTGCAGCAGCTCCTTCTTGGTCATGCCGGAGCCCGCGACGTCGTTGAAGTCGATCTCCTCAAGCTCCTTGAGCCGCTGAAGCCGCTTGTACACGGTGGAGAAGTTGGTCAGCATGCCGCCCAGCCAGCGCTGGTTCACGAACGGCATCCCGACCCGGCGGGCCTGCTCGGCGATCGCCTCCTGGGCCTGCTTCTTGGTGCCGACGTACAGGATCGACCCGCCGTGGGCGACGGTCTGCTTGATGAACTCGTACGCGCGGTCGATGTAGTCCAGCGACTGCTGGAGATCGATGATGTAGATGCCGTTGCGCTCGGTGAAGATGTAGCGCTTCATCTTCGGGTTCCAGCGCCTGGTCTGGTGTCCGAAGTGGACGCCGCTCTCCAGGAGCTGCTTCATGCTGACGACCTGAGCCACTGGCACGGTCCTTTCCTTCATGCGCTCGGCCTGTCACGGCCGCGGCGCTGCTCGGTTGCTTCCTGGTGCCCGTGACCTGACGCGCCTGCGGCCGGCCTGGCGGCCGACGGACCGAGCGGCGCGTCCCGCCGGTAGGCTTTGTCGCCCCGGCGGGCATGCGAGCACGCGATTTAGCCACCGTGCGCGCACTTCCTCATGCGGCTACGGCGACCGCCTTAAAGGATACTTGACGTTCCACGCCTTCCGCGCATTCCGCAGGTCGCGGTGCCCTTGCCCGGCGGGCGGCGGCCGGGCCGGTGCCCGGCGGGCGGCTCAGGCCCGGGGGTGGGCCTGGCGGTAGCTGGCCTTGAGGCGCTCGATGGAGACGTGGGTGTAGATCTGGGTGGTCGCGGGCGAGGAGTGGCCGAGGATCTCCTGCACGCTGCGCAGGTCGGCGCCGCCTTCGAGCAGATGGGTGGCCGCGGCGTGGCGGATGCCGTGCGGGCCGGCGTCCCTGACGGTTCCCGCCTCGCGCAGGCGGTCGTGCACGATGCGGCGTGCGGTGCGCGGGTCCAGACGTCCGCCGCGCACGCCGAGGAACAGCGCCGGCCCGCTGACCGCGGTGGCGAGGACCGGGCGGCCGGCCTGCAGCCAGCGGGTCACCGCGCGCAGCGCGGGCACGCCGACGGGGACGGTGCGCTCCTTGTCGCCCTTGCCCCTGACCCTTGCCGTCCGGCGGCCGTGGTCCAGGCTGGCGGCATCCATTCCGCACAGCTCGCTGACCCTGATGCCGGTCGCGTAGAACAACTCGAGGATCGCGGCGTCGCGCAGCACCACCGCGGCCTCCGGCTGCGGTCCTGCTTCGGCTCCGGGGGTCAGGGTCTCCCGGGCCTGGCGGGCGGCCGCCTCCAGGCCTGTGAGCACGGCGGTCATCTCGCCGCGGAGCAGCACATGCGGCAACCCGCGGCGGGTCTTGAGCGTGCCAAGCTGCGGACCCGGGTCGGTGGCCAGCCAGCCCTGGCGGTGAGCGAATGCGGTGAACGTCCTGGCTGCCGCGCCGCGTCTGGCCAGCGTGGCCCGCGCGGCGCCAGAAGCGTGCTGGACCGCCAGCCAGCTGCGCAACTGCGTCACGCCAAGATCGGCTGGCACGTTTATGCCGCCCTGGTGAGCGTGCTCAAGCAGCGAGGCCGCGTCGCCGGCATAGGCGCGGACCGTATGCGGCGACAGCGAGCGCTCGGCCCGGAGGTGGCGCTCGAATGCGGCGAGCGCGTCGGCCATCGCGGGCGGCAGCCCGGGCGACGGCCCCGGCGGCAGCGGCCCTTCCGGCGCGTCCTTCATGAGCCCAGTCTGCACCCGGAGAGCCGGGAAACGGCCATACGACACGGTGATCGTGAGGGTTTCCGATTGCGACACGCCGATCGAACAGAAGTTTGACAAGACGAGGTACTTGCGGCAGGGTAATCCGTGCGAACGCGCTTGGACTAGCGCCTAGAGAGGAATCGAAGATGGGTCAGAAGACGGTCCGGTTCAGCGACCTGAGTGGCCAGCTCATCATGGATGACGACCAGCTGGCGCGCATCGTGATACACGAGCATCCCGAGCTCGGCGATGGCCCGGTCGAGATCGAGGCTCTAACCGACGAGGCCGAGGCCATCGAACAGGCCGCGCTCCGGGTCGCGGTCATCGACCTGTACCTTCCCGACGACATCGTGCCGCGCCGTATCGTCCTGGAGGCCGACGCCTTCGACAAGCTGGCCAGCCAGAACCCGATGGACGAGCTGCTGGGCGCCGCCCGGCCGGTCCGGCGAGGCTCCAAGCCGACGGTCAGCGCGGGCTCGCGGGGCGATCGTCCCGACTACGGGACCCTGGAGCACGCCGGGAAGCCGCACAAGGGCAAGGTCACCGACGCGGAGAAGCAACTGGTCCGCGACCATATCGACGAGATCAACCAGCGGCTGGCCGGACAGGGGCTGCGGACGATCAGCCTCACCGACCCCGATCTTGTCGAGCGCTACGACCTGCAGCGAGTCGCCGCCGATCGCAACCTCGAGCTCGAATTCGAGTCCGAAGACGAGGCCCGGGCCGAGGTCGCATAGCTGCCTCACCGGGCCGGCGGGCCGGGTCTGCGCAGCCGCCAGCCGGTGTCGCAGCGCTCGATGAAGCCGTACGCGGCCAGCGGGCCGAGGCAGCGCAGGACTGTGTCGAGGTCTACTCCCGCGTCGACCGCGATCGTGGCGGGCCAGGCGTGGCCGCGGGCGGGAAACGCGTCCAGCACCCTGGCGCTGTCCTCGTCGAGATCGTCGCGGGAGGGCGGTGCATCCGAGGGTCGCGCTCTCACCGGGCCCGCCGTGGGCGCGTCGGCGGTGCCTATCGGCGAGAGCATCTCGATGATGTCGGCGGCGCGGGTGACAAGCGTGACGCCCCAGTCCCTGATCAGCCGGTGGCACCCGGCGGACTGAGCCGACGTCACCGGCCCGGGCACCGCCATCAGCGCCCGGCCCAGATCGGCGGCGTGCCGCGCGGTGTTCAGCGCGCCGCTGCGCTCGCCGGCCTCCACGACCACGGTGCCGCTGGTCAGCGAGGCGATCACGCGGTTGCGGACCAGAAACCGGAGCCGGGCCGGGCGCCGGCCCGGCGGCCATTCGCTGATTACCAGGCCGCTCGCCGCTATCTCCGCGAACAGGTCGGCGTGGCCGGCCGGGTAGGGATAGTCGACGCCGCAGGCCAGGACCGCGATCGTGATCGCGTGCGTGACCAGCGCGCCGCGGTGAGCGGCGGCGTCGATGCCGTAGGCTCCGCCCGACACGATCGTCCAGCCGCGTTCGCCCAGGTCGGCGGCGATCTCGCCGGCCACGTGCCCGCCATACGCGGTGGCGGCCCGGGAACCCACCATCGACACCGAGCGCAGGCTGGAGCGGCACAGGTCCGATCGGCCGCGCAGCCATAGCGCATACGGGCGGGCCCGGCCGAGATCATCGAGGCCGCCGGGCCATTCCGGATCGCCCGGGCAGATCAGCCTGATGTCGTCGCGGCGGGCCGCGGCGATGCCCGCGTCGTCTGGCAACCCGGGAAGACGGAGCCGCCAGCGGCCGAGCGCGCGTTGCAGCGCGGCCCGGCTCGCGGCGGTGTCGCCACAGCCCGGCCCCGTCCCCGGCAGCATGTCCGCCTCGATCGCGGCCAGCACCTCGGCCGGCTCGCAGATGGCGAGCAGGGCGCCGAGGGCGGGATCACCCGGCTCGGCCAGGTAGGTAAGCGCGGCACGGGCCAGCCGCTGGTCGTCGAGCCGCTCCGCCTCGCTGCTCATCGCCGCACACCGAGCCACAGGCCGAGCGCGAAATCGCAATCCTCTTTGGCAGGGCGAGACCGACCGGCCAGGTCGGCGAGCGTCCAGGCGACTCGTATGACCTTGACGACGCCTCGGGCGCTGATAAGGCCGCGCTCCAAAGAATGTTCCAGCACTGCCAAGGAACCGGGTGCGGGCGACCAGGTCCGGCGCAGCTCTGATCCCGGAACTTCGGCGTTCAGCCGCCATGGCGTGCCGCGCAACCGGTGAGCGGCGCGCTCTCTGGCCTGGAACACGCGCAGGGCTACGGTCTGGCTTGACTCGGCGAAGCTCCTATCGCTCAGCAGTTCCCTGCGGCCGACTGGCTCCAACGCGATCTTCACGTCAACGCGATCGAGCAGCGGACCCGAGATCCGTCCCAGGTAGCGACGTCGCATGGCCGGGCTGCAGCTACAGCCTTCAGCCGGCCCGGCCATTTTCGCGCATGGACATGGGTTGGAGGCTAGGACCAAGGTGAACCTGGCGGGGAATCTAGCGATAGCTCCCAATCTGGCCACTACGACCTCCCCCGCTTCGAGTGGTTGCCGTAGTGCGTCAAGTGCGTCCTTGGCGAATTCCGGTGCTTCGTCGAGAAACAAAACCCCCAGGTGAGCTAGTGACGCAGAGCCCGGCACGATGATGCCGCTTCCGCCGCCGACGATCGCTGCCTTGGTCGCGGTATGGTGCGGGGCGATAAACGGCGGATGGGTAAGTAGTGGGACCTGAGGGGATAGGGCTCCCGCCACCGAATGGATGGAGGTGACTTCCAGCGCCGCCGCGCCCTCAAGGCGGGGCAGGATAGTGGGAATCCTTTCGGCCAGCATCGTCTTACCCACGCCGGGTGGTCCGAGCAATGACAGGTGATGCCCACCCGCGGCGCACACCTCGGCGGCTCGCCGCGCCATCGACTGGCCGAGCATCTCGGCCAGATCGGGCGCCATCATGGCCTGGTCGCTCGGGGCCTTACGGCCGCGGCCGACGCCGCCGAGAGGGTCAGCGCCGAGCGCCCGGACGCCGCCCGGATACCCGACCCCCGGATACCTGGCGTCCGGTGCCTTACCGTCCAGTGTCTGGCCGTCCAGCGCTCCGGCGGGGAACTGCTGGCCGCCCTCGAACTCCATCACCGGCGGGCCGCCGCGCAGGCCCGGCGTGCCGCGCAGCCAGTCGGCCGCCCCCGCGAGGCAGCTGGCCGCGATCACGTGCACGCCGGGCACCAGCGCGGCTTCCGCCGCGTTCTGCTCGGACACCATGACCTTGCAGAAACCGGCGTTCGCTGCGGCAACGACGGCGGGAAGCACCCCGCGCACGGGTCGCAGCCGCCCGTCGAGGCCGAGCTCACCGAAGAGCATCACGCCGTCCAGCGCGGCCCGGGGCATCGTGCCCGCCGCGGTGAGCAATCCCAGGGCGATGGCGAGGTCGAACCAGCTGCCCCGCTTGGGCAGGCTTGCCGGGGAGAGACCGACGGTGATCTTCCGCTGCGGCCACTGTTCGCCGCTGTTGACGATCGCGGCCCGGATCCGGTCCCGCGCCTCACGCAACGCGGTATCGGGCAGCCCGACCAGGATCATGCCGACCAGGCCGTTCGCGATGTCCACCTCGACCTCGACAACCTGGCCGGTTACCCCCACCAAGGCGACCGAGCAGGTGCGAGCCAGCGGCACGGCTAGCCCACCCCGCGGATGTGCTCGATCGTGAAGCCCCCGGTGCCCTCGTACACCAGGCCGACCACGTCGACGCGGACCTGGTCGAACCGGACGCCGTGAGCGTTCAGCCACTGCACCGCGAGCTTGCGCAGCCTGGCCCGCTTGGCCCGGCTGACCGCCTCGAGCGGGGTGCCGTAACGCGTCCCGGTCCTGGACTTCACCTCGCAGACCACCAGCACCTGCCGCTCCACCGCGACGATGTCGATCTCGCCGTCGGCGCTGCGCCAGTTGCGGTCCAGGATCCGCAAGCCGGATGACTCCAGGTATTCGGCCGCCGCCTGCTCACCGGACTTGCCGAGCACGTCCTTGGCCCGCATCGCCATCACCTCCGATTCCGACGATCGCCGCAGGCGGGATCGGCCCGCAGGACTGCCTCCGAAGCTGTGGATTGCTCAACAGCGGTCAGCGCGGTGGTGGAAAAAGACACGGAAATGTCAGTGGTGCGTGGTCCAATCCTCCAGGGGGCCCCCGCCTGCTGCCCGCTCTTGAGAGAGCAAGAGGACGAGGCACTGGGCGCGCGAGGAGTACCACCGTTCGTTCTGGATAAATCGTTCTAGGCGCAGCTGGTGCGGACGGGGCCGGTGGAGCAGGACGGAACAGGTAATGCAGCGGCGGCGTCAGCTGCCCGAGCGGTTGTAGGGGGCGCGGCCGGGGGGCTGCTCGGGGCGGGGGCCGGCGTGCAGGCGCGGGATGTCGTGGTCCAGGGCCTTCGGGCCGAACTCGAACTCCTTGCCGTAGTGGGTCGCCTTGAGCGGGTCGCCGTCGAGGAGCTCGTACTTGGCGCGGGTGTGGGTGATCGTGACGCGCAGCTTGCGGCCGCGGTAGCGCATCCGGAACCTCAGCGAGACCAGGCCCGGCGGCAGCCGCGGGCTGAAGGCCAGCTGGCCCTCCCCCGCGCGCATCCCGCCGAAGCCGGCCACCAGCGCTATCCACGCCCCGGCCAGCGAGGCCATGTGCACGCCGTCCGAGGTGTTGTGCTCCACGTCGGCCAGGTCCATCAGCGCGGCCTCGGCCAGGTAGTCGCGGGCCAGGTCCAGCTGGCCGACCTCGGCGGCGACCACGGCCTGGGTGCAGGCCGACAGCGAGGAGTCGCGCACGGTCAGCGGCTCGTAGTAGGCGAAGTTGCGGGCCTTCTGCTCAGGGGTGAACGCGTCCGAGCGCAGGTACATGGCGAGCACCAGGTCCGCCTGCTTGACCACCTGCTTGCGGTACAGCTGGAAGTACGGGTAGTGCAGCAGCAGCGGGTAGTTCTCCTCCGGGGTGTTCTTGAAGTCCCACCTGGCGTAGTCGGTGAATCCCTCGTGCTGGGGGTGCACGCCGAGGCGCTCGTCGAACGGGATGTACATCGCCGCCGCGGCGTCACGCCAGGACGCGGCCTCCTCCGTGGTCACGCCGAGCGCCGCGGCCTCCTTTGACATCGTCTCGGCCAGGTGCGCGGCGCAGGACAGGTTCCGCTGCGCCATCAGGTTGGTGTAGACGTTGTTGTCCTTGATCGCGCTGTACTCATCGGGCCCGGTCACGCCCTCGATCCTGAACCTGCCGAGCGCGTCGTGCTGGCCGAGCGAGCGCCACAGCCTGGCGGTCTCCACCATCAGCTCAAGCCCGACCTCCCGTACGAACTTGTCGTCCTGCGTCGCGTCCGCGTAGCGGTCGGCAGCGTCGGCGATGTCGGCGTTGATGTGGAACGCGGCGGTGCCCGCGGGCCAGTAACCGGAGCATTCCTGGCCGCGGATCGTCCGCCACGGGAACGCGGCTCCGGCCAGGCCGAGGTCGATGGCGTGCTGTTTGGCCTCGGGGAGGAGGAGGTGCCGCCAGCGCAGCGCGTCGGCCGCCGCGGGCGGGTGGGTGTACATGAGCACGGGCAGCACGAACGTCTCGGTGTCCCAGAAGGTGTGCCCGTCGTAGCCGCTTCCCGTCAGCCCCTTCGCCGCGATCGGCCTGAACTCCGCGCGCGCCCCGGCCTGCAGGATGTGGAACAGCCCGAACCTGACGGCCTGCTGGATCTCGGCGTCGCCATCCACCTCGACGTCCGCGCCGTCCCAGAACTCATCGAGATAGGCCCGCTGCTCGGCGAGAATGCCGTCCCAGCCGGTCAGGTGGGCGGCGGCCAGCGCGGCTAGTACCTGGTCGACCAGGGCGGGCTTGGAGCGCTGGCTCGACCAGCCGTAGCCGACGAACTTGATGATCTGCAGCTTCTCCCCCGGGGCCACCTCGGCCGCCACCACGCACCTGGCCAGGTCCTCACGGGCTTCGAGATTGATTACCATCTTCGCCGGACCGGTTATCACGTGCGACATCCCTGCCGCCATCCGCAGCCCGCTGACCTTTGTCCTGTGCACCAGAATCGCCCGCGGCGCCGGGGTCTGCGTCACCCCGAATTCCTCGCTGACCAGCGGGGATTCCAGGATGGCCGCAAGCCGGGGATCGTTCCCGCGCTGCGGCATCTCCTCGTTGGCGACCAATTCGGACTGGACAACCAGGCGCAGCTTGGCGTCCACCGGCTCAACCGTGTAGCTGAACGCGGCGATCGCACGCTGGGTCAGCGACACCATCCGCACCGAGGTGACCTTGACCCTGGCCCCGGCCGGGGAGGACCAGTCGAGATGCCTGGTCAGCGTGCCGGCCTGCAGGTCGAGGCAGCGCTCGTGCGAGTGCACGGTGCCGTACCTGACGTCCAGCGGCTCGTCGTCGACGAGCAGCCGGAAGATCTTGCCGTTGGTGACGTTGATGACCGTCTGCCCGGCGTCGGGGTAGCCGTAGCCCGCTTCGGCGTACGGCAGCGGCCGCACCTCGTACAGCGAGTTCAGGTAGGTACCTGGCAGTCCGTTCGGGTCGCCCTCATCCAGGTTGCCGCGCAGCCCGACGTGCCCGTTCGACAGCGCGAAGATCGATTCGCTCTGGGCGAGGAGGTCGAGGTCGAGTTCCTTCTCGCGGAGCACCCAGGGCTCGGTTCCGTACTCAGCCTGCTTGATCATGGGGCCACCCTTATCGTCGTTGAAAAGGTCCGCCGTCCGCCGTCCGCCGTGCGCGGGAAGCTAGCTGGGCTGATGCGCTCCGCTGTCGGCGTCGAGCAGCTCGGCGAGGTCCTTGACCACGACGTCCGCGCCGTGCTCGCGCAGCTCGGCCGCCTGGCCCACCCGGTCCACGCCGACCACGAACGCGAAATGGCCGGCCCGGCCGGACGCGACGCCGGCCAGCGCGTCCTCGAACACCGCCGCGCGGTCCGGCCCGAAGCCCAGTGCCTGCGCGGCCGCCAGGTAGGTGTCCGGCGCCGGCTTGCCCGCAATCTTGCGCTCGGCCGCCACGATCCCGTCCATCCGGAAGTCGAACAGGTCCGCGATGCCCGCGGAGTCCAGCACCTGCTTGGTGTTCGCGCTCGATGACACGATCGCGGTGGCGATGCCCTTGTCCCGGACCGCGTGGATGTACTTGACCGAGCCGTCGTAGACCTTGACCTGGCCCTCGGCGAGCTTCTGCAGGACCAGGTTGTTCTTCTGGTTGCTCAGCCCGTAGACAGTCTGCGCGCCCGGCGGGTCATCCGGCGTGCCCTCGGGCAGCTCGATGCCGCGAGAGGCCAGGAACGACCTGGTTCCGTCCAGCCTCGGCTTGCCGTCGACGTAGGCGTCGTAGTCCTTGACGGAATCGAAGGGCACGAACTTGGTCCCGGTGGCCTGGGCATGCTCGCGCAGGAAGCCGTCGAACATTTCCTTCCACGCCGCGGCGTGCACGACCGCGGTCTGGGTCACCACGCCGTCCATGTCGAATAGGCAGGCTGCCACCTGATCGGGAAGTCCGAGCATTCCGCCTCCGTCCGAGCCGACCGTATCGTCCTTGCTGTCCGAGCCGTCCTGCCGTGCGTCCTTGCCGTCCTTGCCGCGGCGTCACTGCCCGCCGAGGGATCAGGCCGAGGGATCAGGCCGGGAAGTCCGGCTTATCGTCCGGGACCTCCAGGTCGGCCTTGGCCAGTTCCTCGATATTGACGTCCTTGAAGGTGACCACGCGCACGTTCTTTACGAACCTGGCGGGACGGTACATATCCCAGACCCAAGCATCCCGCATCGTGACCTCGAAGAAAACCTCGCCGTTCTCACTGGACCGAACGTTCAGCTCGACGTCATTCGTCAGATAGAAACGGCGTTCGGTCTCGACCACGTGGGTGAACAGGCCCACCACGTCGCGGTACTCGCGATAGAGCTGCAGCTCCATCTCGGCCTCGTACTTCTCAAGGTCCTCCGCGCTCATGAACTCATTCTCCTCTCGATCTCCCCGAATGCACCCGCCAGGCTCGGGTGCGTGCCCCCGACTGCCGCCGCGGCACCGACCGGAATGAGATCCGCCGCGACCGCGGCGTCCATGGCGTCCATAGCTTCCACGGCTTCCACGGCTTCCGCCAGGCCGGGCTCGCCCGCCTCCGCCGCGAGGTCCGGCATGTCCGCCGGGCCTGCGAAGTCCGGCTCGCCCGCCGGGCCGGGTATCCCGGGGGCCGCCGCCCGCACGTTCACGAACGAGTACCGGTGCGCCGGGCAAGGCCCGTACTCCGCCAGCGCGCGCACATGATCATCGGTGTTGTATCCCTTATGCCGGTCGAATCCGTATAGGGGATAACGTTCATGCAGGTCCCGCATCATCCGATCCCGGGAGACCTTCGCCAGCACCGAGGCCGCGGCCACCGACGCGGTGACCCGGTCACCCTTCCAGACCGCGAGCGCGGGCACGCCGAGGCCGCGCACCGGGAAGCCGTCGGTCAGCACGTAGCCCGGCCGGCAGCGCAGGCCGGCGAACGCGCGGCGCATGCCGGAGACGTTGCACACGTGCAGCCCGGTCGCGTCGATCTGGTCGGCGGCGATGACCACCACGTGCCAGTCCACGGCACGGCGCAGCACCTCGGCGTAGGCCTCCTCCCTGGCCGCCGGGGACAGCAGCTTGGAGTCGGCGAGCCCGGGCATCTTGCGGATGCTGGCCGGGTCAAGGACCACGGCCGCCACCACGAGCGGGCCGGCGCAGGCGCCCCTTCCTGCCTCGTCGATGCCGGCCACCGGGGAGAAACCGGCCCGCGCGAGCACGGTCTCGTACGCGCCGAGCCCCGCGTCGCGGCGCGGTGTATAACCCGGATGCCTGGGAAAGGTCCGGGCGCCGGCTACGGCAGGGGGGGTCATATACACTCCGCAGATTACGCCAGTTCTCGCGGTCACGCCGGGCCGCGCCGCGGCCCGGGATCTCGAGGGTCGCCGCCCGGACGGCGGCTGCCGACGGCGCGTCGGCGACCGGTCTCGCGGCGGCGACCGGTATCGCGCCGGCGGGCGGCCCGGATCCGGACGCGGCCCTGCTCGTTCC
>JBOHCG010000069.1:0-20149 GCA_050698735.1 Streptosporangiaceae bacterium | reverse complement strand
ATACCGGCCCGTCACCGGCACGGCACGCCGGCCGCCGCCATGCCCGGACAACAAGAACTACGCAAAGTAACCATAGAGGGGAACCGCCCATCCAGGCCTAAATGCCTAAACCCCGAGGCATTGGGTGGCCGGCTGTGCCTGGCCGTAATGCACCCGTTCATTTCGGCCAGGGACGAGGACAGCATGCGCACGGCGTCGTTCCGGTTCTCCCGGCCCTACCTGGAGCCGCGCCGGTGGGTCGATCATGTCGAGCGTGACGGGCTTGCGATGACGTTCACCAGCATGCACAGGCCGCTGAGCGCCTACGTCTCGGCCCTGGCCGCTAACGGGATGATGATCAGCGCCCTGTCCGAGAGCGGCGACGGCGCTATTCCGTGGCTCCTCACGGCCCGGGCGGACAAGATCGCCCGCTGACCGGCCGGGCGGACACGGGCGATCAGAGGCGGACCGTCGCTTCGACGATCAACCGGCGGGCGGGGCGAGCGTGTGCAGAGTTGGCAGGGTTCCTTCTAGCAGGGCTATGTGCCACGAGCGCATCAGCCCGCATGACTTGGACGACGTTCGCGCCCACTGGCTGGGCATCCGGTCCATTCTGGGGCCGTGACTTGGTTACCCATGTCCCAAAGTCGGATCCGCCGCAAGCACGGCTGTAACCCATTCGGTCATGGCGCTGAGGGCCACGCCTAGAGCATCATCGCTATCTGAGTGTGCAGGAGCCCACGGCTCCGTCCGTAGTTCATACTCCGTGTCGAGCGGCGACCACATCGCCTCGAACTGATCCCGGATACCAGCATCGTGAGGATCGGCCTCGACATACAGGCCGCGGAGCCCTTCCACGAGCGTCCTGAGATCCAGTCGGCCAGCGCGATGCGCACCGATCAGATCGAGCATGGCAGACCACATCCGCCGCTGATGGTCATCCACGGCCAAGGCCTTGCACCTGAAGTCTCCAAGATGTTGCGTGGTGCCCGACAGTACGATAGCGAGCCTGCCCGGCCCAGCCGTGCGAGCTCACAAGTTCACCGTGGCCCCGATAGCCAGCCGCCGGTCAGGCTGGGCGTGTGCAGGGTTGGCGTGGTCCCTTCTCACGTGCCCGATGTGCCATCGACCGCGTCCTCGGGCGCCGACGGGAGCGGTGGACGGCGGCGCATAGGCTTGGACCCGATGGGCGGACTCAGGGTGCTTGCGGCGATGTCGGGCGGTGTGGACTCGGCGACGGCCGCGGCTCGTGCGGTGGACGCAGGTCACGAGGTGACCGGCGTCCACTTGGCGCTGTCCGCGAACCCGAGGTCCTACCGGACCGGCGCGCGCGGGTGCTGCACGCTGGAGGACGCCAGGGACGCCCGCCGCGCCGCCGACGTGATCGGCATCCCGTTCTACGTGTGGGACATGGCCGAGCGCTTCCACCGGGACGTCGTCGAGGACTTCGTGGCCGAGTACGCGGCGGGCCGCACCCCGAACCCGTGCCTGCGCTGCAACGAGAAGATCAAGTTCGCGGCGGTCCTCGACCGCGCCCTCGCGCTCGGCTTCGACGCCGTGTGCACCGGCCACTACGCCCGGATCGTTGACGGCACCCTGCACCGGGCCGTGGACCCGGCCAAGGACCAGTCCTACGTCCTGGCCGTACTCACCGCCGACCAGCTGGCGCACTCCATGTTCCCGCTCGGCGACACGCCCAAGACCGAGGTCCGCGCCGAGGCGGCCCGCCGCGGTCTCGCGGTCGCCGCCAAGCCGGACAGCCACGACGTCTGCTTCATCGCCGACGGCGACACCAAGGCCTTCCTGGCCCGCCACCTGGGCGAGGCCCCGGGCAAGATCGTCGACGAGTCAGGCACCGTGGTCGGTGACCATGATGGCGCCTACGCCTTCACCATCGGCCAGCGCCGTGGCCTGCGCGTGGGCACCCCGACCGCCGACGGTGGGCGCCGCTACGTCCTCGACATCGAGCCTGTGACCAAGACGGTCACCGTAGGACCCGCCGATGGACTCGACATCACCGAGATCACCGCGTCCCGCCCGGTCTGGACCGGCTGCCCGCCCCCCGTTGTCCCCCGTGACTGCCTCGTCCAGCTACGAGCACACGGCGAAACGCACGGCTGCACGGCGCGCCTGGGCGCTGGCGTGCTACACATCCGCCTGCACGGCCAGGTGCGCGGAGTCGCCAGGGGCCAGGCCGCCGTCCTCTACGACGACGACGCGGTCCTTGGCAGCGCGACCATCAGCGCCACCTCACGTGGCAACGCCCTCCAGCGCGACGCGTCCGCCACGGCGAATTGACCTAGGACATGTCAGCGTCCTCCGCTCCGGTGCGGTACTGACACGGCCCCTTCCTGGATCCTCAACCGGGCGGCGACCTCTCCGGTAACCGCCATGATCGCTACCTGGACCGGGCCCTTGGTAGCGGTCCTGTGCCTTTCGCTGACCTCGGACAGGAAGGCGCCGCCTTCGCCGCCGCCGAATCCTGTGTGCGCATCCTGCGTCAAGGTGGTGACGAATGGGTCGATCTTCTCGGGGACGAAGGTTCCCTGTCCTGGGCGCGTCTCGACCAGGCCGAGGGTGGTGAGCCACTTGATAGCGTCGCGAACGGTGTTGCGCGAGGCCCCATACCGTTCCCCCAGCTCGAGTTCCGTCGGCAGTTGTGAGCCAGGCCGGAGGTCTCTAGATTCGATCTGCTCCCGTAGGGCCTCGGCAATCTGCCGGTACATCGGGTTAGCGCTCATCGTCCCTCCAGCGTTTACCTGGCAAGCATAATCATCGCCACTTGAACCGATGACTCTGATGGAAAGCCGATTAGTTCCTATCCAAGCGGACTATCCTCCTCGGTGAACAGGTCTGTATAGTCCGAGCCTGCTCGGTCCACTCCGCGCTCGAACAGTGCCTGTGACGGGTAGTCGGCCAACTCCGCCACGTCTCGGCCCTGGCAAGAAGTAAAGCCCCGTCGCTCGTAGTAGCGGTGCAATTCCAGATTGGTGGTCCAGACATCGACCCGGATCAACGTGACGCCGTAATTCCTCTTGGCGAAGTCTGCCGCCCAGTCCAGTAGTCCTGCGCCGAGGCCGATGCCGGCATATCTCCTGCTCACGATGATACGCCGGACGTAAAGGGCGGGCTCGTGACGCTTGCTTTCCGGCCATACCGGCCGACGATGGGCGGCTAGCGTCCCGTGCCTGTCGATCGTGATCGTCCCGGCCGCGATATCGCCGTCCCATACCAGCCACGTCTTGCGTTTACGCAGGTCATCTTGCATGCGCCCGATGGAGGCGTCCAGGTCGGGCCACGGGCTGCTCCATTGGTCGGTGTCCTTATGCGCCCGTAGCCATTCGGCAGCTTCCTCGATGAGTTCGCGCAACTCGGGCAGATGCCTCGGTGTCGCACGGCGCAAGACAAAGGAGAACCGTCCCACCAATACATAGTCGCCCGTGTCAGGCTTGCACGATACCGGCGGGGGTGCATATCAAGCATTCCAGCCCGGCGGCTTTGCCTGCGCCATGGCCTTGGTAAGCCGCTAACCTGGATAAACGTCGAACAGGCGGGACAGCGGTCAGCTCGGGATTTTGCTTTTGCCAGGCCGGCCCGGTGGAATCTTTGCCGAGGAATGGCAGCAGCCCGAGCGTCCCTTTTCGCCACTTTTTCCTCTGCTCTGCCAATGCGCGCAGCTGTTAATCGTGCCCCACTGCTATCTTTTGCGCTATTGCGCACCACGCAGATCACGCATTTCCCGTAGATGCCGTCGGCGCCGCCCCCCGGCAGCGCCGACGGCCTAACGAAATGTCCGCCCGCCCCTGCTCGGGATTCGGCCGAACGTCGTGTGCTACCGGTGCCCTAGAAGCGGGGGTCGTAGTGCTCGTACCGGTACTGGTTGGAGGGGCGTGCGTGCAGCTTGGCCATGATACCTCCCCCTTTCTCTCTGCACCCGCGTCAATGCGGGCGGTATTGGTTCGCGTACCTGTTTTTAATGGTGACGTACCGGCACGGAGGTTCTTCCATGCCCGTCCTTCAGGGCAGTGCCCTGATCCCGCGGATCGCTGCGCTGCTGGCGCTTGATGTCCGCGGGAGCCTGTGGATGCAGATGGCGACTTGCGCTCATTGCTTGGCCGGCCCGGCTAGCTCGTCCGGCACCGCGCCGGAGTTCATCACGAACTGATTGCGGTCGGCGGGAAACACGCTGATCGTGACCCGGAACGGAACCGGGCCATCCGGGCCGCCGGCGTAGCCGGTGCGGAGGATCACCACCACGGATATCCGGCCGTCGTCTGGCAGCTTGAAGAACTTCGCCTCGACCTCGTCAGGCGCCCTGACCAGGATCCTGTCACGGTAGCCGACCTGTACAAGATCAAGCTTCTGCTGGAGGTAGGTGACGGTCCCCTCGGTGATGTCCTCGGCCACGATCAGCCGCTGGGCGCCCCTGGTCACCATGTCCATCGGGTAAAAGGATGTCTGCAGCGACCACGGTGTTTTGTCGATGTAGCGCGGCTGATGTCGGCTGAGGATCAGCGCGCCAACCTCGACGCCCAGCCGTTCGGCCACCGTTTCGTCGGCTCGCTGGATCTCCACTCGCGGGATGTCCGACCCGGGCTCCCGCCCCCTCGCCGTGACCTCGGAAAGCGCCGCCGTACCCTCTCCGCCGCCGAGGCCGGTCTCGGTGTCGGCGGACAACGTCGTGACGAAGATCTCCGGCGGCTCGACCACAAACGTGCCCTGACCAGGCCGGGTCTCAACCAGCGCCCGGCTGGTCAGCCACTTGATGGCGTCGCGGATGGTGTTCCTTGACGCGCTGTACTCTTCCCTGAGGTCAAGCTCCGTGGGGAGTTGCTGGCCCGGGCGAAGTTCCCCGGACTCGATCGCCTCGCGGAGATCCTGGGCAATCCGCCAGTACATGGGGTCAGGCATGACACCTCCCGCAACTGCGCCACGTCAGGACAGAGATCCCAACCAGCCCATCGGACAGGCTGATCCTAGTGGAGCGGACCGTCCTTGTCTGCTGGACTATCGGTTTCTTTGGCATTATCCGGTTTACTACCCATCATTCAGTGGTATAGGCTCGGCATGGTCAGAGGTTGGGATGACTAGGATGACAGGGTTGAGTCTAGCAGGCGGGCTGCTTGGTTGCATCAGAACCTGCCGGATGATTCCTGACACTCTAGCAGGACCAATCAACCCAGCCAGCTGACGACACTCCGGGCCCTGGGCATCGGGTTATCCCGAGGTTCACGGCAACAGGCCCGCGGGCTTAGCGGTCGCGGGCCGCAGTATCAAGGCCTACGGGCTCATCGCCTCCAGGCCAGAAGGGCCGGTCCGCGGGGAAGCGCGGGCCGTATCGCGGGGAGGCCATCATGGCCGATGTCGTAGCAATCGCCGCACTCGCATTCTTCGTAATGGGCATCATCGGGGCCGTCATGTGCCTGTCTGCCAGGGCAATTAGGCGAGAGGACCGGGGTCTCACGCTGACCGACCAGCCCTCAGGGTGGCTGGCCAGAGGGGTTCGGCGGCTCATGGGCGTAGGCCTGCGCAACGTGAGCACGGAGCTGGCGCGCCAGTCCAGGGAACTGGTCCGGCAGTAGCGCTGCAGGCCGAAGGCACGGGGGCGGCCGCTGTCGCGGGGGCAGCGGGCACCTTGGGGGCACGGGGACGTCGCGGGAATCACGAAGGCATCCAGGTCATACCAACAGGCCTAACAAGCGGTATGGCTCATCTCAGGGGTGCCGACCCGCTCATCCTTGAAATCGGAATATCTGGCATATACCACGTTTACGTGGTCGTCCAGGAGGTATAGACCTAATAGGTTGGGATGGCCCGAATGACCTGGCTCATTCTAGCCACAAGGTTCATCGGTTCCATTAGGATGTGTCAGCTTGTTCTGGACGACCGGATCGCCTGACCAGGCCTAGTATCCCCGATGAGCCGCCGAGTTGGACCGTGGGCGTGTGGAACGCATGCCGACAGGGGTGGAGGCCATGATGGTCGGGGTCATAGTGGCCATGGCGGTCGTAATCGTAGCTTTCTTCGTTGCTGGCATCGTTTTCGGCGTTGCCTGGATCTATCTCATGTCCATCCGCCGCGCACGCAGTCGGCAGCGGTCTCACCGAGACCAGGCACCGGAATACGAGACCTTGCCGTACCGGCGCTGACCGGCTCAAGGCCGGTGCCGTATTGCGGCCGTGGCCTGGCCTAAGCTCGGCATGTGCAGGTCTACAGCGAGTCCGGCGCGGATGCATCGCGGTTCGGATGGAGGCAAGGCAGTGCGACGGGGATCGGGTCGATGCCGGGGACGGATCCGGCGGAGGCGATGCGGGTTGTCGCCGGGGAGCTGCCCGACTTCCCTTATCTGCCCGGGTTGCCCGATCGCGGGCCTGGCGCCGACCTGACCGGGCGGACCGCCGGGCTGCTCGTCGACATGCCGGTCGAGCTGACGCCGCGCGGGTGGCGGCTGGCAGAACGGCCGGGGCGGGACCTGGCAAGGGCCAGGTCGATGCTCTCCTCCGACCTCGACGTGCTCGAGGAGCTGCTCCAGGGCTACCAGGGCCCGGTCAAGGTCCAGCTCTGCGGCCCGTGGACGCTAGCGGCCACGCTGGAGCTCACGCACACGATGAACGTGGCCTTGTCCGATCCCGGCGCGGTGGCCGACATCACCGCCTCGCTGGCCGAAGCCGCCGCCGCGCACGTGACCGAGGTCGCCAGGCGGGTGCCGGGAGCACGGCTCGTCGTCCAGTTCGACGAGCCCGCGTTGCCCTCCGTGGTGGCGGGGGCGGTGCCGACGGCGAGCGGCCTGTCGCGGCTGGCCGCCATCGAGGACGACACGGTCCAGGAGAGACTGGGCCAAGTCCTCGGCGCCACCCGCCGGTATACGACCGTGCACTGCTGCGTCACCACAGTCCCGTTCGGAATAATCAGGGCGGCGGGGGCGGATGCGGTCTCCTTCGACCTCAGCCAGCTACGGCGAGGGGAAGAGGACCGAGTCGCCGAGTGCGCAGAGGCGGGGATGGGGGTACTGGTGGGGGCGGTCCCGTCCGTCGGGGGCACCGGATCATCCGGAACGGTCGGCCGGGCGGGCGGAGGTAACCCGGGCGACGGCAGCGAAGAGGCCCGCCAGACCGCGGAGCGCGTCATCAGGCTCTGGCAACGGCTTGGGTTGCCACTGCCGACGCTCCCGGAGCAGGCCGTGGTCACGCCCGCCTGCGGACTGGCTGGGCTGAGTCCGGCTGCGGCACGCGCGGCATTGATCCGGTGCCGTGAGGCCGGGAGCATGCTACCTGAGCTGATCGAGGAGATAGGGGGCGAGACCGGGTGAACGAGCCGAAGGGGCGCGGCGTGGACTGGACTCAGGAGCGCAGCGACGAGGGAAGGAAACGCCTCAAGGGCGCCCCGGAGGCGAGCGGGGAGACACGGTGAGCGAGAACGAAGCGGAGGCGCCGGAAGCTGCGCCCGCCTACGCGAGGAAGCGGCATGCGGACCTGAGCCTGGAGATCACCGAGGCCGATCATCGGTACTACGTGCTGGACGCCCCGACCATCTCCGACATCGAGTACGACACGAAGATGCGCGAGCTGCGCGCGCTTGAGGAGCGGTACCCGGACCTGCGCACGCCCGACTCGCCGACGCAGACCGTGCACGGGACGGTCTCCACGCTGTTCACCCCGGTCGAGCACCTGGAGCGGCTGCTCAGCCTGGACAACGTGTTCACCGACGAGGACCTGGGCGGCTGGGCGGACCGGGCCGCGCGGCTCGGCGGCGCGGGCCCGTACCTGTGCGAGCTGAAGATCGACGGGCTGGCTATCGACCTCGTGTATCGCGACGGCGCGCTGGTCAGGGCGGCCACCAGGGGGGACGGCCGTACCGGCGAGGACGTCACGCCGAACATCAGGACCATCTCGTCCATCCCGGCGCGGCTGTCGGGATCTGGGTACCCGGCGGTACTCGAGGTAAGGGGAGAGGTGTTCCTGCCGGTCGCGGCGTTCGAGAAGCTGAACGAGTCGCTGCTCGACGCCGGCAAGCCGGCGTTCGCCAACCCGCGCAACTCGGCCGCCGGGTCGCTGCGGCAGAAGGACCCCAGGATCACCGCCTCCCGGGCGCTAGACGCCATCATCCACGGCATCGGCCGGGTGGAGGGCCACGGCTTCGACACGCAGGACGGCACCGGCGGCAGCGGGGACGAAGCCGGTATCAGCGGCCCCGCCGGCGAAGCCGGCATCAGGGGTACCGCCGCCGGCCCTGGCGAAGAGGGCCATCTTGAGGGGGCGCCCGATACCCAGTCGGGCTGGTATGAGCGGCTGCGCGAATGGGGCCTGCCGGTCAGCCGCCTGTACAAGGTCGTGCCGGACATGGCCGGGGTGCGGAAGTACATCGCCTACTACGCCGAGCACAGGCACGATCCGCCGTACGAGATCGACGGCGTGGTGGTGAAGATCGACCAGATGCAGACGCAGCGCGCGCTCGGCTCGACCAGCCGCGCGCCGCGCTGGGCCATCGCCTGCAAGTACCCGCCGGAAGAGGTCACCACCAGGCTGCTCGACATCAGGGTGAACGTCGGGCGGACCGGCCGGGTCACCCCGTTCGCGGTGATGGAGCCGGTGAAGGTGAGCGGGTCGACGGTGGTGAACGCCACCTTGCACAACGCCGACGAGATCAAGCGCAAGGGCGTGCTGATCGGTGACATGGTGATCCTCCGTAAGGCCGGCGACGTGATCCCCGAGGTGCTCGGGCCGGTCGCAGACCTGCGCACGGGCGCGGAGCGGGAGTATGAGTACCCGGTGGTGTGCCCGGAGTGCGGCACGCCCCTGACCCGCGAGGAAGGCGAGGTCGACTGGCGCTGCCCGAACACCCGCGGCTGCCCGGCCCAGCTCCGCGAGCGCCTGTTCCATCTCGCCGGGCGCGGCGGGTTCGACATCGAGGTGCTCGGCTACGAGGCGGTGTCCGCGCTGCTGGACTGCGGCCTGGTCGCCGACGAGGGCGACGTGTTCGCGCTCACCGAGGAGCGGTTGGCGACCTGCCCGTTCTTCGTCGTCAAGCAGGGCACGCTGAGCGCCAACGCCGCCCGGCTGCTCGGCAACCTGGCCGAGGCGCGGACCAGGCCGCTGTGGCGGATCCTGGTGGCGCTGTCCATCCGGCACGTGGGCCCGACCGCCGCCCGCGCGCTGGCGGCCGAGTTCGGGTCGCTGGACGCGATCGAGGCGGCGAGCGTGGATGCGCTGGCCGCGGTCGACGGGGTGGGACCGACGATTGCCGCGTCGCTGCGCGACTGGTTCGCCGAGGACTGGCACCGGGCCATAGTGGCCAAATGGCGGGACGCCGGGGTGCGGCTTGAAGACCCCGACTTCGACCCGAGCCGAGCCGCGGCCCGGCTGCTGGCGGGCGTGACCGTGGTCATCACCGGAACGCTGCCCTCCTTCAGCAGGGACGAGGCCGCCGAGGCGGTCCGCGCGGCCGGCGGCAAGGTCACGTCCTCGGTCTCGAAGAAGACCGACTTCGTGGTGGCGGGCGAGAACGCCGGCTCGAAGCACGACAAGGCGGTCGAGCTGGGCATCCCGGTCCTCGACGAGCCGGCCTTCCGCATCCTGCTCGCGGAGGGTCCCGCCGCGGTCCCCGGTCCCTCCTGAACATCGGGCTCCGGGCGGACTTTAGAGGGTGACCAGCTCGGCCAGGATGTGCTCGCGGGACACGTCGTGACCGTGCGATCCGCTGGCGTGCTGCTGGACGGCGGCGGCTAGGACCGCGGTAAGGACTTTATTGCTTACGGGGTGGCCTCGCCGGGCCCCTAGAATCGCGTGCATGTCCATCACCCGTGACGAGGTCGCGCACCTGGCCCGGCTGGCCAGGATCGCGCTCAGCGATGCCGAACTAGACCACCTGGCGCCCCAGCTGGACCAGATCATCACGTCTGTCGCGCAGGTCCAGGAGGTCGCCGCGGATGGCATCCCGCCGACCTCGCACGCGACCGGCCTGACCAACGTGTTCCGCGACGACGAGCCGGTCGGCTGCCTGACGGCCGCGGAAGCGCTCGACCAGGCGCCCGCCGTGGAGCAGCACCGTTTCAAGGTGCCGCGGATCCTGGGGGAGGACTGATGACCGAGCTGACCCGCATGACCGCCGCGGAACTCGCCGCGGCGCTGGCCGCGGGGGAGGTCTCCGCGACCGAGGTCACCAGGGCGCACCTGGACCGGATCGCCGCGGTCGACGGCAGGGTACACGCGTTCCTGCACGTCGCGGCGCAGAGCGCGCTGGCCCAGGCGGCGCGGATCGACGCCAGGCGGACGGCGGGCGAGCCGCTCGGGCCGCTGGCCGGGGTGCCGGTCGCGGTCAAGGACGTGTTCACCACCGTCGGCATGCCTACGACCTGCGGCTCGCGCATCCTTGAGGGCTGGCATCCGCCGTACGACGCGACGATCACGACACGGCTGAAGCGGGCCGGGGCGGTCATCCTCGGCAAGACCAACATGGACGAGTTCGCGATGGGCTCCTCGACGGAGAACTCGGCGTTCGGTCCCAGCCACAACCCGTGGGACCTCGCCCGGGTGCCGGGCGGCTCGTCCGGCGGGTCCGCCGCCGCCGTGGCGGCCTACGAGGCTCCGCTGGCCATCGGCACCGACACCGGCGGCTCGATCCGGCAGCCCGCGGCCGTCTGCGGGATCGTCGGGACCAAGCCGACCTACGGCGGCTCGTCCAGGTACGGGGTGGTGGCCTTCGCCTCGAGCCTTGACACGCCGGGACCGTTCGGCCGGACCGTGCTCGATGCGGCGCTGCTGCACGAGGCGATGTCCGGGCACGACCCGTGCGACTCGACCTCGATCGACGCTCCGGTGCCGCCGGTGGTGGCGGCGGCGCGGCAGGCCGACGTGAGCGGGATGCGGATCGGCGTGGTCACCGAGCTGAGCGGGGACGGCTACCAGCCGGGCGTGCTGTCCAGGTTCGCCGAGGCGGTCGAGGTGCTCGAGTCGCTCGGCGCCAAGGTCACCGAGGTGTCCTGCCCGCACTTCTCCTACGCCCTGCCCGCCTACTACCTGATCGCGCCCAGCGAGTGCTCGTCCAACCTGGCCCGGTTCGACGCGATGCGCTACGGCCTGCGGGTCGGCGACGACGGGACCAGGGACGCCGAGGAGGTGATGGCGCTGACCCGCGAGCGGGGCTTCGGCGCCGAGGTGAAGCGGCGCATCATCCTTGGCACGTACGCCCTGTCCAGCGGCTACTACGACGCCTACTACGGCAAGGCACAGCAGGTGCGCACGCTGATCATCAGGGACTTCGACGCGGCCTTCGGCCAGGTCGACGTGCTGGTCTCGCCGGCCACGCCGACCACGGCGTTCGCGATCGGCGAGCGGGCCGACGACCCGATGGCGATGTACCTCGCCGACCTGGCCACGATCCCCTCGGACCTGGCCGGCAACGCGGCGATCTCGGTGCCGTGCGGGCTGGCTCCCGAGGACGGCCTGCCGGTCGGGCTGCAGGTGATGGCGCCCACGCTGGCCGACGACCGGCTGTACCGGGTGGCCGCCGCCGCCGAGGCGGCCTTCACCGACCACTGGGGGCAGCCGCTGCTCGCCGAGGCGAAGGGACTACGGGCATGACGACGATGGACACGCTGGTCCCCTACGCCGAGGCGCTGGAGCGCTACGAGCCGCTAATCGGCCTGGAGACACACGTCGAGCTCGGCACCAGGACCAAGATGTTCTGCGGCTGCACGACCCTCTTCGGTGCCGAGCCGAACACCGAGGTCTGCCCGGTCTGCCTGGGGCTCCCGGGCTCGCTGCCCGTCATCAACCGGATGGCGATCGAGTACACCATCCGGATCGGCCTCGCGCTGCACTGCGAGATCGCGAGCTGGTGCCGGTTCGCGCGGAAGAACTACTTCTACCCGGACATGCCGAAGGACTTCCAGATCTCCCAGTACGACGAGCCGCTGTGCACCGACGGCTACCTGGACGTCGAGGTGGGCGAGACGACCGTCCGGGTCGGCATCGAGCGGGTGCACATGGAGGAGGACACCGGCAAGTCGCTGCACGTGGGCGGGGCCACCGGCCGGATCCACGGCGCGGACTACTCGCTGGTTGACTACAACAGGGCCGGCATCCCGCTGGTGGAGATCGTGACCAAGCCGATCGAGGGAACTGGCGCGGCCGCGCCCGAGGTCGCCCGCGCCTACGTCACCGAACTGCGCGACCTGGTCCGCGCGCTCGGCGTCTCCGACGTGCGGATGGAGGAGGGCTCGCTGCGCTGCGACGTGAACACCTCGCTGGCGCCGCGCGGCTCCGTCCGCTGGGGGACCAGGACGGAGACGAAGAACGTCAACTCGCTGCGTTCGGTTGAGCGCTCGGTCAGGTTCGAGATCGAGCGGCAGGCCGCCGTGCTCGACGCGGGCGGCCGGGTTATCCAGGAGACCAGGCACTTCCACGAGGACACCGGCAGCACGACGTCCGGCCGGTCCAAGGAAGAGGCCCAGGACTACCGGTACTTCCCCGAGCCCGACCTGGTGCCGGTCGCGCCGTCCGCCGAGTGGGTAGAGGAGATCAGGGCCACGCTGCCCGAGCTGCCGGCCGCCCGCCGGGCCCGACTCAGGGACGAGTGGGATGTGTCCGAGCCGGAGTTGGGGGCCATAGTCAACGCAGGCGCGCTCGACTTGGTAGCCGAGACGGTCGCCGCGGGCGCTTCGCCCGCCGACGCCCGCAAGTGGTGGCTCGGTGAGTTGGCCCGCCGGGCCAACGAGGCCGGTGTCGAGTTGTCCGCGCTCGCGGTCACCCCGGCCCAGGTGGCCCGGACAGCGGAGCAAGTCCAGTCCGCGCTCGCGATCACCCCTGCTCAGGTGGCCCGGATCGCGGACCTGGTGGCGACGGGCACGCTGAACGACCGGCTGGCCAGGGACGTGATCGACGCCGTGCTGGCGGGGGAGGGCGACCCCGATCAGGTAGTAGCCGCCCGGGGCCTCGCCGTTGTCAGCGACGAGGGCGCGCTGACCGCCGCCGTCGACAAGGCGATCGCGGCCAACCCCGACGTGGCCGCCAAGGTCCGCGACGGCAAGGTCGCCGCGGCCGGTCCCCTGGTCGGCGCGGTCATGAAGGCCACCAAGGGCAAGGCCGACGCCGCCCGCGTCCGCGAACTGATCCTGGAGCGGCTTACCGGATCATGACCGATCGGCGCGAGGATCCGGATCGCGGGGTGCGGTTCCGCCTCGGCTACGCACCCCGATCTCGTACCCGGGCTCGGTGAATTCCTGCTCCGCTCGGTCGGCAGCTAGCCCTCTGCGCCGCCGCTGTTGTTGAGGGCGGCGCGGAGGGCTCCGATCTGGCTGGCCAGGATGGCGGCGAGGGCGATCGTGAGGCCGATGGGCAGGCCGCCGTTGCCGCTTTGCTGATGGCTTTTGGCTGTGACGGCCAGGAACACGAAGATCCCCGTGCCGACCAGGGGATACGTCACGAGGGCGAAGCTCTTCGGCTGCCAGTTGCCGTACCCGCCGGGCCCGAGGTGCGTCGGCATCCGCGCCCCGGCCGGGAGGTGGGTCGTGCCGTAGAGGGACACCCCGACGATGCCGAGCAGCAGCACGGCGTCGATGATCAGCGTTACCACGCTCATGGCCGTCTTCTTTCCGGCCAGTTCGCGGGGCGGATGGCTAGCCCCGCGACCTTGCCGTCGGAGTCAAAACGGACGATTCCCTTGAGGTCGCCGGCCTCGAAGTGCAACGGGACCTCGACCATGGTGTCGTCGCCGGCCCGGTGGGCGAACGGCTCGCCCATTAGCTCCAGGCGGCCGAACGTCCCTGCGAGCCGCGCCGAGGCCGCGGCCATCAACTCCGGGTTGAGGCGCGCCCGCATGTTCACGTCGAGCACGGCCATGACCTCTTCCCAGCGGCCCTCGTCGTGCCAGCCGAGGATCTCGACCGCCCGGTCCGCCGCCCCCGGCTGGACCTCGCGGCTCATCGGCGCCCCGGTCCGCGGGTCGACCGGGTGCCCGAACCGCTGGAAGGCGGCCTGCCTGCTGGTGCCGAGGACATCGCCGATCTCCCTCCAGCTCTGGCCGGCCTCCCGGGCGCGGTCCACGGCCGCCTGCAGCGCCGCGTCCGCGGCCGCCGACAGGTCTCGTGCCGCCGCCACCGCATCCCGGGGCGACCCGTCCCGGCCGAACTCCTCGATCAGCCGGCCCGCCGCCGCACCGACCTGACCGGCCACGGGATCGCCCGTGCCCGATGCACTATCGATGCTGTCAAGATATTCATGACGCTTCTCTGGTGTCAAATTTTCCTTTACAACTGCGGCTCTGTCCAGCCCGGACCGCGCCCGTTCGCGGCGCGCCGTGTCCCGGCATCGCGCATCGCAGTACCGGCGGCGGCGGCCTCTGCCCTGCTGAGACGGCAGCGGACGCCCGCACGCCTGGCAGGCGCCAGGCTCGGTAACATCAGCCATGTTCCATCCAGTTCCTTACTTGGTTACCTACTATCATGCCACGAAATTAAAAAACGTGGCAGTCAGTCACCGCGAAAAACGAGGGATTGGCCCACGATGCGCGGATCGCGGCGCTCTGCCTGGCGCACGGGGTGACCGAGCTGTGGACGATCGACCGGGATTTCAGCAGGTTTCCCGCGCTGAAGACGCGCAACCCGCTGCGCTGATTCGCGACCGCGAGGCAGTTACATCGGCCCTGTTCACATGGGCCCTGTTCACATAGGCAGGGCGGAGCGGCGCCAGGCGCCGGGGCCGGGGGATAGCAGCCCGCGCAGCCGGCGGGAACGGTCGGACCAGGCGGATCGGGAGGAGGCGGCGGGGGCGGCCTCGGCCTCGGCCGAGCGGGCCATCAGGACGGCGACCAAGGCGGCGACTTCCTCCGGGGTCGCGTCGCCGCGCACGACGCGCAAGTACGGTCGCCCCGCGGGACGATCGTCGTTGACTGAAGGTGCCACCACGGTCCGTTCTGAATAAAAATTGATCTTTTTCAGCCTCAGCCTCAGCCGCGTGATTTGCCGGTGCCGATGCCGAACTCCCTGTGCACCCGCTCCCAGAACGCGTCCCGCAGCCATTCCCTGGCCTCCTGGTAGGGGCGCAGCGACAGGCCGAGTTCCTTCTCCGCGTCGACCAGCAGTTCCTTGTCGATCACCGGCGGGAGGATCGGCCCGGGCAGCAGGTCGCGGATGTTGTCCCGGCCGCGGGTCAGGATCCACTTCTGCGCGACGTGCTCGCCGGCCTCCTCCACCCGCGTCCGGTCGGGGCCGAGCCTGGGCATCGGGCCGGTGCCGCCGGCCTGGATGATCGCGTGCGCGCCGGTCCTGGCGCCCTGCGGTCCAGCCGGTGCCCCCGGTCCCCCCGGCCCCATCGGTCCCATCGGAGCGCGCAGGTGCCGCTCGCCGAAAAGCTGGGCGGGGGAGGGCACCGAGGGCGGGGAGCCGATGCCGGCCAGCGCCGGGTCGGACCTCGCCTGCTCTACCACGGCGGGGTTCTTGGTGAAATACGGACGCAGGAACGCGGCATCGAGGACGTCGACGGTGTCGGACTCCCACACCAGGTGTTCGGCCTGGTTGGTGCCGTACGGCGGCTCGATGCCCCACAGGTGCACGCGGACCCCGAAGGCCTGCGCGGCCTCCACCGCGGGCACCATGTCCTCGTCGCCCGCGATGAGCACCGTGTCGGTTATCGCGCGGTGCCTGGCCAGCGCCTCCATGTCCGCCCTGATCTGCGCGTCCACGCCCTTCTGCTGGCCGCGGGCGTTCAGGTTGCCGAGGCGGAGCTTGACCCAGGGCATGTGCGCGATGACCCGCTGGTCGATCGTCGGCACCCGGTCGCGCGCCGCGTCATACCAGTAGACGCGCAGCAGTTCGCCGCGGATGATCTCGTCGGCGTGCTTGGTGACCACCTGGATCAGCGGCACCGCGTCCACCCTGAAGTCGCGGCGCGAGCTGGTCCCGAACAGCAGCTCGCCGGCCGCGGCATAGATGTAGCCGACGTCCACCATGACCGCGTAGCGGGCCAGGATGGGAAGCGGGGCGGCGAATTCGGTCATCACCTTTGACTGTAGGCCAGCCGGCGCCGTGCGCGGGCCAGATGTGGGACTTTTATCGACAGATTGTATACAGATGACTACATTGCGTGAGTCCCCTCCCTAGAGAGGTATGTTGCCGTGCTTCTTGGGGGGAAGGGCCTGGCGCTTGGTGCGCAGGGTGCGCAGCGCGCGGGCGATCGCGGACCTGGTCTCGGCGGGGCGTATGACCGCGTCGACGTAGCCGCGCTCGGCCGCGATGTAGGGATTGGCCAGGGTGTCCTCGTACTCGGCGATCCGCCGCGCCCGCAGCGCGTCCGGGTCGGCCGTGGCCGCGAGCTCGCGGCGGTACAGGATGTTCACCGCTCCCTGGGCGCCCATGACCGCGATCTGCGCGGTCGGCCAGGCCAGGTTGACGTCGCCGCCCAGGTGCTTGGAGCCCATGACGTCGTAGGCGCCGCCGTAGGCCTTCCTCGTGATCACCGTCACCTTCGGCACCGTGGCCTCGGCGTAGGCGAAGATGAGCTTGGCGCCGCGGCGGATGATGCCCTGCCACTCCTGGCTCACGCCGGGCAGGAAACCCGGGACGTCGACGAAGGTCAGGATCGGGACGCCGAATGCGTCGCAGGTGCGGACGAACCTGGCCGCCTTCTCCGACGCGTCGATGTCCAGGCACCCGGCGAAGTGCATCGGCTGGTTGGCCACCACCCCGACAGGTGAGCCCTCGACCCTGCCGAAGCCGACGACGATGTTCGGCGCGAAACCGGCGTGGATCTCCAGGAACTCCCCGTCGTCGAGCACGCGGGTGATCACCTCGTGCATGTCGTAGGGCTGGTTGGAGGAGTCCGGGATGATCGTGTCGAGTTCTTCGTCGGTGTCGTTGATCTCGGTGTCGTAGTCGGCTGCGGTCTGCACCCGGGGCGGGTCCTCGAGGTTGTTCGAGGGCAGGTAGGAGAGCAGGTCGCGGGCGAAGTCGATGCAGTCCTGCTCGTCGGCGGCCTGGTAGTGGGCGACGCCGGACTTGACGCCGTGCGCGTTCGCGCCGCCGAGGTCCTCGAAGGTCACGTCCTCGCCGGTGACGGTCTTGATCACGTCGGGCCCGGTGATGAACATGTGGCTCGTCCCCTCGACCATGAGGGTGAAGTCGGTGATCGCGGGGGAGTAGACCGCGCCGCCTGCGCACGGTCCCATGATCAGCGAGATCTGCGGGATGACCCCGGAGGCCATCACGTTGCGGTAGAAGATCTCGGCGAACAGGCCGAGGGCCACCACGCCCTCCTGGATGCGGGCGCCGCCGCCGTCGTTGATGCCGATGACCGGGCAGCCGGTCTTCAGCGCGTGGTCCATGATCTTGACGATCTTCTCGCCGTAGACCTCGCCGAGCGAGCCGCCGAACACGGTGAAGTCCTGGCTGAACACGCAGACGGGCCGGCCGTCGACGGTGCCGTAGCCGGTGATCACGCCGTCGCCGTAGGGCCGGGTCGCCGCGACGCCGAAGTCGGTCGCGCGATGGCGGGCCAGTTCGTCGAACTCGGTGAAGCTTCCCGCATCCAGCAGCAGGTCGATCCGTTCCCGTGCGGTCAGCTTGCCCCGCTCGTGCTGCTTGGCCACCGCCTGCTCCGAGCCGGCGTGCACCGCCTCGGACCGCCGCCGCTCAAGATCGGCGATCTTGCCCGCGGTGGTGCGCAGGTCGGGGGCGGGTTCGGGTGCTGGCTGCGCGGCTTCTGCGGCTTGGAGGGTCATGGCCATCAGGTTAGCGGCGTGCGGCCGGGTCGCGGCCCGCGGAGGTCGTTGCCGGCGGGGATTATGCTCTGACCGTGAACCGGGATACGGAGCCGGCCGCCAACCGGGATCCGGAGCCGGCCGCCAACCGGGATAGAGACCGGGCGGAGCTGCCGGAGCCGATGCGGCGGGATGTCCGGCTGCTCGGCGGCATCCTCGGCGAGGTCATCCGCGATTCGGCCGGACCGGAGCTGCTGGCCGACGTGGAACGGCTCAGGCACGCCGTGATCGACGGGCGCCGGGACTCGCGTGACGGCCTCGCGGGTGATGACGATCCGGCCGGGGATGACATCGTGCGTCTGGTCGGGTCCTGGAGCCTGGACCGGGCCGAGCAGGTCGCCCGCGCCTTCGCCGTCTACTTCCACCTTGCCAACCTGGCCGAGGAGCATCAGCGCATCCGCATCCTGCGGGAACGCGATGCCGGGCACGAGCCGGTGCGGGAATCGCTCGCGGCCGCGGTGACCCAGGTCAGCCAGGAGGCCGGGCACGAGCACCTGGTCGAGCTGCTCGGATCGATGCGCGTGCACCTGGTGTTCACCGCGCATCCCACCGAGGCCCGCAGGCGCGCCGTGGTAGCGGCGCTGCGCCGGATCAGCCGGCTGCTCGGCGCGCTCGACGACCCGCGCGGCGGGGCCGCCGACCACGCGGAGGCACGCCGCGAGCTGCGCGAGCAGGTCGACCTGCTGTGGCGGACGTCGCAGCTGCGGGTCAAGGCGATGGATCCCATCGACGAGGTCCAGACCGTGCTCGCGGCCTTCGACGAGACGGTGTTCCGCGTGGTGCCCGCGGTGTACAGGGAACTGGATCGCGCGCTGGCCGGGCAGGACAGCGGGCGGGTCGCCTCGGCGGTGCCCGCCTTCCTGCGGTTCGGCAGCTGGGTCGGCGCCGACCGGGACGGCAACCCGTTCGTGACCGCCCGGGTCACCAGGCAGACGGCCACGATCCAGGCCGATCACGTGCTGCGCGCACTCGAGGCCGCCACCGTGCGGATCGGCCGTGCGCTGACCCTGCACGAGGGGACGACGCCGCCGGCCGCCGGGCTGCGGCGCGCCCTGGCTGCCGCCCGGGCCGCGCATCCGGACCTGCTCGCCGAGATCGCGGCCAGGTCGCCGCAGGAACCGTACCGGACCTACCTGCTGTTCGTCGCGCAGCGGCTGAACGCGACCCGGGTCAGGCACGCCGACCTGGCCTACCCCGGACCGGCCTCCTACCTCGCCGACCTGCGCACCGTCCAGGAGTCACTGGCCCGCGCGGGGGCTGGCAGGCAGGCGTTCGGCGAGCTGCAGCACCTGATCTGGCAGGCCGAGACGTTCGGATTCCATCTGGCCGAGCTCGAGGTACGGCAGCACAGCGAGGTGCACGCGCGGGCGCTTCGCGAGCTGCGCGCGGTTGATAGCGGCGCGCTGCTCGGCGGCGGTTCGGCTGGCGGCGGTTCGGCTGGCGGCGGGGTGCCCGGCTCGCTCGGCGGCGACGGCGGGGCCGGTGACGTGGCGGGTGACGGGGCGGGTGACGGGGCGGGTGACGGGGAGCGGTGGTCGGCGGAGACCCGCGAGGTGCTGGCCACGTTCCAGGCGATCGCCTGGATCCAGGACCGGTTCTCCCCGCACGCCTGCCGCAGGTACGTGGTGAGCTTCACCCGATCGGCCGACGACATCGCCGCGGTCTACGAGTTGGCCCGTCACGCGGCGGCCGATGGCCGGGTCCCCGTGCTCGACGTGGTGCCGCTGTTCGAGAGCGCGGCCGACCTGGCGAACGCGCCCAGCGTGCTGACCGGCATGCTCGCGCTCCCGCCGGTGGCGCAGCGGCTCGCCGCCAACGGCCGGCGCCTCGAGGCGATGCTCGGGTACTCCGACTCGGCCAAGGAACTCGGTCCGGCCAGCGCCACCCTCCGGCTTTACGACGCCCAGGCCAGGCTGGCCGACTGGGCCGCGGCCAACGACGTGCGGCTGACCCTGTTCCACGGCCGGGGCGGCGCGCTCGGCCGGGGTGGCGGCCCGGCGGGCAGGGCCGTGCTCGCGCAGGCGCCCGGCTCGGTGGGCGGGTCCTTCAAGGTGACCGAGCAGGGCGAGGTGATCTTCGCCAGGTACGGTCAGCAGGCGATCGCGAAACGCCACCTGGAGCAGGTGGGCTCCGCGGTGCTGCTCGCGTCGTCGCCCCGGATCGCCGAACGCACCGTGGCCGCCGCCGCACGGTACCGCGCCGTCGCGGACCGGATCGACGAGGCCGCACGGTCGGCCTTCCGCCGGCTGGTGGAATGGGACGGGTTCGCCGAGTGGTTCGCCAGGATCAGCCCGCTCGGCGAGATCGGCGGCCTGCGCATCGGATCGCGGCCTGCCAGGCGCGGCCTAGGCGGCCAGGGCGGCGGCCTAGGCGGCCAGGGCGGCGGCCGGGGCGGCGGCCAGGGCGGCCGGGGCGGCGG
>JBOHCG010000068.1:0-20374 GCA_050698735.1 Streptosporangiaceae bacterium | reverse complement strand
GCGGACGGGCCGCAGTCGTGAGATCCCGCGCATCGGGGCGCGCCCGGCTCGGGCGTGGTCGAGCACAATACGCGAGCTGAGCCTGATCGCGGCGGCTCGCAGGCGCTCGTCGGTGGCGGTGGTCATGGCAGCGAGCAGCTCGAAGGCCGCCGGATCCCGGCGCAGCGCCAGGCTCAGCGCCCGCTCGTCGAGAACACCGAGCTCAGGGCTGATCTCGGCGAAATGGGGATGACGCGCGAGTTCGCGCCGCCCGACGGTCTTTCCCTCGGGCCGTCCCGATTTGGGTCGCGGTCGCTGGTGCGGCCCGCCGGCGGCCGTGGCGGCCGGCGGGCCGGTCATTCCCCCTGGCCGGCAGCGCCTCCCGGCTCGTCGGCCGACCCGGCGGCTCGTACCTGCCGGAATATCTCCTCGATGACCTGGTCGGCCGACCTTGGGCACGATTCGTGCAGCCGCACCCGGCCGGACAGGGTGGTCAGGGCCGCATCCAGCCCCGCCTGCCAGTCGTCGGCTGGGACAGCGCGGATGTCGGCAAGCTCCGGGACCAGCCGGGCGTAGTCGATGGCGCCCCGGACCGACGCGCCGTACCGCAGGTCAGGATGCTGGCGCGTGGCGCGGGCGAGATCCACGGCCTCGGCGACCAGGCCCGGCTTGGCTTGCCCGGCCGTGAGCCGGACGATCTGGCGCTCGTGTTCGGCGTCCTGGTATCCGACCGAAATCCGGCAGGTCCGGTCGTACAGGGCCATCGACAGCCGCGACGTGCCCACCGAGTCGTACGGGTTCATGGCCGCCACCAGCCGGAAGCTCTCACCGGCGGCGACGCGTCCGAGCCTCGGCACGTTGATCTCGCCCTCGGACATGACGGTCAGCAGGACGTTGATCGTCTCCTCGGGAACCCGGTTGAGCTCCTCGACGTACAACAGCCCGCCGTCACGCATCGCCCGCACCAGCGGGCCGTCGGAGAAGTTCTCCGGCCGGTAGCCCCGTTCCAGGACCAGCGCCGGGTCGAACGATCCGATGAGGCGGGCCGGGGTCAGCTCGGCGCTGCCCTCTACCAGAACGAATTCGGTGTGCCTGGATTCGGCGATCTGCCTGAGCAGCGTGGACTTACCCGTTCCTGGCGGTCCCTCCAGCAGAATGTGGGCGCCGGACGCGAGCGCGGCTCGCACCAGCTCAAGCTCGCGCCGGCGCCCGACGACCTGGATCGGCATTCGGTCAGTGCCCGCGGACCGTCGCGCCCGTGTCAGTGCTCGTGCACCATGACGCCACGGATGTTCTTTCCGGCAAGGAGGTCGTCGTAGCCCTCGTTGACCTGGTCCAGGGTGTAAGTCCTCGTGATGAGCTCATCCAGCTTGAGATCGCCTGCCTGGTAGAGCCCGAGGATCTTCGGGATGTCGGTGGTCGGGTTGCAGTCGCCGAACAGGCTGCCCTTCACGCTCTTGCGGAACAGGGTCAGGATCGTCCCCGGCAGCTGGATGGTCGGCGCAAGTACCTTGTTCAGCCCGGTGAGGACCACGACGCCGCCCTTGCCGACCGCGTTGAACCCGGCCGCGACGACCTCGGGCGTCATCAGGTCGACGGTGAGGATGGCCGAGTCGGCGCCCTGACCCCTGGTCATCTCGGTGATCGCCGCCTGCGCCTCATCCGCGGTCGCGAACGCGTGGGTGGCGCCCAGTTCCATCGCCTTCTCCCGCTTGTTCTCCAGCGGATCGATGGCGACGACGTTCTTCGCGCCGGCGTACCGGGCGCCCTGCACCGCGTTGATGCCGATGCCGCCGATGCCGTAGACGGCGACCGTGTCGCCGGCGCTGACGTTCGCGGTGTTCACGGCGGAACCCCACCCGGTGGGCACCCCGCAGCCGACCAGCACGGCCTTGTCCAGTGGGAGGTCGTCATCGACCTTGACCGCGGAGTTCTGGTGGATCACGCCGTACTGGCTGAAGGTGCCGAGCATGCACATGGCGCCGTACTGGCCGCGCGGGCCGGTGATCGGGAAGCGCTCGCCGGGCAGGTAGCCCTGCAGGATCGTAGCGCCCCAGTCGCAGATGGACTGTCGCCCGGTGGCGCAGTAGCGGCAGATGCCGCAGTTCGGGATGAAGGAGCACACCACGTGATCGCCGGCAGCCACCCGGGTCACGCCCGGCCCGACCTCCTCGGCGATCCCCGCGCCCTCGTGACCGAGCACCATTGGCATGCGCGCTTCCAGGTCGCCGTACATGACGTGAAGGTCGGAGTGGCACAGGCCCGCGTACGTGTACCGGATCAGGACCTCGCCATCGCGCGGCCCGTCAAGGTCCAGCTCCTCGATCTCGATGCGCTTGCCCGGCTCGTAGACGACCGCAGCCTTCGTCTTCATCGACTCTCCTTCGGATCGTATGGCGTCTTTTCACTCTTCACCCTGGGCCGTTCAATGATCAAGCCCGCGGGAGCGTGCACACGTAGCCGGAGGATGCACCACCGCCCGTTCTGAATAAATGGGGCTTTCCCGCTGGCGACTCGTGGCCTGGATGCCCGGCCAGGCCGGACGTACTCTCCCGACGTGGAGACCGGGCGGCAGGGAGCATGCATCGCAGCAGACCAGGGAGAGGGCGCATGACTACGACCAGCACGGATCTACCGCGGTACACGCTGTTCATCGACGGACGCCAGGCCGAGGCTTCCTCCGGACGCCGGGAGTCCACGACGACCTGGTGGCTCGCATCGCGGACCGGGCCGCCTCGATCCGGCTGGGCGACCCCCGGGCCGCCGACACCGAGATGGGCCCGGTGGCCACCGAGCCCCACCGGGTCGCCCACGCGCTGCGCACCGGCACGGTATGGATCAACGCCTACCGGGTGGTGGCGCCGGACGTCCCGTTCGGCGGGTTCGGCCTGTCCGGGCTGGGCCGGGAGAACGGCATCGAGGCGGTGCACGAGTACACCCTGACCAAGGCCATCTGGGTCGAGCTCACCGGAGGCACCCGCGACCCATTCACCCTCGGATGACCCCCGTCGAGGTCGCCCTTATCGTCCGGTACCAGGCCTATCCGGGGCAGGGCGACCAGGTAGCGGCGCTGCTCGCCCGGCACACCGCAGCGACCAGGGCCGAGCCGGGCTGCCGTGACTTCGTCGCGCTGCGCGGCGCGGCGGACCCGGACTCGTTCATCCTGTACGAGCGGTATGAGAGCCGCGAGGCGTTCGAGGCGCACGTCGCCAGCCCGCATTACGAGGGCATCGCCGTAGCCCAGATCCGGCCGCTGCTGAGCGAAAGGATCGTCGAGTTCTGCCAGGTCATCGCCGCCGGGGAGACCGGCTGACCGCTAGGCGTTTCAGCGGCAAGACCCGTGAGTTCCTGGCCAGGCATGCGTCTGCTAGCGCTCGGAGATTCCTGTGTCATATGTCGGATCGGCGAGCCATCCATTCGTGGTATGGGCAGGAGGGTGCCCGCGGGGCGCCCGGTTTATGGCAGGGAGTAAACGATGCCGCATCCGATCGTGCACGCCGAGATCCGCTCGAATGACCCTGACGCGACGCGCCAGTTCTTCGCGGACCTGCTCGGCTGGACTTACCCGGACCCGGGCGCGATCCCGGGTCACACCTTCGTCGACACCGGCGTTCCCGGCGCGCTGTACACCGCGAGCGTAGTCGCGCAATCGGACCGCGACCTCTGCCTGTCAGTTAACGCCTCCCGCGTGCAGCAGGCCAGCCTGTGGAATTACATCCTGTCCCTTTCCCAGCCCCCCACAACCCCAGCCGAGCGTGAACGGGTCGCCAGGTTCAAGGCGCATCTCCAGCAACTCTTCACGCCGCGCGACTGCGCCCATGTCAACCCGGACAGCCCGTGACCGCCGCGGTGGTCCCGTTCAGGCCCGATCTCCTGTATCAGCGGGGGAGTGGTCGCCTCTGTGCCGGGTGAGGGCCCGCGAAGACGATGGGCGGCCTAGCTAGAGGCAGCAGCGGAGGGCGTCATGGCACGCGATTCATCGCAGGTTCTCGGAGCGCAGCAGCTGGCGGGCGCGGCAGTGAGGCGGAGGGGCCACGCGTTGAAGCAGGGAGTTCACGGACCTGGGCTCGTGGGGGTCGCGGGTGCCCAGGAGCTACGTCGCCTCGGCTAACGTCAGCGCCGGCGTGCTGCGCACGAACCTGACGATCACCTTCACGGACGGCGGCCGGTGGGAGTTCGAGGTCTCGCCGCTGATCCGCCGCACTGTAGTGCGGGTCGCCCGCGCGCTCGGGTATTAACGAGGTGCCGGCCCTCGCACGACAGGACCTCCGAAGGCTTACGTATGATCGACGGTAGGGGCCGGAACCCGGGGGTCAGGGCTTGATGGTGCCGTAAGGGAACCACGTGTCATGATAAGGAAGACCGCAGGAAAGGTCTTTCCAATCTCGATTATACTGGCAGTCTTTGTCGGCGTGCTGGGAGTTACCGCTTCCTGCGAGAATGTTTCGACGGCCACTACAAGCAAGCCTGCTGCCACTCCGTCGGCCGTCGAAATAAGGACCCTTCTGGATGAGGGAAATGGCGAGGAGGCGGCGGGCTACTTCGAGGCAACAAGTTCGGCCCTCGTCGCGGCGGCAGCGGGCGAGGATGACTCGAAGTTCTATGACCTTGGCGAATTGCTGGTCAACGACGGGCTAGGCAGTTCCATTATCGAGCTCGGCCGCGAGATGAACGGCAAGTGGTACGAATGGAGCGAGCACCGCGCGCCAGCCTCGGAGCCAGATGCGTACATCCTGGCGTGGCGTAAGATAGTCACGACCATGCGCTCAGTGCCCGGCCAGCATTTCAAGTTCCTGTGGACCGTGTACCCGACCAATTATTCGGTCGCCGATAGCTGGCCCGGAAGTTCCTACGTTGACTACATCGGCACCGACATCTTCGACTGGTATGGCGGCGACCCTAGCGGCACCTACCCGCACACCGCCACCGGCGCGCTCGACTACCAGGAAAAATGGCAGCAGATCCTTACTACCGAGCCCGGCGGATTGAATTGGATGACCGCATTCTCCCGCGCCACAGGAAAGCCGATTATCGTGCCCGAATGGGGACTCGACTTCCATGCGTTCGGCGGTCAGGACGACCCGCAGTTCATCACGAACATGCTGGCGTGGATGAAGGGTCATGACGCTATCGGGCTCTACTGGGCGCAAGACCACGTCAAGCCGGCCTCGACAGTTAGCGGTCCTTTGCTACTCAATCAGGGTGCATCTGGGCAATTTAATACCGTGGGCGCTGTCAACGGCTTGGGGAACCTTTTGGGTGGCCGCTTGCAGTACGCAGGGGTTTACCTCCCTGACCAGCAGGCGTTGTCCGATAGCGTGGACCAGCCAGTGCTTGCCCCATGGGAAAGCGTGGGTTACAAGTTGATCCTCAGCGTGCCCATCGTTCCCAACCCGCCGGCGATCAAGTCCTATTCTGGCCCGCCGGTGCCAGGACATAAACAATATCAGCTTGCCGACTACCCAGATGCAGTAGCCGCACTCAAACAAGGCATGTAGCCGGCGTTTCACTGCGGTGGTCCCGGGGAGACCTTAACCCTGGCATCAGGAGGCAGGCATGGGCACGGTGCAGGGTGATGAGGTTCGCCTTCCCGACGGGCGCGTCACGCTCGCCGATCCCGGACTGCTCCGCGACAGCCGCTACGCCAACGGCGACCTCGCGCCGGTGCCCATCGAGCGGCGCACCTGGAACACCTACAACTACGCGGCGCTGTGGATCGGGATGTCGCACAACATACCGAGCTACCTGCTGGCCTCCGGGCTCATAGCGGTGGGGTTCAGCTGGGTTCAGGCGATCATCCTCATCGCGCTGGCGAACCTCATCGTGCTCGTCCCCATGCTGCTCGACAGCCACGCGGGAACGAAGTATGGCATCCCCTTCCCGGTATTCGCCCGCGCGCCGTTCGGGCTGCGCGGAGCCAACCTTGCCGCCATGCTGCGGGCCGTGATCGCCTGCGGGTGGTTCGGCATCCAGACCTGGATCGGCGGCGAGGCGATCTATACGCTGCTCGGCGCCATCATCGGCCATAGCTGGACCGGCGCCACCGTGGTCGCCAGCTACCCGTGGACCGAATGGCTGTCGTTCGCCATCTTCTGGGTCCTGGAGATGGCCGTAATCGTCCGCGGGATGGAGACGCTGCGCCGCTTCGAGAACTGGGCCGCGCCCTTCGTCCTCGTCGCGGCGGTCGCCCTGCTCATCTACATGGTGGCCAAGGCGCACGGCTTCGGAGATGTCCTCTCCCAGCCGTCCAAGGTGGGCTGGGGCCCACACTTCTGGTCCCTGTTCTTCCCTTCTCTGATGGGCATGATCGCGTTCTGGTCCACCCTGTCGCTGAACATGCCCGACTTCACCCGCTTCGGCCGCAGCCAGCGCGAGCAGGTGCTCGGTCAGGTCCTCGGGCTACCGACCACGATGACGTTCTTCTCCCTGCTGGCGGTGTTCATCACCGCGGCGTCGCAGAAGATCTACGGCGCGCCGATCTGGGACCCGATCCAGCTCTCCGGCAAGTTCCACAGCCCGGTGGTCGTCGCGTTCGCGCTGTTCACCGTCGTGGTCGCCACCCTGTCGGTCAATGTGGCCGCCAACACCGTGGCGCCGTCCTACGACTTCTCCAACCTGCTGCCGCGGCTGATCAGCTTCCGCACCGGCGGCCTGATCACCGGCGTCGTCGGGATCCTGATCCAGCCCTGGCGCCTGCTGTCCAACCCGCACGTGTACATCTACGTCTGGCTCGGCTTCTACGGCGGCCTGCTCGGCGCGGTGGCCGGCGTGCTCATCGCCGACTACTGGTGGATGCGCCGCACGGAACTCCGGCTCGCCCAGCTCTACCAGCCTGAACGTTCATACTGGTACCACCGCGGCTGGAACTGGAGGGCGGTGGTCGCCCTGGTGGTGGGCGCCGTCCTCGCGGTCGGCGGGGCCTATTCCACGCCAGGGAACGGCCCGTTCCCGGAAAACGGCCTGATTTCCCCGCTCAAGCCGTTGTATGACTACAGCTGGGCGGTCGGGTTCGCGGTCTCGCTGCTGCTTTACGCGGCGCTCGCCACGGTCTCCCCGCAGCGTCAGCTAGCCAGGGCACCCGTTCCCGCGAGCTGAGCCCACGAGCAGACCGCCATCATCGGCGAGGTGATCGCGTCGCGCGGATACTGCCCGCCGGGCTAGGGCACGATCATGAGGGGGACCGGCGCGTGGCGGGCCAGGCTCACCGCGACCGAGCCGACCATCCGGTGCGCGGCCTGAGACGAGCTCCCGAGCACAATCGCGGCAGTCTCGCCGGGATGTTCGTCGAGGATCTGCTCAGCCGCCGCGATCAGCTGCTGGGGGATCCCCCCCCCCCCTGGCGCCGCTCGAAGCGCCAGCGCTCCTCACGCCCGCCGAGCTGCTCGCCGGCCTGAGTCTTCAGGTCCTGTGCCAACTGGTCGAAGTCGCTCTCCATCTCCGCGATGGCATCCGCCGACATCATCTCCAGGGTGGTCAGGTGGGCGACGTAGACCACCTCGATGCTGCCGTCGCGGCCGCTCAGCAGGCGGACGGCGGCGTCAAGCGCCCGGACGGCGGTGCCGACCCGTCGTAGCCGACGACGAGGTACAGCTTGCCCGCGGAAGGCGGATTGGTCACGGGAACTCCAGAGGATAGGCGGCAGAGCCGATCGTAGTCCGGGCGCATTGGCGCGGCCGCGCGGGGCAGCATCATGATCATGCCAGCAAACGCCGCAGGTGCGGCACCAGGAGGAACGCACGGTTTCACGTCCGCGCTGACGAGTTTCGTCGGCCGGGAGGCCGAGATCGACAAGGTCGTCGCGCTGCTGGATGAATACCGGCTGGTCACGGTGACCGGGCCGGGCGGGGTAGGCAAGACCCGGCTGGCCGCCGAGGTCGCCAGGCAGGCGGCCGGCCGGTTCGCCGACGGGGTGTGGCTGGTCGAGCTGGGGCCGGTGGCGGACAGTGCCCTGGTCCCGGCTGCCGTAGCGACCGCCCTGGGAATCCAGCAAGCTACGGGTCAGCCGGTGACGGACCTGGTTACCGCTGCGCTGGCGCGCCAGCAGGTACTGCTGGTCCTGGACAACTGCGAGCACGTCCTCGGCGCGGTCGCGGAGCTTTGCGGTGTCCTGCTGACGGCCGCGGATGACCTGACCGTGCTGGCCACCAGCCGCGAGCCGGTCGGGCTGGCCGGGGAGGCGAGGTACCGGCTGCGACCGCTGCCGGTCCCAGCCGTGCCAAGCGGGCCGGAGGCGGCGGATTGCGCGGCGGTGACGCTTTTCGCTGACCGGGCCCGGCAGGCGGATCCTGATTTCGCGCTGGACGGGCAGGCCACCCCGACGGTAGCCCGGCTGGTCACCCGGCTTGACGGGATGCCGCTGGCGATCGAACTGGCCGCCGCCCGGATCGAGTCCCTGGGACTCGGCCAGCTGCTCGATCGGCTCGAGGTCAGCTTCGGGCTGCTGGCCGAGGGAGGCCGTACGGCTCCGCCCCGCCAGCAGTCGCTAGCCGCGACCGCGCAGTGGAGCTACCAGCTGCTGGCGGAGGCTGATCAGCAGGTCTTCCGCCGGCTGGCGGTCTTCCCTGGCGGATTCACCCTGGATGGCGCCGAGGCGGTCGCCGGGCCGGGTGCCGCGGCCGCGGTCCTGCACCTGGTGGACTGCTCGCTGCTCACGCCTCCGCGGACGGGGCCCGACGGCCGGAGCCGGTACCTGATACTGCACGCGCTGCGCGAATTCGGGCTCGCGCGCCTGGCAGAAGCCGGCGAGCAGGCATCTGCCGCCGCCGCGCTGAGCGACTATGCCCTCCAGGTGGCGAGGCAGGCCGCGACGGGCCTGCAGACCGGAGCGGGAGAGGTAGCGGCCGCCCGCTGGCTGGACACCGAGGACGCCACCGTGCACCAGGCCCTGTCCTGGGCGCTGGAGCACGACGGGCGGGCCGCGCTGGACCTCGCGGTGGCGCTGTCGGCCTGGTGGCAGCGCCGCGGCCGTCTGGCCACCGGATACGCGCTGCTGACTGCCGCCGCGCGGGCCGCCGAGCCCGGCAGCGAGGCCTGGTGCGAGGTTCAGCTCTGCCTCGGGCGGGCTGCGGTCAACTGCGGCGACATGACCGCCGGCCTCGGCCACCTGAACGCGGTGCGCGATTCAGCAGGGCCGTCCATCGTGCTGGCCGATGCCCTGACCGGGCGCGCGATCTGCCTCGGAAACCTCGGCCGGACCGACGAAGCAGTCGGGCAGTCCCTCGAGGCCCTGGCCGTGGCCCGCGAGATCGGCTATCCGGCAGGCCAGGTCAAGGCCCTCCTCAACCTGCAATTCCAGGCGCTGCGGATGGACGATAGCGCTGCCGTGCTGCGCTGGAGGCGACAGGCAGAGCAGGTGGACTGGGCCGTCATCCCCGGTGACCTGGCACGGGGATGGAACGTCTTCCTGACCGGCTTCCTGCTGGAGACCGGCGACCTTGAGGGCGCGCGGCAATCCTGTGCGGAGGGGCTGACCAGGGCGCGAGAGGCCGGGGACTTGCTGCCTGAGGCTGAGTTCTCCCTGCTCGGCGCGAAACTGGGCGTGGAGTCCGGTCGCCCGGCCGAGGCTCGCCCGGCGCTGCGCGACGCCATCGCGCTCGCCACCCAGATTAACGACCGGATGACGCTGATCGAGTGCCTGACCATCGCCGGCCGCATCTGTGCGGCGGATGACCCGCTGGGCCGAGGCGGTGACGCTCTGGGCGGCGTTCGCCGCGGCCCGGGATCAGGCCGGCCTGGTTGGCGCGCCGCCCGAGGCGCAGAGCCGCGAGGAATTGCTGCGCCAGGCCGCCCGGTCGCTGGGGCCGGCCCGGATGCGGGCCGCCGAAGAGCGCGGGACGGCCCTGGCCCTGCAGGCAGCGGCCGAGCTGGCCATCATTGTCACCAGTCCGGACGCCCAGACCGCAACGGCCCGTGATGACAGGCCGCAGCTGGGAGCGCTCAGTGCGCGGGAACGAGAACTGGTGGCGCTGGTGGCGCAGGGGCAGACCGACGCGCAGATCGCGGGGCGCCTGTTCATCAGCATCAGCACGGTCCGGTCGCACCTGGACCGGATCCGGGACAAGACGAGCTGCCGGCGGCGCGCCGACCTGACCCGCCTCGCCCTGCAGGCCGGCCTGGCCTGAGCGAACATTCCATGAACACACGCACAGCCCGGAATAGCCGTTCTGGCCTGGGGTAATGCGCAGGCATGCGAAAGCCTGCCGTCCGCTTTTCTGCTGGCATGACCCGCCGCGACCTGCTCAGGTCGCTCGGATTCGTCGGCGCGGCCTCGGCGCTCGCCGGGCCGGCCGCCAGGTGGGCAACGACCGCCGGGGGAGCCCGCGACCTCGTCTCCCTCGCCGCCGCCACCGCTCCGGCCGGCTCGGACATCGGGGCCATCGGCCACATCGTGTTCCTGATGATGGAGAACCGCTCGTACGACCACTACTTCGGCGCCTACCCGAAGGGGCGCGGCTTCGACGACCATCCGAAGGGCTCCCTGGGCGTGTTCGCCCAGGACTACCCGGGCGGCACCTCGCTCAGCCCGCCGGGCGTCCTGCTCCCGTTCCACCTGCTGCAAAGCGCGGGGGAGGAGTGCACGGACGACCTGACCCACGACTGGGGGCCGCAGCATCTGTGCTGGGACAACGGCAAGAGGGACGCGTTCGTCACGACCCACACGTCATCCTCCTACGAGGGCACCAACGGGACGATGACGATGGGCTACTACACCAGGGACGACCTGCCGTTCTACTACGCGCTCGCGGACGCGTTCACGCTGTGCGACGGGTATCACTCCTCGATCCTGGGGCCCACGCACCCCAACCGGCTGATGGCCAACAGCGGAACGATCGACCCGGCGGGCACAAGCGGCGGCCCGGTGACCGACACGAACGAGACGCCCGACACGCTCTGGCAGTGCACCTGGCCCACCATGCAGGAGGTCCTGCAGGACGCCGGGGTGTCGTGGAAGGTGTACAGCCCGTCGAACGTGAACCTGGCGCCGCAGTACGCCGAACTGGCCAGCTTCCCGACCTGGGACCCGGCCCTGTACAACCCGATCGCCAACCCCGAGGTCATGGTTGCCACCGACCACGTGCTGCCCTACTTCAGCGCGTTCCGCAATCCCGCTTCCGCCCTGTACGCCAACGCGTTCACGCCGACGTTCCCCGGCACCTTCGCCGCCGACGTTGCGGGCGGCTCGCTGCCGAGCGTGTCGTGGATCATCCCGCCGCTCGGCTTCGACGACCACCCGTCCGCATCGCCGAACCAGGGCCAGTACTTCGTCTCGCTGGTGCTGAACGCGCTGCTGGCCAACACGGCCGTCTGGGCCAAGACCGCCCTGTTCCTCATGTACGACGAGAACGACGGCTGGTTCGACCACGTGCCGCCGCCCACCGCCCCGGCAGGCACGCCGGGGGAGTACCTCACCGCCACGCCGTCCAGCACGCTCGAGCCAGGCTACTCGAGCCAGACGCTGGGCATTTCCGGCCCGCTCGGACTCGGCGTACGCGTTCCTGCGATCGTGATCTCGCCGTTCAGCCGGGGCGGGAACGTCGTCTCGCAGGTCTTCGACCACACATCGCAGCTCAAGCTCGTCGCGGAGCGCTTCGGCGTGCAGGTCGCTAACGTCTCCCAGTGGCGCCTGTCCACGGTCGGCGACCTGACGGCGACGCTCGGCAGCAAGCCGAACACGTCCGTCCCGGCGCTGCCGAGCCCGCCCGTGCCGATCATCCAGCTCAGCGGGAGCTGCAGCACCGTCTCCCAGGACACCGAGCAAGGCGGCGCGGACCCGGACGTCCCCGCCGTCCAGACCATGCCGACCCAGCAGGGGACCACGGTCCCGGCCACCCGGTACGACACGTCGGCGGTCTCCCGCCCGCCGACGTGTCGTACCGCCAACCTGACAGCCGCGGTGAGCCGGGGCGGCGGTCGCCCGATGACGCTCAAGTCCTCCTACAACCGGCTGGCCTACCCGCGAGCGGACTGATTCTTCAGAACGAACGGTGGTGTCAGCTGCGGGTCCAGGCCGCACGGACCGGGTGGTACCGCTACCGATAGCCGGTCTGACGATGTGGGATGGGGCCGCAGCGGCCAGAATTATGTGCGACCGTCCACAAACGAAAGGCTGCCCTGTGTCCGAGCGACCGATCATCGTCTTCGACGTCAACGAGACCCTGCTCGACCTAGAGGCGATCCGCCCCACGTTCGACCGGATCTTCAACGATCCGGCCGCCATGCGCCTGTGGTTCGGCGGGCTGATCACCTACTCCGAGGCGCTTACGCTTGCGGGCGTCTACGTGCCGTTCACCGACATCGGCGCCGCCGTGCTCCGGATGCTCGCCGCGACACGCGACCTGACGATCAGCGACGCCGACGCCGCCGAGCTCACCGACCGGTTCGCCACGATGCCGCCGCACCCCGATGTCCCCGCGGCCCTGCGCAAGCTCCGCGACCATGGCTTCCGCCTGTTCACGCTCACCGACAACACGCTGGCCATCGCCGGGCGCCAGCTGGAGCATGCGGGCGTGATCGACGTGTTCGAGCGGCGCTTCAGCGTCGATGAGACCGTGCGCCGCCACAAGCCGGCGCAGGAGGCCTACCACTCGGTGGCCGCTGCCCTCGGAATCGATCCGGGTGGCATCTGCCTGATCGCGAGCCACGTCTGGGACACCATCGGCGCCCAGGCGGCCGGCTGGCAGGCCGCGCTTATCCTCCGCGAGGGCAACGCCCCGCTCGATGTCGGCCCGCAGCCGGACTATATCGGCAAGGATCTCGACGCGGTCGCCGACCAGCTGATCGCGCGGTACGCGGCATAGGCTCGCCCGCTACCTGAGCAGCGGGTCGCGGGGGAGGCCGCCGATCCGCTCGGCGATCTGGTTGCGCTTGATCTCCGACGTGCCGCCCGCGATCGACAGGGCCCGGTTCATCAGCATCAGGGCGGCCCCCGTCGCACCATCCCCTTCCAGGAACACGGCGTCCGGGCCGGCGAGCTCGGCCATGATCGCGGCCGTCTCATGGCCGAGCTCGGACAGCAGCAGCTTGGTAATGTTCCCTTCCGGGCCCGGCCCGCCACCGGCCACCGCACGGTAGGCGCCCCGCTGGTTCAGCACCCCCATCACCTGGGTGCGGGCGATGTGCCTGCCGACCCGCCCGGCCCCGCCAGCCAGCCGCTCCGGGTGCGCGTCGAGCGGCGCGATGAACGCCGCGGGCGCCATGGTCCGGCCGCCGTCGCCGCCGCCGATGCTGACGCTCTCGTTGCCGAGCGTCGCGCGCGCCACGGTCCAGCCGCCGTCCACCGGCCCGACCACGTCCGAGTCGGGCACGAACACGTCGTCGAAGAACACCTCGTTGAAGTCGGAGTCCCCGTTCGGCATCTTCAGCGGGCGCACCGTGACGCCGGGCGCGTGCATGTCGATCACCATCATGGTGATGCCCTGGTGCTTGGGCGCGTCCGGGTTCGTCCGCGCCGTGGCCAGGCCGAAGGCGGACACATGCGCGCCGCTCGTCCACACCTTCTGGCCGTTGACCAGCCAGCCGTTCTCGGTCCGTGTTGCCCTGGTCCTGATGCCGGCCGCGTCAGACCCGGCGCCCGGCTCGCTGAACAGCTGGCACCAGATCACGTCCTGGCTGAGCGCCGGGCGGACCCAGCGCGCGACCTGGTCCGGGCTGGCGTGCTGGATCAGGGTCAGGATGATCCAGCTGGTGATGCCGAGGCTCGGCCGCCTGATCCCGGCCGCCGCGAACTCCTGCTCGATCACCAGCTGCTCCAGGGCAGCCGCGTCCCGGCCCCACGGCTTCGGCCAGTGCGGCATCGCGTAGCCGCTCTCGATCAGCGCCTGCTTTCTCTCCTCGCCTGCCAGGTCGCGCAGCCGGGACACGTCAGGCCCGATCGCCGCCCGTACCGCCTCGGCCTCGGGGGGCAGGTCGATCGCGGCTGCCCGGGGCACGCCGCGGCGGATCAGGCCGGTGATCTCGATCGCCGCCTGCTCGGCGCCGAGCACCGCGGCGATGGCAGTGGCCCGCCGCAGGTACAGGTGCGCGTCATGCTCCCAGGTGAACCCGATTCCGCCGTGCACCTGGATGTTCAGGTTGGCGTTGCCGACCGCGGCCGGCCCGGCGATGACGGCCGCGATGGCCGCGGCGTAGCTGAACTGGTCGCCGCCGCCGCTCCATGCTCGCCCGGCATCCCACGCGGCCGCCGTGGCCAGTTCGGCCGCCACGATCATGTTCGCGCAGTGGTGCTTGACCGCCTGGAAGGTGGCGATGGGACGGCCGAACTGCTGGCGGACCTTCGCGTACTCGGCTGCCTGCTCGCTGGTCTCGGCGGCGACGCCGGCCGCCTCCGCCGCGAGCACGGCCCGGGCCACCCCGGTGAGCAGCCCGCGCGCCCCTGGCAGCACCGCGGCCGACGCCGCGTCGAGCATGACCCTTGCCGCGCGGCGGCTCTGGTCCAGGTTGGCCGGCACGTCGGCGCGGACCCCGCCGGCCGACTTCTCGACGACCAGTACGTCGTCACCCGCGGGGATCAGCAGCACGTCCGCCAGGTGACCGCTGATCACGACGCCGGCCTTCCCGGTCGCGGCGCCATCGGCGTAAGCCACTTCGCCGCCCAGCCCCGCCGCGCCGATGATGCTGCCGTCCGCCAGCCCGGGCAGCAGCCGCTTGCGCAGCTCGTCGGGCCCGGCAGCGGCCAGCACGGCGCTGGCGATGACGGTCGGGACGAACGGCCCCGGCGCCAGGTACCGGCCCATCTGCTCGGTTACGACCAGCGTCTCGGAGAGCCCGAAGCCCGAGCCGCCGAGCTCTTCCGGCACGTGCAGCCCGAGCAGGCCGAGGCTGCCCAGCTCACCCCAGAAGGCGGGCAGCCCGTCCGTCTCGGCCTCCAGCAGGCTCCGCGCCGCCGCGCGGGACTGATGGTCGGCGAGGAACCCGGCGACGGTCTGCGCGAGTGCACGGTGCTCTTCAGAAATGGCGATAGACATAGAGCCATACTCCCCGTTTATCCGGCCCCAGCACCAGCGTGTTCTCGCGGCGGCGCGCCGCTACGGACGGATGCCCTCGTCCGGGTCCCTCCCACCTCTTTCCACGAGGGCGAACGACCCTCCAGCTGGTAGTGGATCAGTTTGAGTTCGGCTGCGCCCGGCGGGTCGCACCTGACGCGGCCGCCTTACCTCGCCAGGTTCGCCTCCGCGGGTACTGGCCGCCAGTTCGAGTGGCACCCCATTCCTGGCGGAAGATCAGTGCTCAGCGGAAATAAAGTGGTCATATTCAGCTCCTTTTCTTCCGCCAGGCACCAAACTTCCGCCATCTTCCCGGAGCTGGCCGCACCAGGGAACGCTCAGCCATCACCGGATGCGTGCGCATCAGGACTAGACAGATTGCGGTGATCGAGCTGCGACACGGCGGGCGCGGAGGATCGCGTCGTGGATGGTGATCTCGCGGCCGTCCGGGTCGGTGGCCTTGCGGGGCCTGGCCTCCGCTAGCTCGATGGTCCAGCCGTCGCCCAGCGCAGCGGCGGGCTCGTCCGCCGACCACCACATCTCGGCCAGGTGCGGCCGCGGCACGGTCGTGGCCATGTCGGTGCGGTCGTGGCCGACTATCAGCAGCGTTCCGCCGGGGGCGACGGCCTGAGCGAGATGCCGGAACAGGGCCTGCCGGCCCGCGGGCGGCATGTGCAGGAAGTGGGCCGTGACCAGGTCGTAGGTCTGCGGCGCTGGGGAGCGGGTCAGGTCGGCGTGCAGCCAGGTGATGTCGAGGCCGAGTCGGTCGGCCCGGGCCGCCGCGCGCTGCAGGGCCACGCCGGAGATGTCGGCGGCGGTGACCTTCCAGCCCTGCGCGGCGAGCCAGCACGCGTCGCCGCCCTCGCCGGCGCCCGCGTCGAACGCAGTCCCCGGCAGCAGGTGCGCGGTCTCCGCTACTAGGACCGGGTTCGGGTCGCCGCTCCAGATCTCAGGTTCGGCCCGGTACCGCTCATCCCAGGCCTGCTCGCCGTAGACCTGGACGTGCCCGGCCGCGTGCCTGGCGTGCTCGACGGCGCGCCTGGCGTCCTCGCTGACAAGATCGGCGTTGATCGCCGCGCCTGCCATAAGCCCGGCCGCCGCGGACGCGATGACCTGCGCCTGGATATCGGCGATGTTGCCGGCCACCCATACCCCGCGCACGCTGGTCGCGCCGGTCGCGTCCGCCTCGATCCTGGTCCCCATTACCTGCCCGGCGAACTGCACCTCCACCGGGGTCAGGCCGAGCGGTGCGAGAAGTTCGGCGTTCGCGGCTGGCCGCGGCGCGACGACGAGCGCGTCCAGCGCGACCCGGGCACCGTCGGCGAGCCGGACCCCGGTCAGGCCGCGGTCGCTGGTCAGGCCGCGGTCGCTGGTCGGGCCGCGATCACCGGTCTCGACCTCCGCGACCGCGCCCTCGATGACCGCGATGCCGAGCGCGCTCAGCTGGTCTCGCTGCTCGCCTTCCAGATCGGCGGTGTGCATGAACACCGTGACGTGCGGACTGAGCTGACGGAACAGCAGCGCCTGGTGGACCGCGCCGGGACCGGTGGCCAGGATGCCGATTCGCTGGTCGCGGACCTCCCAGCCATGGCAGTACGGGCAGTGCAGAACGTCGATGCCCCACCGAGCGGCAAGCCCCGGCACGTCGGGAAGCTCGTCGCGCGCCCCGGTCGCGACGAGCAGCCGCCTGGCGGTCACTACCCGGTCGCCGATGCGGACCTCGAAACGGTCGCCTGTCCTACTCAGCGCGGTGACCCGGCCGGCTTCGACGCGGCCGCCGTACCGCTCGACCTCCTCCCGGCCGATCTCCTGCAGCTCCGACGGCGGCGTGCCGTCGCGGGTCAGGAAGTTGTGCACATGCGCCGCCGGGGCGTTGCGCGGCTCGCCCGCGTCGACCACCAGCACCGACCGGCGCGATCGCGCTAGGGCGACCGCCCCGCTCAGCCCGGCCGCGCCGCCGCCGACCACTACTACGTCATAGTTGTTCTCGTCCATGCGCCCAAAGATGCGCCAGCGGGCCGCGGTTTGACAAATCCGTTTGCCGAAGTAGCAATATATCCATGACTGATGATCCCGTGCTTGACGCGGTCGGCTCGCGCCTGCGGGCAGTGCGCCAGCGGCGCGGCGCGACGCTGGCCGGCGTGGCCGCGGACACCGGCATCTCGGTGAGCACGATCTCGCGGCTGGAATCGGGCGGCCGCAAGCCGACCCTCGAACTGCTGCTGGCGCTGGCCCGCGCCTACCAGGTGCCGCTCGACGAACTCGTCGGCGTGGCCCGGCCGCCGGACCCGCGCGTTCACGGCAAGCCGGTGATGCGCAACGGCCGCACCCTCATCCCGCTGAACCAGCGGGCGGGCGGGCCGCGGGCCTACAAGATGATCGTCCCGCCGGGCGAACCCGACGACGAGCAGAAATCGCACGAGGGCTACGAGTGGATGTACGTGCTGTCCGGCCGCCTGCGGCTGCGGCTGGCCGACCTCGACTTCGTCATGAAGGCAGGCGAGGCCGCCGAATTCGACACCCGCACCCCGCACTGGTTCGGCAGCGCCGGCCCCGAACCCGCCGAGATCCTGGTCCTGTTCGGGCCCCAGGGCGAGCGCATGCACGTCCGCGCCCGCCCGCGGTGATGGCGCTTGGATTATTAAAGTCATAGCTGGGGTCCAAGCGTACGCACCCAGTTGCCAGCGGCGGCGTCAAGCCCGGTCACCGAATGCTTAACCGGCACACTGCAGATCATTTTGTGAGCTAATTCCGATACTCTTTCTCCGGGATATCCCGTTACTGCCAGTCTGGGGGGCCCGTGGGGAGGGACCTGGAACCCGGCGACCCGCCGCGGATCGGGCCGTACAGGTTGATCTCAGTGCTGGGCAGCGGCGGCATGGGACGAGTGTTCCTTGGCCGGTCCGCGGGTGGCCGGCCCGTGGCGGTGAAGGTGATCCGCGCCGACCTGGCCGCCAACCCCGAGTTCAGGATGCGCTTCCGGCGTGAGGTCGCCGCGGCGCGAAAGGTGAGCGGCCTGTACACCGCGTTGCTCGTCGATGCTGACGTCGACAGCCCGGTGCCGTGGCTGGCAACCGCGTACGTGCCGGGGCCGTCGCTCGCGGACGCCGTGGCCGGCCACGGGCCGCTTCCCCCTGCCTCGCTGCTCGTCCTGGCGGCAGGGCTCGCGGAAGGACTGGTCGCGATCCACGCGGTCGGCCTAGTGCACCGGGACCTGAAACCCTCCAACGTGCTGCTCGCCGACGACGGGCCCCGGGTCATCGACTTCGGCATCTCCCGGGCAGCCGAAGCCAGCACGCTGACCCATACCGGCCTGGTCATCGGTTCACCCGGCTTCATGTCCCCTGAGCAAGCCGACGGCGATGAGGTCGGCCCCGCCAGCGACGTGTTCAGCCTCGGAGCGGTGCTCACCTTCGCCGCGACAGGTCACGGGCCATTCGGAACCGGTTCAACTGCCGCCCTGGTCTACCGCGTCGTCCACGGTCCGCCCAGGCTGGATGACGTCCCCGCAGAGATCCGGGCGCTAGCGGACCGTTGACTGGCCAAAGATCCCAGTCTGCGGCCCACCCCGCGGACATCCTGGCGGAACTGGGGGACACAGAACTCGCGGCCGGCTGGCTCCCAGAGCCGATCGACGAGGAGCTTCCCAAGCACACACCGGCCACGCCGACCGCCGCCGTTGCTCCGGTCCCGCCGGTCCTGGCACCGCCGGTTCAGACACCGGCCCTGGCTGAGACCGACGCCGGCGGGGATACTCCGGACATTTTCCCGGCCCAAGACGGCGTACAGCCCACAGTGACGGCGGTCGGCACCGCGCCGCGAGCACCGAGCGTCACCCCATCCGTGCCTGCCTCCACCGCTGCCACGGGCCACCAGCAGCTGAAGCGCCGCGAGTTCGGCCGGAGGACCTGGATAGCGGCCGCAGCCGTCGTTGTCATAGCCACAGCGGCGGTACCACTGGTCCTTACCGCACTGCCGTCCGCGCCGGGCACCGCAAGCCCGATCCATAGTGGAAACCCGCCCAGTCGCACAGCCAACCCGACCTCCAGCTCAAGCCCGGCCCTCAGCGCAGGCCCGACGGCAGTCGGCGTGTACTCGGGCAGCAAGTACGGTTTCCAGACGCCGACTAGCATCGCGGTCGGCGGCGGGCACGTCTGGGTCGCCAACTACACGGGCAATTCGGTGACCGAGCTGGACGCCGGCACTGGCGCCTGGATAAGGACCCTGTCCGGGAGCCGATACGGCTTCGACGAACCACTCGCAATCATCGACGATGGTACGCATGTCTGGGTCGCTAATCGTCTTGACAATTCCCTGACCGAGCTTAACGCGAGTAACGGCGGCTTGGTGCGCACGCTGTCCAGCGACACAGATGCTATTGATAACCCCTATGGTATTGGGGCTGACGGCGCGCAGCTATGGGTGGTTAACGCCGTAGGTTCGGTGACGGAATTGAGGCCAGCGACGGCAGCCTGGTACGAACCGTGTCCGGCGGTAGCTACGGCTTCGATTCCCCGACTGCCTTGGCTACCGACGGGCCGCATATCTGGGTAGCGAACGAAAGTACGAACGGAGAGGGCGGCTCGGTCACGGAACTTAACGCCAGCGACGGAAGCCTGGTGCGGGTCATATCGGGCAGCGCCTACGGCTTCAGGGGACCTTTTGGCGTCGCGGTATACGGCACGCATGTCTGGGTGCTGAATCTCAACGGCGGCTCGGTCACGGAACTTAACGCCAGCGACGGAAAGCTGGTACAGACCATGTCAGGCAGCAACTACGGATTCGACCAGCCAAGCGGTATCGCGACCGATGGCACGCATATCTGGATCGTTAATTTCGGCGAGAATTCGGTGACCGAGCTTGACGCCGCCACTGGCACCTGGGTGCGTACGCTTACTGACCCCAGCTATCACTTTGATCATCCAGGCGCGATCACCGTGGACGGTACGCGTGCCTGGGTCGCCAATGAGGGCGACGTCCCGGGACACGATGGCTCGGTAACTGAGTTTACGACCGGTTAGTTCCCTTACATGACCACCTCGGCCGGGCGCAGCGCCCGGACGACGTAGGCATCCGCCTGCGGCCGCCAGAGCTGCCAGAGCCCCGCAAGCTGCCCGACCGGATCGTCGTGCCAGTCGACCCGCAGGTCGGTGACCGGCCACGGCGCCGACTCCGCGATCAGCAGCCCGGCCGAACGCACCGGGGAGACCTCGCCGCCCGCCGCCAGGCCGGCCTGCAGGGCGGCGATCAGCCGGTCGCCGAGGCCGTCGCCGGGCCGGGCGGCAAACGCGGCCAGCATCGCAGCGGGTACGCCGCTGTCCGCCAGCAGGTTGCCCGCGGCCGCGGCACCGGCGGCGCGGACGCCGATCGCCAGGCCGAGCGCCAGGTCGCCGGAATACCAGGCGGAGCCCCCG
>JBOHCG010000067.1:0-20403 GCA_050698735.1 Streptosporangiaceae bacterium | reverse complement strand
GGCTGGCCGCGTAGGCGGCCAGCAGGGCCGCCGCCAGCCCCTTCTGCCATCTCGGCCAGCCCCACCCGTCGTGCGCGACGCTCGCGTCGGTTGCGCGGCCCCGCAGGCCGGCGGCCAGCGTGCGCCCGGCCAGCACGGCGCCGAACGGCAGCACGACCGCGAACTCCCGCGCGTTCAGGTCGGTCGCATCTGCCAGCGTGCTCGGCACGTAGAGCACCACGTTGACGACGATCGCGACGAGCAGGATCTGGCTGATCATGTCGGGCCAGCTGAGGAAGTGCCGCGCCACCCGCCACATGGCCCACGCGACCAGCGCGACTCCGGCCAGGTGGACCACGGCGAAGGCGATGGCCGCGGCGGGGGCCGGGGTCGGCACGCCTATCCCCTGCGGCAGGGCGCCGAACAGCGCGAGCAGCCCTTTCCCCGTCACGTACGCGTGCTTGGCCCAGGTGTGCGCCGGCGCCAGCTGGTAGCCGACCGGGTGCAGCAGGAACCCGCCGTCGGCCTTGATCAGCCAGTTGACAAGCGAGGCCAGGCCCTCGGCGAGGATGGCGGCGGCGGCGAGGGACACCTCGTACCACTGCCGCTGCAGGCTGCTGCCCAGCCAGCCTGGCGACCGGCCCGTTTGCCGTCCGGCGGCCGCCACCTCGCGGATGGCCCGGACGGCGCACACCGCCACCAGCGGGACGATCCCGGCTATAAGCACCAGCGGGTCGGCGACCAGCGTCCACGTCATCAGCAGCCCGACCATAACTGGCACGACCCAGCGCGGCCTGAACCTCTCGGCACGGTCCAGCACCAGCCAGATGAGCATGAGCGGCACGGATGTGCCGATGTGCCCGAGGGACAGCACGAGGATGAAGACACCGACGCCGAGCTGGGGGGCGAACAGCAGCCCGGCCGTGAGCAGCATCCGCGGCCAGGCCTGCCCGCGGGGCACCCGCGCGGCGCTGCCCCTGGCCAGCAGCACGGCGACGATCACGACCAGCGTGTAGGTCATCGCGGCGGCGACGTGCGCGGTGTCGGTGTGCAGCCCGAACAGGCCGACGAGCAGCGCGTACTGCGGCAGCTCCGTGGTGATGAACGAGACGTCCGACAGGTACCAGCCGTGCAGCAGCAGGTTGCCGTGCAGCAGGTCCCACCCCATCAGCAGGTCGTTCGACTCGTCGGAGTTCTCCGGGTAGGTGCGAGACACGTGCAGGTACGCGATGAACAGCGCCGCGACGGCCAGCACGACCAGGGCGGAGACGAGCACGCGCCCGCGCGCCGACGGCCTGCGGGCCGGAAGGGCCGACGGGGCGGACGCGGATGACGGCGGAGCGGTGGGGGACGTCTCCGGTGTCCCGCTTCTCGGCACGGCAGCCACCATGTCTTTCGAGCTCGTAGTTTCCCGGTTCGCGGGCCGGCGCATTAGTCGCGGCTTGACACAGCGTATGAGGTCGCTCTGGTAAGCTGCGCCCGCCTGAGCAAAGAATTCACCCCTTCACGACAGACGGCCCGGTGGAGGCCCCCGGTTGCAGCTCACTTCGACCTCGCAAGAGGATAAGCCGCTCCGGCAGGCCGGCCCGTCGGTGTGGTCGAGGTTGAACCGGCCCGTGGTACCGGGCGTCATCGCCTTCCTCGGCTGGCTGGGCTTCGCCCTGGCCCGCTGGCAGATCTGGGCCAAGGGGCATCTCAGCCTGTTCATCATGGCCGGGCACGTCTACACGCACCCCGCCCAGCTGCCTCGCGGCCTGCTGCTCGTCCCCTCCGACGGGTACGACGGACAGTTCTACTACCGGCTGGCGCTGGACCCGCTGAACTGGAACAAGACCGCGTTCGGCATCACGATGGACCAGTCCTACCGGTACACCCGGATCGGGTACCCGGTGCTCGCCTGGCTGGTGTCCGCGGGCCAGCACCAGCTGGTGCCGATCGCGCTCGTGGCCGTCAACCTGCTCGCGGTGGCCGCGATGGCCTTCCTCGGCGGGATGTTCGCCCGCGACTCCGGCCGCCATGCCCTGTGGGGCCTGGCATTCGCCGCCTACTTCGGGCTGGTCATCAGCGTCGGCAGGGACACCGCCGAACCGCTGGCCGAGGCCTGCATGCTGGGCGGGCTGCTCGCCTACCGCCGCGCGGAGTCCTCGGCTCACTCCCCGCGCGGGATGTACGCGCTGACCACGGTGCTGTTCGCCGTCGGCGCGGTCACCAGGGAAACCATCCTGTTCGCCCCCGCTGCCATCGCCGTCATCCGGATCCTCGCGATCCTCCGCCGCCGGGCCCATCCCGGCCTCGCCGACCTGACCTGGGTGGTCCCGGCGGTCGCGTACGGCCTGGTGGAAATCGCCGTGCACTTCGTGGTCAAGGGCGAGTTCCCGCTGCTTGCGAACAGCAGCAGGAACCTCACCGCGCCGTTCAAGGCCATGCTGCACGCGCTGCACGTCGAGATCGCGAACATCAACACCGCGCACCTGAGCCCCTACGACATTGCCCTGCTCGAGTACGCCACCCTGGCCATCTTCATCCTCGCCGGGCTGGCGGTGCTGTTCGTCACCACCGCGCCGGCGCACGAGCGGCTGGCCTTCGTGTTCTTCGTGCTGCAGCTCGGCCTGCTGTCCGGGCAGATCTGGAACAGCACCTTCGGCGAGGGGCGCTCGCTGATCGAGCCCTACCTGATGGCGCTCGTCCTGCTGCTCGCCACGCCGCAGCGGTACCTGTCGCGGCGCTACCTGGGCATGGTTGTCGCTTGCGTCGTTCCTGCGCTGCTCGTGGTCGCCAGGCGCCGCATCCTCTACATGTGACCGGTCAGCCGAGCCTGGCCAGCAGGTTGGCATCCCACACCAGGATCGCGTAGCCGCCGGTGTGGTAGGTCCGCAGCGGTGCGCCGAAGGTGCGCGTCGCGGCGGCCTGCATGCCGGGCACGCCGGACGGCCCGCCGGCGACGACGAAGTCGGCGTAGCGCCGGGCGGGATCGTAGTCCGCGTCGTCGGTTTCCCACTGATACGACACCAGCCGGCCGCGGTCGTCCAGCGTCACCGCGCTGACCAGGACCCGGTTCCCGCTGTCCAGCGTGGTGCTGTTGGCCTGCCAGTAGCCGGCCAGGCCGCCGTCGAGCCGGTGCGCCGCCAGCCAGGCCGCCAGCGGCTGGCCGACGGGGGGCGCGGACGGCTGCACCGCGCCGTAGCCGAGGCTGGCGAGGTATCCGGCGCAGATGACCGCGAGCGCGGGCCGGAACCAGCGCCTCGCCCGCGCCGCCGCGAGCGCCCGCTCCCCGAGTGTCCGCCCGGCGAGCACCGCGCCGAGCGGCAGCACCGCGGCCATCTCGCGCGCGCCGAGCACGGTGCGCGCGTGCGGGCTGATCAGGTAGGCGCCGGTGTTGAGCGCGATGGCCACCGCGAAGACCGGCACCAGCAGATCGGCGGAGCGGGAGAATCGCGCCGCGGCGATGCCCAGGCCGCATGCCACCGCGATCACGCCGGCCAGGTGGCACAGGGCAAGCACGATCCCGGCCGGGGACTTCGGGGAGAAGACGTTGGCTCCGAACAGCTCCAGCAGGCCCTGGAACGTGATCCAGGCTCCGTGCGGCAGCTGGCCGAGGTCGGTGGCGGTCCCCACGTGCCGCTCCTGGTACCCGCCGAGGGCGGCGATGATCCGGGGCGCGAACGAGCCGGCCACCCCGGCCGCCGCGGCCGCGGCGGCAAGGGACACCTCGTACCATCTCGGGCCGCTGCGCACCCGCCCGGAAAGGGCGCGTATGCCGCACACGAGAACCAGCGGCACGATGCCGGTGAGAAGGATGACCGAATCGGCCACCATCGTCCAGGCGAACGTGAGGCCCGCCACCACTACTACAAGCCAGCGCGGTCGGGCGCGGTCTATCAGCAGCCAGATTGCGAGCAGCGGCACCGCGGTTCCGATGTGATCCGGCGCGTTCAGCAGGATGGGCGTGGCGCCGACCTGAGGGGCCAGCATGATGCCCCCGGCCAGCAGCGCGCGTGCCAGCCCTGCGGCGCCCCCGTCGCCGCCCCTGGCGAGCACCGCCGCGAGCAGCACGAGCAGCGTGTAGGTCATGGCCGCGGCCACGTTGACCACCCAGGTGCCCAGCCCGAGTACGGCCTCGATCAGCATGTACTGCGGCAGCTCGGTGGTGTAGAAGGAGACGTCCGACACCCACCAGTTATGCAGCGACAGGTTCCCGTGCAGCATGTCCCACGCCTGCAGCACGTTCGAGGCCCCGTCGGAGGTCACCGGCACCGACCGGGACTGACGCCAGTAGCAGAAGAAAAAGACCGCGATGGCCAGGGCGAGCAGCGCAGCCGGACCGGCCCGGCCGAACGCGGGGCGCCGTGCGATCCCGGGCGCCGGTGCGATCTCGGGCACCGGTACGATCTCGGGCGCGCTCATGCGGGGCTCATGACGGGGGCGCCGCGACGGCGACGCCGTGCAGGCGCGCGAGGACCCGCGCGCCTACCGGCACCCTAGGGGTGTAGAACCAGTACGCCTTGCCTGCCGACGCCTGCGCGGGCGTGCAGATGAACTGGCTGGTCACGATGAAGGTGTACCACGGGTCGTCGATGCAGGCCCGGACCCCGGTGCGTTTGGCTTGGACGAGGAAGCCCACGGCCTCCGGCCAGGCGCGGTGGTCCAGGTGCAGCACGATCGGCCTGCCGGGCGCGCGGGCGGCCACGGCGGCCACCGCGCTCGGCAGGGATTCGTCGACGTCGTTGGTGCCGGTCCGCGTCCCCGGTATCACGGCAAGCGTCGTGACCGCGGCCACCGCCGCCGCCACCGCCACGACGGTGCCGAGCCTGAGGCTGAGCGACTGCATCGCGGCCACCGCGATGATCAGCACCATGACCAGCGGCGCGGACCAGTAGAAGTAGCCGATGTACTGCTCCAGGGTGTCGATGCCGACCGCGGCGTAGAACAGGAAGGTCAGCGTCGAGACCACGTTGACGGCGAGCAGCGCGAGCAGGAATCCGCGCAGCGGCCCGCGGGTAAGCAGCAGGATGGCCGCGAGCGCGAGCGCGAGCAGCAGCACCGGGGCCAGCCACGCGAGGCGGTAGGGCCACCAGTACCACAGCGCGTAGGCCACCACCCGCCCGAAGCCGTTCTCGCCGGCCTGCGCGGAGTGGCCGTAGGAGATGTACTTGCCGAAGTCACCCGGCCAGTGCAGGACCAGGTTTACCACGATCGGGAGCAGGAAGACCGCGCTGATCGCCGCGACGGGGACCCAGACGCCGCGCCTGGTGGCGAAGAACGACCGCGCCGCCGCGGGCAGCCTGCGCCGCCGAGGCCAGCCGAGCGCGGCGAGCACCGTCAGCGCGAGCACGGGCACGAACAGCAGGAAGCACGCCTGGCCGTGGATGAGAAACCAGCCGGAAAGGGCCAGGATCCACGCGTCCGTCAGCCGCCCGGCCGCCACGGAGCCCGCCGCGATGACGAAGACCACGTACGCGGGCACGTACATGTAGGGCATCCAGTCGGAGTTCACGATCGACGGATGGGCGATCGCGAAGGCGACGATGACGGCAAGGCAGGCCGCGGCACCCCGCAGCGAGCCAGTCCAGCCGTAGACGATGCCGACGGCCAGCGCGGTGAACGCGCCGTTGAGCGCGAACACCGCGAGCACGTGCGCGTTCCATGGGGTCGGCACCACGTGCAGCCAGTTCTGGAACAGGTACTCGCCGAAGGCCTGCACGTACATGTAGGCGGGGCCGGGGTGGTTGAAGCCCTCGCGCGAGTAATTGCCGACGAGCAGGGTGAAGTGCTTGGCCTGCGCGATCAGTATCGAATTGGCGGCCGAGTCGCCCTGCTCGTACAGGCGGTCGGTGAAAAGGAACCGGTTGCGCGCGCAGAGCAGGACGAACAGCGAGACCGAAGGGATCACCCAAACCCGCCACGGCCGGCGGCCAGGGGCCGCGGCCGCCGGCGTGCCCATGCCGGTGACAGCGGGGGAGCTAGCCACCCTCATCCGCGTCGTGACCCTCCTGTTTCAGATGGCCTGCGTCAGATGGTTCCCGCCCGGATGGCCGCGTCGATCCAGGGGATCACCTCGTCGAGCATCTCCTCGAGGGTGGTGCTTGCCTCGAAGCCGAGGATCTTCTTCGCCTTATCCGTGTCCGGGACCCGGCGCTGGACGTCGTATTCGTACGGCGCATCGTGGAGCAGCCGGAGCGGGACGCTGTCGCCCTTGACCTTGCGCCAGATCAGCTCGGCCAGCTGGCGCACGGTCGTGCTCTCCGCGGTGGACAGGTTGAAGTCCTCGTTCAGCGCGTCCGGGTGCTCCATCGCGGTGACCACGCCGACGGCCAGGTCACCGCCGTACGTGTAGTGCCGCACCTGGTCACCCGAGCCGAGGATGTGCAGCGGATCCTGCCCCTTGAGCACCTTCTGGACCAGGTCGGGGACCACGTGGCTCATCGCGAGCTCGACGTTCCCTGACAGGATCTCCCGGTCGCCGAGCGCCCGGCTCTCGCCGATGCCCACGCAGTTGAACGGGCGGACCAGCGTGTAGGGGAGCCTGTACTGCTCCCAGGCCGCCCGGGCGAAGTACTCCACGGCCAGCTTCTGGAACCCGTAGGACGACGAGGGCGGCGGGATCTCCCGCTGCTGCCCCTCGTAGGACGGCCACTCGTCGGCGCTCTCGAAGACCATGGAGGACGACAGGTAGGTGACCTTGCGCAGCCGGCCATCGCGGTTGGCGGCGATCGCCGCGTCGCAGGACGCCGCCATGATCCGCTCGTTCGTGGCCAGCAGGTCGTAGGCGTAGGTGTGGAAGTAGGAGATGCCGCCGATCATCGCGGCGCCCGCGATGAAGTGATCGCAGTCGGCCAGCAGCTCCGTCATCAGGCCGACGTCCCTGGCGTCGCCCTCGACGAGCCGGTACCGCGGGTTCTCGTCGTAGGACTTCCTGATCCTCCCGTACTTGGTGAAGTTGTCGAGGCCGACCACCGTGTATCCGCGCTTGAGCAGCTCCTCTACCACATACCCGCCGATGAAGCCCGCGGACCCGCTGACCAGAACCCGCTGCATCCAGGCCCTCCTAGTGTTTCTCCTGCCGGACCGGCTGACGGACGGCCCCCCGGTCGCGAATCTGCTCGGCGGTCAGCCGGGGTCCGAACGCGTACAGATACCAGCGGGCGTAACTGGGCACCCACTTCGCCACCTTGAAGTTCGACACCCCCGCCTGGCGGTCCAGCCAGATCGTGGGTATCTCCGCCACCGGCAGGCGCAGCCGCTTGGCCTTGGCGGTCAGCTCGATGCCGATCTCGAACCCGTCGCGCGAGTCGATGCCGACCTGCTTGACGAACTCGACCGAATAGGCCTTGAACGAGTTGGTGGCGTCCCTGGTTCCCACGTGCGCCAGGATCCGCAGCGACCGGCCGGCCAGCCGGGACAGCGTGCCCTTCACCACCGGGCCGCCGACCTGCTGCCCGCCCGGCATGAAGCGGGACGCGGCCGCCACCGCCACGCCGCGCTCCACCAGCTTGACGAGCTCGTCGATCTGCCTTGCGTCGTCGCAGCCGTCCGCCATCGTCACCACCGCCACCGGAGCGGCGGCGGCATCGATGCCGAACCTGATCGCATTGGCGGGCCCGCGGCCGTAGGTGTTGACCAGGCACTTTAGCCGGGATTCCCGCTTGGAGTACTCCTGCGCCACGGGGACGGTCGTATCGTCGGGCGAGTCCACCACGACCAGCACCTCGCACGGCAGGCGCACCGACTCAAAGAGCCGGTCAAGCACGGTGAGCGCGAGCTCGCCCTCGTTGTAAGCGGGAACCACAACCGAGACGCGAGGCCTCTCGGTCATACTCGGACACCGTCTCCTAGCACGTCCCAGATGTCGGCCACGGGCTTCTCCGTCCGCAGCCCCCGGTACTCCGGGTGCGGTGCCCCCACCACGAGCAGATCCGACCGGGCCAGCACCTCATCGAGCGGCAGCAGGTCCGGGTCGACGGTCACGTACGGGTCGGTGCACAGGACCGCGTCGGCCTTGAATGCCAGGATCCGCTTGAGCTTGTAGGAAAGGCTCGACCTGATGTCGTCAGAGCCCGCCTTGAAGGCCATGCCCAGGATCCCCACGGTCATCGACGCCAGGTCGAATCGCTGCTCCAGGCGATGCACGACGTACAGCGGCAGGCCCTCGTTGACGGCCATCGCCGCGTGGCCGAGCGGGAAGTTGTTGTGGTTGAACGCCGCGAGCTGCATGGTGTCCTTGAACAGGCAGGGCCCGGCGGCGAAACCCGCCGCGGGCATGTCCGCTGCTCGCGGATAGTCCTCGGCCAGCCCTCGCCGGATCCGGTCGAAGTCCAGGCCCTGCTCGTTGGCCATCATGTAGAGCTGGTTGGCGGTGGCGAACTTGATGTACCGCCAGACGTTGGTGAACAGCTTGGCCAGCTCCGCCTCCTCGGGCGACAGCACGACCAGCTTGCCGGTGAGCCTGCCGAACAGGGCTGACGCCCGCTCGATGCCCGCTGGCGTGCGCGCGGAGACGATCTGAGGCAGCTCGAAGAGCTCGGTCATCGCCTTGCCCTCGGCGATCCGCTCCGGGCAGAACGCGACCTCGATCTGCAGTCCGAGCCCGGCGATCATCTTCTCGACGAGCGCGGTCACCCCGGGAAACACGGTGCTGCGCAGGATGAGGATCTGGCCGTCGCGAAGGTGATCGGAGCACCCGCCCAGCGCCTTGGTGATCGCGACCTGGTTGGGGTTGAGGTGCTCGTCCACCGGTGTCCCGATGACCACCACCACGTTCCGTGCCGTGGCCACGATCGCCGGATCGGCCGATGCCTCCAGCAGCCCGAGGCCGCGCACCCGGCGCAGTACCTCGCCCGCGCCCGCCTCGGCGAACGGCATCCGGCCGTCGTTCACCGTGTCGACGGCGGCCTGGCTGACGTCATAGATTCCCACTGTGGCGCCCCGGTCGGCGAAGGCGATCGCCAGCGGAAGGCCGACGTGCCCGCATCCCCCGATGACCACCACGTCTTTGTCAAATTGATCAGGCAAATTCGTCACGTGTGCAACCTCCGGCTGTTCATGGCAGGCCTCCGGCCGGCTCCCCCCATACACTCCCTGGCGCTTTACCTTACCTCTCCGCCTAGTCCGGTTAGGGCCTTGTGATCCCACTGTCGCCGTTCGCCCACCTGCCCGTCATATGCACGCTAACGGCGCGTTCCGTTACCGTGCCCGGTGCCCGTACGGAGATCGGAGGCGAACCGGCCTCCGGTAAGGTAGGCTCGCCGCGATCCAGCCCGCGGCGGCGTCTGTTGCCTGGGCCGCCGCCTCGATTAGGAATGCGCATGCCCGGTCAGGAAACGCAGGACGGCCCGGAACTCCTCCCTGAGGCCGCCGGGCCCGCCGCCGGGCCGGGACCGTTCGGGTCGAAGACCGACCGGCCGGCGCTGCCCGCCCTCATCGCCCTGCTGGCGGCGGTGGCCCTCGCGGTTGCCCGCTTGCAGACCTGGGCCAAGGGCAGCATCGGCGCGTTCATCCTGGTCGGGCGCCACTTCGCGGTGCCCTCGCAGCTGCCGCGCGATATTCCGCTGCAGCCGACCTACGGGTACGACGGCCAGTTCTTCTACCGGCTGGCGCTCAACCCGCTGAACCTCAACCACACCGCGTACGGCATTACCGTGGACCGGCCCTACCGGTTCATGCGGATCGGCTACCCGGCCCTGACCTGGCTGGTCTCGGCCGGCCAGCACGACGTGGTCCCCGTCATGCTGGTCGCCGTCAACGCCGCCGCCATCGCCGCCATCGGGTACCTGGGCGGCATGTTCGCCCGGCAAGGCGGCCGACATGCCGCCTGGGGGCTGCTGCTGCCCGGCTACTACGGCCTGATCACCAGCCTGTCCCGCGACACGGCCGAGCCGCTGGCCGCCGCCTGCCTGCTCGCCGGGCTGCTGGCGCTGCGCGCCCGCCGGCCCGTGCTGGCCGGCCTGCTTCTCGGCTACGGCGTGCTGACCAGGGAGACGGTGATGGTCGCGGTCGCGGCCATCGCCATCATCCGGGTCATCGGCATTGTCCGCCGGCGGGTTCGTCCTGGTCGCGACGACCTGCCGTGGCTGGTCCCGACCGCGGCCTTCGTCATCTGGCAGGTCGTGGTGAAGGCGGTCACCGGGAGCCTGCCGATACTGTCCGACGGCGGCCGCAACGCGGGCGCCCCGTTCATCGCCCCCCTCGAGGCGCTGAAGGCCAATCTGAGCCACATCAACGTGCACCAGTTTGACCAGTACGACGTGTGGCTGCTCGAGATCGTCATCCTGGCCGCGTTCACGATCGCGGCGCTGCTGTGCCTGCGGGCCACCAGCGTGCCGGTCTACGAACGGCTCGCCTTCGTGCTGTACCTGGTCGAGATCTGCATCGTCACGCCGAACACCTGGAACAGCCTGGACGCCGACCTGCGGTCGTTCATCGAGGTGTATCTGCTGGCCGCGATCATCCTGCTGGGAACCGCTCGGCGGTACTTCGGCGCCTGGCTGCTGCCGTCGCTGGCGGCATCCCTGGTGCCCGCGCTGATCGTGGTCACGCAGCGCAGGCTGACCCTGTCGTGACGGCCGTTACCTGAAACTGGCTGACCGCTGCGACAGGGATTCTAAGCGATCTCCCGATGTTCATTCAGCCAGGTCGCGGGGAGTAGTGTAGTTGCCTTCTGTAGGCTTTTGCTTTTACCAGCCCGAAATTGCGGCGGGTGTGTCCGGGCCTGGCCCGCCGGTCGTCAGGGACGGACCATGGCTGTGCGCGAAACTCGCGTCGACGCGGGACGCGATGTGATCATCGAGCTTGATGCGGTAACCCCGGACCTGGATTCCGGCCTGGAACGCCAGGCCGCGCGCCCTCGCTGGCGACGGCTGGCCGACGCGGTCATCGCCCGGACCAACCGGCCCGCCGTCACAGGGCTAATCGTGCTGCTCGCGGCCGCCGCGTTCGTCGTGGCCCGCTGGGACCTGTGGGCCAGGCGGAGCATCGACAGGTTCATCATGATCGGGCAGAACTTCGCGAACCCGGCACAGCTGCCGTCTGGGATGCCTATTCGCCCGAAGTACGGTTACGACGGGCAGTTCTTCTACCGGCTCGCGATCAACCCCTTTAACTTCTCCCACACCGCCTACGGCATCACCATGGACCAGGCGTACCGGTTCATGCGAATCGGGTATCCGGTGATCACCTGGCTGGTCTCGTTCGGCCAGTCCGCCCTGGTGCCCTACATGCTCGTCGCGGTCAACATTGCCGCCCTGGGCGCCCTTGGCTACCTGGGCGCGCTGATCGCCAGGCAAAGCGGCCGGCATGCCGCCTACGGGCTCCTGCTACCTGGGTACTTCGGCCTGGTCACCAGCCTGTCCCGAGACACCGCCGAGCCGGTCGCCGCCGCCTTCCTCGTTGCCGGGCTGCTGGCCCTGCGTGCACGCCGCCCCATTGGGGCCTCCCTGCTGCTCGCCTTTGCCGCCCTGACCAGGGAAACCGCGATGGTGGCGGTCGCAGCCATAGCCATCGTGCGGCTGGTCGGCCTGTTGCGGCGCCGAAACCGGCTGGGGCGCGAGGACATCGCCTGGGCGCTTCCCGCCGCCGCCTTCGTCGGCTGGCAGGGCATCGTCTACGCCTTCTCCGGCTCCGTGCCGTTGTTTGCCGATACCGGGCGCAACGCCGGCACGCCGCTGATCGCGCCCTTCGCGGCCATCGGGCACAACCTCAGCCGCCTGGACATCCTCGGCTATAACGCGGCCGATGTCTGGCTGGCCGAACTGGCCGTCCTGCTGGTCTTCGCGGCCGCCGCGCTGTGCTCGATGCGGACTCCTGCGGCGCCGATGCACGAGCGCCTGGCACTTGTCCTCTACCTTGTCGAGATCTGCATCGTCACGCCGGATACCTGGAACAGCCTGAGCGCCGACCTGCGGTCGTTCGTCGAGGTGTTCCTGCTGGCGGTGATGCTCCTGCTTAGCAGGCCGCGTGGGCCGGTGCGCAGCCCGGGAACCTGGTTGATGCGCGCGGCCACGGTCGGCCTGGTGCCGGTGCTCGGGGGCGTGATCTATCTGCACCTGCAGCTGGCTTAGGACTCGCCGCTAGGACTCCGCAGCCGGACGCCGGGCCACGACGTAGATGGTGCCGCCGTTTCGCGCCGCCACCTCGACCACCGTCGCCACCAGGGCGAAGGGCAGGGCGGCGACGGCCGCGCCGAGGGCGTACAGCCGCAGCGCCGGGCTCTGCGCGGCCTGGCGCGCCTGGCTGCGGCGGATGGCGTCGTACAGGTCAGGATGGCCGGGAAGCTTGCCGACGATGCCGTGCACCCAGCCGAACACCACCTGCCCGCCGCGCAGGTAGCTGACTCGCTCGACTTGCAGTCCGAGGGACTCGATGGCGGACAGCAGGGCCGGCGGGCTGAGGTGGACGAGGTGGCGGGGCAGGTCGAGGGCCAGCCAGCGATCGCCGAAGGCGCGGGCCTGCAGGCTGGTCGCGTTGGGCACCGCGACCACCAGCGTCCCGCCGGGAGCCAGCAGCCCGGCCGCGTGCCGCAGCGCCCTGCCGGGCCTGCGGAGGTGCTCGAGCGAATGCCAGAAGATGACCGCCGACCAGGTCCCGTCGACCTCCTCCACCTCGGCGTTGCGGATGTGCGGTCCGGACGCGTGCGGCTCGAGGCCGACGGCCTCTCGCCCGTGCTGCACGAAGGCCTCCACCAGGGTCCCGTCGCCCGCTCCCACGTCGAGAACGGGGCCGGGCGGCAGGACCGCCTGCAGCCGGCTGGCGAGCGCCGAGCGGGTGCGGCGGAGCACCTTGTCGCCGAGCCCGGAGAACCGGCCGGCCGTCGGGCGGTACCAGTCGGCGTAGGCCGCGCCGAGCTGCTCGTCGCTCGGCCAGGGCGTGGTGGTCGCCACGCCGCAGCGGGCGCACCGCACCCGGCCGGTAAGGCGCTCGTCGGTGCCGTCGAAATGGCGCCCGCACCAGGCGCACTCGACGGCGGGCGGCGCCTCGGTGCGCGAATACTCCAGGGTGTTGTTGCTCTGACCGGACAACGCGGCAGCCTCCCGTAGTTCTCACTCGGTCGAGGTGAAGCATAGCGGCGCAGTGCCGGTCGGGCCGCCGCGATAGGGTCCGGCGGTAGGGTTCGCGACGCGAAGGAGCCGCAGTGAGCATAGAGCCGATCAGCATCGGCGGTGCCTGGACGTTCACCCCCGCCGTCCACCGGGACGACAGGGGTTACTTCCTTGAATGGTTCCGGGCCGGGGAGCTGGCCGACTCGATCGGGTACTGGCCGCAGACCGCGCAGGCCAACTGCTCGGTCTCGCGCCGCGGCGTGATCAGGGGCATCCACTTCTCGGCCGTCCCGCCGGGGCAGGCCAAGTACGTCACCTGCGTCAGCGGCGCGGTCCTCGACGTGATCGTCGACGTCAGGGTCGGCTCGCCGAGCTACGCGAGCTGGGAGGCGGTGCGGCTGGAGGAGGAGAGCCGGCGGGCCGTGTTCCTCTCCGAGGGGCTCGGTCACGCCTTCACCGCCCTCACCGAACAGGCGACGGTCATCTACCTGTGCTCGACGCCGTACGCGCCGGGACGCGAGCATGGCGTGCATCCCCTCGACCCGGACCTCGGCATCGAGTGGCCGGGCGGCACGCAGCCGGTGCTCTCGCCGAAGGACGCCGCCGCGCCGACCCTGGAGGAGGCGCGCCTGGCCGGGCTGCTGCCCGACTATGCCGACTGCGAGGCCTACCTCGAGATCCTGCGCAAGGAGCGGGCGGGCTAGCTAGGTTGCCGCCGCGGCGTCCCGCTGCGCGGCGAGGACGTCGGGAAAGGCGCGATGCAGCGCCGTCCGCCAGTCGCCGATCGGCGGAATCCCGGTGGCAGCCCAGCCGCGGTGACCGAGCACGCTGTAGGGGGGCCGCGGCGCGGGCCGCGGCATCGCGGTTGCCGGCACCGGCCTTACCCGGGCCTGATCGGCATCGAGCAGGCCGAAGATCTCGCGGGCCAGGCCGAACCAGGTGGTATGCCCGCCGCTGGTGGCGTGGTAGATGCCCGGCGCCGCGCCGGCATATACCAGCGCGATGATCTGCCTGGCCACGTCGGCCGTCCAGGTGGGCTGGCCGTGCTGGTCGACCACCACGTCAACGGCCGGCCGCTGGTCCTCGAGCTTGATCATGGTCCGGACGAAGCTGGGCCCGTGCGCCCCGTACAGCCATGCCGTCCTGACCACGTAGGCCGCGCCCGGCAGGGCGCTAAGAACGGCCCGCTCGCCGGCCAGCTTGGTGCGCCCGTAGGCGGTGCGCGGCGCGGGCACGTCGTCCTCGGCGTAGGGATGGCCGGCGTCGCCGGCGAAGACGTAGTCGGTGGAGACCTGGACCAGCCGGGCTCCGGTTCGCGCGCAGGCCGCGGCCACGTTCGCCGCGCCGCGGCCGTTGACGACCAGTGCCTCGTCCTCGGCGGCCTCGGCATCGTCGACCGCGGTCCAGGCCGCGCAGTTGACGACCACGTCGGGCCCGGCGGCCGCGATCGCGTCGGTGACGGCGGCGGCGTCGGTCACGTCAAGCTCAGCGCGGCCCAGCCCGGTTACCGGATTACCGCGGGCGCTAAGCGCGTCGACCAGATCGGTACCGAGCATGCCGCCCGCCCCGGTGACCAGCCATCGGGTCACGGCAGCTGCCCGGATCCGGCCGTGGCCGGAGCGACTCCGGCGGACGCGAGGACAGCATCGCGCCGTTTGAGCGGCTCCCACCAGGCTCGGTGCTCGGCGTACCAGCGGACCGTCTCCTCCAGGCCCTGGCGGAACGGGATCCGCGGCGCGTACCCCATCGCCCGCAGCGTGCTGTCATCGAGGGAGTAGCGCCGGTCGTGGCCCTTGCGGTCGGTCACCCGGATGACCATGTCCCATCCCGCGCCGCAGCACTCGAGCAGCGCTTGCGTCAGCTCCAGGTTGGTCAGCTCGGCATCGCCGTTGATGTGGTAGGTCTCCCCCGGCCGGCCGCGCTCAAGCACCAGCTGGATCCCCCGGCAATGGTCATCGACGTGGACCCAGCCGCGCACGTTGCCGCCGTCGCCATAGAGCGGGACCTGCTTGCCGTCGAGCAGGTTGGTCACGAACAGCGGGATGACCTTCTCCGGGTACTGGTAGGGGCCGTAGTTGTTGCAGCAGCGGGTGATCCGCACGTCCAGCCCGTGGGTGCGGGCGTAGGCCCTGGCGATCAGGTCGCCGCCGGCCTTGGCCGCCGAGTAGGGCGAGTTCGGCTCCAGTGGAGACTGCTCTGTCCATGAGCCCGACGTCACGCTGCCGTACACCTCGTCGGTGGAGATCTGCAGCACGGGACCGACCCCGGCGTCGAGGCACGCCTGCAGCAGCACCTGGACCCCGGCCACGTTGGTGGCGACGAACGGCGCCGCCCCGCTGATCGAGCGGTCGACGTGGCTCTCCGCGGCGAAGTTGATCACCGCGTCGTGGCCGGGTACCAGCGACCGGACCAGCGCGGCATCGGCGATGTCGCCACGGACGAACCGCAGCCTCGGGCTGGCCGAGACGGGGGCGAGGTTTTCCAGGTTCCCGGCGTAGGTCAGGTTGTCCAGGACCGTCACCGCCGCGTCCTCGTAGCCGGGATACCCGCCGGACAGCAAGGTGCGCACGTAGTGCGACCCGATGAATCCGGCCCCGCCCGTCACCAGGATCCTCACGCAGCCTCCCCCTCAGGAGCTTAGGAACTGATCTGTACCTTGCTGTGGTCGCCGAGCACCAGGCGGTGCGCCTTGGGCACCATGGGCGCGGGCGTCACCTCGACCTCGTGCCCGATGAGCGACGCCTCGATGCGGCGTACCCCGCGGATCGACGCCCTCTCCAGCACGATCGAGTACTCGATCTCGCTGTCGGCGATCACGCAGCCGGACGCGACGGAGGTGAACGGGCCGATGTAGGAGCCGGTCACCTCGCTACCCGCGCCGATGATAGCGGGCCCGACGATCCTGGACGCGCTGACCCTGGCTCCGGCCTCGACGACCACCCGGCCGATCAGTTCGCTCGCCGCGTCCACGATGCCGGCCACGGCGGGCTCGATGCCCTCCAGCACGGTCCTGTTGACCTCCAGCATGTCCGCGACGTTGCCGGTGTCCTTCCAGTAGCCCGAGATGATCGTGGAGGTGACCTTGCGGCCGCGGCTGACCAGCCACTGGATGGCCTCGGTGATCTCCAGCTCGCCGCGCCAGGACGGCTCGAGGGCCGCCACCGCCTCGTGCACGGCCGGGGTGAACAGGTACACGCCGACCAGGGCCAGATCGCTCTTCGGCTGCTTCGGCTTCTCCTGCAGGCCGACGAGCTGGCCCGCCTGGTCGAGCTCGGCCACCCCGAACTGCCGCGGGTCAGGCACCGGGGTCAGCATGATGTGGGCGTCGGGCCTGGCGACCCGGAACTCCTCCACCAGCGACGTTATGCCGCCCACGATGAAGTTGTCGCCCAGGTACATCACGAAGTCGTCGTCGCCGAGGTACTCCCTGCTCACCAGGACCGCATGCGCCAGCCCGAGAGGGGCGGACTGCCTGATGTAGGTGACCTCGAGCCCGAACGCCTGGCCCGAGCCGACCGCGGACCGGATCTCCGGCTCGGTGTCGCCGACCACGATCCCGACGTCGGTGATCCCGGCGTCGCGGATCGCCTCGAGGCCGTAGAAGAGCACCGGCTTGTTCGCCACGGGCACCAGCTGCTTGGCCGAGGTGTGGGTGATCGGCCGCAGCCGCGTCCCGGACCCCCCGGCCAGCACCAGGGCCTTCACGTCGGCTTTGTCAATACAACGATGAGCAGCCCGGACACCACAAGCAACGAGCCCAGCCAGGTCAGCAGGTTGGCCCGCTCGTGCAGGACAAGGACGCTCGCGATAAGGATGACCAGATAGCCGAGGGCGTTGAACGGGTAGGCCACGCTCAGCGGCACCTTGGACAATGCGGCCAGCCAGGCGATCGCGGAGATGCCGAACACCACCAGCCCGAGCAGCACCCACGGCGAGGTGGCCGCGCGGAACACGAGGGACCCGCCGGAGTGGGCCGCCCGTGAGGTCGCGATCTGCATGCCGTGCTTGAGCATCACCTGGCCGGTCGCTGCGGTGGCCACGGCGAACAAGAGCAGCCCGACGCTTGCAATGGTCAAACGACGCCTCCCTGGTTGTGCTTCTTGGCCGGGAAGGCCGGCCGGACGCGCGTCACCGCGGAGCGGAGTTTTCGCGTCAGATGACTTCGACATGTGCCGTTCCTCTTTGGGCAAGCCACCCGAAGTCTAGTCGTCGGCACGAGCCGACTCGCTCACCGTGGCCGCGGGCTTGGCCGGCGCACCGGTGGCCTGCAGCCTGGCGAGGACGAGGGCGGGATCGAAATCGAGGTAGGAGTAGCGGCGGATGCCGCGCTTGCGCAGCCAGTACTGCCCGCTCACGCGCAGCACGCCGAACCCGTACTTGATGCTGCGGCGCAGGTTGATCGACGACGCGTCGGTCTGGTAGCGAGTCGGGCAGGAGACCTCGCCGATCCTGGCGCCCACCGAGACGGCCTGCGCGATGATCTGGTTGTCGAAGACGAAGTCGTCGGAGTTCCGCTCGAACGGCAGGCTGGCAAGCAGCGTGCTGCTGAACGCGCGCAGGCCGGTGTGATACTCCGACAGCTTCTGCTGCAGCAGGACGTTCTCGACGAAGGTGAGGAAGCGGTTGGCGACGTACTTGTACCTGGGCATGCCGCGGGCGACCGAGTTCTGCGCGAGGATGCGCGAGCCCAAGACCAGGTCGTATTCGCCGTAGGCGATCATCGATGCCATGGCGGGGACGAGCAGCGGCGAGTACTGGTAATCGGGATGCACCATCACGATGATGTCCGCGCCGAGCTCGAGCACCCGCCGGTAGCAGGTCTTCTGGTTCCCCCCGTAGCCGAGGTTGAGCTCGTGGCGAACCGGCTCAAGGCCGAGTTCGCGAGCCAGGGTAACCGTCTGGTCGGTGCTGGCGTCGTCGACGAGCACGATCTCGTCGATGACATCCCGGTCAAGTTCGGCTACGGTGCGTGCCAGCGTGGTCTCCGCGTTGTAGGCGGGCAGCACGACGCCGATCCGGCGGCCATTGATCATTGGGCTAGTTTATTGAACCTGCGCGTGCGTTAGCCGGAAAACGGGTCGAGGCCGAGGCCAATGAGTTAGTGCCCCTAGGTCAGGGGATGTCGCCGGGGAAGGCCGACGGGGGGCTGCCCAGGTCGGCGAGGAGGTTGCGGTTCCAGACCATGATGGTGAAGGTCTTGTAGTGATAGGTGCGGGCGGGCGGCCCGGCGAGCGCGAGGATGTCGCGCTGCGGGATGAGCGAGACGCCGCCGTGGTCGGCGCTGTTTTCGACTACGAAATTGGCGTAGCTCAGCTTGGGGTCATACCAGGACGAATCCGATTCGTAGGCACGCGGGACGGCGCCGGAACTCCGCCATGTCACCGTCCTGATCGCGACGCGGCCCCCGCTGTCCAGCGTGATGACGTTCGCCTCGGTATAGGTGCCGAGCCCGACGTGCAGGTTGTGCGCCTCCAGCCAGCCGACGACCGGGGCATCGCTGTCGGCGACCGGCGCTCCGTTGGAGACGACGGGCGACTGCGCGGCCCCGTATCCGAGCGCGGCCACGTAACAGGCGAGCACGGCCGCGAGCACCGGCGTCAGCCATGCCCTGGCCAGCGGACCGGCGAGCTGGCGGCCGGCGAGCACGGCGCCGAAGGGCAGCACCACGGCGATCTCCCTGGTGTCGAACCAGGTGGCGGGAACGACGCTGAGAATATAGAAAGCCAGGTTGGCCACGATTCCCATGGCCAGCACCGGGACGATCAGGTCGGCGGAGAAGAAGCGCCGGAACGCGCGCAGGAACGCCCACAGGGCCAGGGCCACGCCGGCGAGGTGCACGACCGCGAAGGCCACCTCCACGCCCGGCGAGGCGTCGGGGATACCCGCGCCGTACAGGTCGAGGATGCCCTCGGCGGTCAGCACGATGTGGTGCGGGATCGTGTGCACGGTGGCCAGCCCGGCCGGCAGCGGCAGGGACGTGTACCCGCCGATGTGCTTGATCACGGCGACCACGAGCTCGGCCGCGCCGAACGAGACGATGCCCGCCGCGGCGAGCGAGAACTCGAGCCACTGGGAGGCCCACCGCTTATGGTCGTGCACGATCGCCCACAGGGCGCGCAGGCCGCAGACGATGACCAGGGGAGCCGCCGCGTCGAACACCGCGACCCGGTCGGAGATGATGACCCAGGTAAGCATCGCCGCGATCGCGACAGGCAGGTACCCCAGGGGGGAACGGGGGGACGGGTAGTCCCCCCGTGAGGGGGGGGCCTCCGGGGGGGTGCGCCCCTCCGGAGAAGACAGAGAGCGATCGAGGACGATGCAGGCGGCAAGCAGGGGCACCTGGGTGCCGAGGTGGTCCGGCTGCGAGATCAGCAGGTGGATGCCGTGATCGAGTTCGGGCGCGAGCAGGATCCCGGCCGCTATCAGCGCGCGGACCAGGCCTTCGCGGCCCTTCGCACGCCCCCTGGCCAGCAGGGCCGCCAGCAGCACGAGCAGCGTGTAGGTGACGGCGCTCGCCACGTGGATCACGTTCGCGCCGAGGCCGATGATCTTCTCTACGAGGATGTACTCGGGGATCTCTGTGGTGTAGTACGACACGTCGCCGACGGTCCAGCCGCGCAGCAGCCAGTTGCCGTGCAGCATGTCCCACGCCTGCAGCGCCTGGTCCGAGCCGTCGGAGTTGACCGGGATGGTGCCCGACAGCCGCAGGTAGCACACGAACAGCACCACGGCGATCGCCGCCGGCCAGATCCACCATGCCAGGGGCACGCGCCTTGCCCGGGCCTCCGGCGACTCCCCGGCGGCGGCTCCGTCCGCGGGCATCCCGCCTGCCGTATCGGCTACACGCTCGACCACGAAGCGACCTTAGCAAAGGGTGACGGGCGGATAGGCACCTACGGCGACGCCCGGTGCCTTAGCTGTCCGCGCCGCCAGCGGGGACGTCCGGCAGCAGGTTCTTGTTGTAGACCAGGATCGTGTACCAGCCGGTCACGTAGACCCGGGCTGGGTGGCCGAAGTGCTGCGTCACGAGCGCGAGCGGCTCCCAGCGGTTCATGAAGCCCGGCCCGGTGTCCAGCACGACGAAGTTGGCGTAGTGCATTCCGGGGTCGTACCAGCTGCCGTTGGACATCCACAGGTCCCGCTGCACGGTGGCCTTGGCCAGCGCCCTGACCTGGACCTGGCCGTCGCTGTCCACGGTCACGCTGCTGCTCGTCCAGTAGCCGGACAGGCCGTAGCGCAGATCGTGCGCGAGCAGGAAGGACGCCAGCGTGGTGTTGGCGGGCGGTGCGGGCGGCTGGACAAGCTCGTAGCCCAGGCCCGCGGCGTACCCGGCCAGCACCGCGATCCCCGCTATCCATGCGGCCAGCCTGACCCGGCGGGAGCGGCCGGCGCC
>JBOHCG010000066.1:0-20659 GCA_050698735.1 Streptosporangiaceae bacterium | reverse complement strand
TACCCGATCGTGGGCGGCCACGAGGGAGCGGGGATCATCGAGGAGGTCGGCGGCGGCGTCAGCAGGCTCAAGCCGGGCGACCACGTGGTCTGCTCGTTCCTGCCGACCTGCGGGCACTGCCGGTTCTGCGCCCGCGGCATGACCAACCTGTGCGACCTCGGCGCGCTGTTCGTCGACAACTGCCTGCCGGACGGGACGTTCCGGTTCCACGCCGACGGCGAGGACTTCGGCCAGATGTGCCTGCTCGGCACGTTCTCGCAGCGGTCCGTGGTGTCCGAACACTCGTGTGTCAAGATCGACGACGACCTGCCGCTCGAGACGGTGGCGCTGGTCGGCTGCGGGGTTCCGACCGGATGGGGCACCGCGGTGCACGCGGGCGGCGTCCGGCCGGGCGACACGACCGTGATCTACGGGATCGGCGGCGTGGGCATCAACGCGGTCCAGGGCGCGGCGTTCGCCGGCGCTCGCAACATCATCGCGGTCGACCCGCTGGCGCTGAAGCGGGACACCGCCGCCAGGCTCGGCGCCACCCACACCGCGGCCGACGCGGAGACCGCGCAGGAGATCATCACCGAGGTCACCAGGGGCGTCGGCGCGGACCAGGCGCTCATCACCGTGGGCGTGGTCACCGAGGAGGTCATCGCGGCGGCGTTCGCCGCGATCCGCAAGCGCGGCACCGTGGTACTCACCGGGCTGGCCGGCCCGGGCAAGAAGACGATCCAGCTGCCCAGCTTCGAGCTGACGCTGTTCGAGAAGCGGATCCAGGGCGCGCTGTTCGGCGGCGGGAACCCGTTCGACGAGATCCCGCGGCTGCTCGAGCTGTACAAGGCCGGGCGGCTCAAGCTGGACGAGCTTGTCACCACCCGGTACACGCTGGACGAGGTCAACCAGGGCTACCGGGACATGCTGGACGGCCGCAACGTCCGCGGCCTGCTCATCCACGACTCCTGACAGCCTGGCCAATCCTGCCGGTTCAGGTACTTTGGCCCACGCTGAGGATGTAGATAGCCTGCGCCTTTTCGTCCACCTCGTAGAGAACGCGCAAGTCGCCCGCGTGCAGCCGGTAGTAGCCTGAGTGACCCCAGGGAACCGCGCCGTCAGGGTACGGGTTGTCGGCAAGCGCAGAGATGGCGCTGCGGACGCGGGCGAACGCGACCCTGTCACTGTCTCGCAGACGCCTTAACGCCGGAGCCGCCGTCTCCCTGTAGACGATGGTCAGGTCCACGCGCCGCCCGCCTCGTACCGGTCAAGCGCCGCGTCCAGATCGGCGTCCGCGACCCCGGTAACGCGGCCAGCGGCCTTGTCGGCCTCATGCCTGGCAACCGCCAGAGAGTCCTCCAGGTCGGCTAGATCCTCCACGCTCATGATCACGGCAACCGGCTTCCCGTGCTCGCCGATGGTGACGGGGCGGTGCCGGTGGCGAGCCTCATCGACTAGCTCGCCGAGGTGCGCGCCGGCCTCGGTCAGCGGGTAGACGTCCATGACCGGAGTGTACATTTTGCAGCGAACTCGCGACGGTTCCGCAACACCCGCACGACGCGTCAGGAGAACCAGAATTCGGCGGCTGCGCGTTCCCGATGGCGGACATTACGACGGCGATGGACCGTCGTCGCGGGCAGACGATGCTGTAGGTGTTCCTGAGCCCGAAGACACGCGCGTCCACACGGCCAGGCTATGCACGTAGCGGCCTGCCGGCTACCCGGCGAGAGGTGCTCAGAAGAGGGTGTCGGGGAGGTCGAAGTGGACGCGGGCGAGTTCGGCGGCGGTGGTCAGGTGCTGGGCGGCGATGTGGCCGTAGTACATGGACACGTCGCGGTGGTAGCGCTGCAGGCGGGTGCCGCGCTTGGCCGAGGAGGAGCCCGCGGCGGCGAAGATGACCTCGACGGCCTTGGCGGCAAGCCGGCCGGCGTGCTGGACCATCGCGTACATACGTATGTCGTCCTCGCGGCTGAACGGCTCCCCGCCCTGGTCCCAGCGACTGGCCAGCTCCATGTACTGCTCCGCCACCCGCAGCACGATCGCCTCCGCCGCGTCGGTCAGCCCGACCGCCTGGCCGTAGGCCCGCTGGTAGTCCGGGTGGGTGTACCTGGGGATCTGGGGCGGGAAGTAGGTGAGCCTGGTGGTGATGATCTGCTCGTAGTCCTCGAGCGCGGCGCGGGCCGCGCCGATCACCGGGATGACGAGGCCCGCGTGGTAGACCGCGTAGATCCGGCCGCAGTACATCGGGTTGCCGTGCAGCCGGACGCCGGGAGCGGGGTCCGCGCCGTGGGTCATGTCCGCCGGGGCGGTCCGGTGCGCGGGCACGAACGCCTCGTCGACCCGGACGCTGCTGGACGAGCTCGAGTTCATGCCCAGGGTCGCGCCGCCGCCCCAGTCGTCGAGGATCGTGATCTTGTCCCTGGGGAAGACGGCGGCGATCCGTTCGGCGGTCCCTGCGACGAGGGAGTTGCCGATGAAGTGGGTGCAGTGAGCCGCGCCCGAACAGTAGTCCCAGGTGCCGCTGACCACGTACCCGCCGTCGACGGGGGTGGCGGTGCCCATCGGCGGGGCGCGGTGCGGGCCGCGGAAGTCTCCGGTCGGGCCGAAGATCTCCCGCTGGCCGGCCTCGGGGAACCAGGCGCCGACGACCAGCGCGTGGTGCGAGCCCAGGGTGGTGGCCCAGCCGGTGCCCGGGTCGCCGGTCGAGATGGCCAGCATCACCCGCCAGAACGTGGGCAGGTCGAACTCGTAGCCGCCGAACCTGCGCGGCTGCAGGATCCGGTAGAAGCCTGCCGCGACGAACTGCCGGTCCAGGTCCGCCGTGTGATGGCCTAGCTCTTCCGCCTCGTCCTGCTGGCCGCGGATCGCCGGGATCAGCGCCCGCGCGCGGCCGACGATCGCCTCAGGGGTCAGGTCCGGTTCCGGGGCGGGGACTTCCTGTGTTCGCACGTCCGCGTGGCCTGGCACAGTTTTCAGACTCCTGCTCCCATCCGGCTGCGGCAAGGCGTTCGGCGGGCCGGGTGGGCGGATTGTCCCTGGCGACATTCCCGGCCGTCACGCCTTGTGCTCAGGTCACGGGCACCGCAATCAGGGCTTGCCGGGCGGGCGGCCGCCGCGCGACGCTGATGCTGGGCGTGGCGTGGCGTGGCGTGCGGAACCTTAGGAGGAACCCCATGGCCGAGACGGCGAACAGTGAATTCTGGCGGGAGCTCAAGCCGATCGAGCAGAAGTTCCGGCCGGGGGCACTGCCCGAGGCCTACATCCAGGACGCCCCTACGGAGGACGAGCGCTACTACGCCCCGCTGTCGGCGACAGTCGGCACCCGGCCGCTGTGGATCTCGCCCAGCCAGAACCGGTGGTGCGACGTGCTGATGTGCCGCGGCGCCGGGCTGGTGAACCGGCATTACCACCCGCAGCAGGTCTTCGCGTACACGATCTCGGGGAAGTGGGGGTACCTGGAACACGACTGGGTGGCCACCGCGGGCGACTGGGTCTACGAGGCGCCGGGCGAGTCGCACACGCTTGTCTCGTACGAGTCGCCCGAGCCGATGCGGGTGACCTTCAACGTCACCGGGCCGCTGATCTGGCTAGACGAGAACGGCGAGGCCAACGGCACCTTCGACGTGTTCGACTACATCGCGCTGTGCCGCAACCACTACGAGCAGAACGGGATCGGCGCCGACTACATCGACCGGCTGTTCCGCTGAGGCCCGCCGGGCTTAGATCACGACGCGCTGGCCGCCTCGTGGAAACGGCCACAGAAGCCCAGCGTCCTGCCACTGGGCAGAGGCAGGGAGCGCAGGAGGGGTACCACGGCTCGTTCGGATAAAAACAGATTTTGATCTTTTATGTGGCGGCGGCGATCAGGGGGGTCAGTGGGGTTGGGTCGTCGTCGGGGGCGGTCAGGATTATGCCGCTGACTAGCTTGCGGGCCTGGCGGAGGAGGTCGGCGGCGAGGTCGATGCCTACGGCGCGGGCGGCACCTCGGCTGGCTCGTTCCATCCGGCGGAGGGTGCCGGCGGGGATGGTGACGCCGGGGACCTCGTGGGCTAGGTAGTCGGCCTCCTCGAAGCTGCGAAGGGGGGCGACGGACAGCAGCAGGGGGATGTCCTCGTCTTCCAGGGCGGCGACGACGCACTGCAGGGAGTCCAGCTCGTAGACGGGGCGGCTGACCAGGAAGTGGGCGCCGGCGGCGACCTTGGCCCTGGCCCGCGCGATCTCGGCCTCCGGGTCGCGGGCGCCGGGGTTGACGCGGGCGCCGACGCAGAAGCTGGTTCTCGTGGTCAGCGCCAGGCCGTTGGAGTCGCGGCCGGTGTTCAGGCCGGTCAGCAGGGCGGTCAGGCCCACCGAGTCGACCTCCCAGATGCCATCGACCGCGGGGTAGTCGCCGAGGACCGGGGGGCTGCCGGTGGTGCAGATCACCGAGCGGATGCCCAGGGCATGCGCGCCCAGCAGGTCCGCCTGCAGCATCATGATCGTCTTGTCCCACGTTGCGACGGTGGCGATGGCCTCCACGCCGGCCTGCTGCTGCAGGTGCAGGGCCATGTCGAGGGAGTCCATGTGGGTTCGCGAGCTCTCGGGGGGCTGGACGGCGAAGATGCCGATGCCCTGCTGCTGCAGGACCGCGGCGGCCTGGACGGCCTCGCTGGCGCGGCCGCCGGACGGGGCGGCTATCGCGGCGGCGACGACGAAGCGGCGGCTGGCGAGCTGGTCGGCTAGGGTGCCGGCTACCGGGCGGGCGTGCGTGGCGGCTCCTTGCTGTCTTGCCTGGCGGCGCCTGCGGGTGCCTTCTTCGGGGCGGACGGCGCTGATGGCGGCGCGGATGTGGGTGGGCGTGGTGCCGCAGCAGCCGCCGACAACACAGACCCCGGCCTCGGTGAACCTTCTCAGGTACCTGGCGAAGTAGGCGCCGTCGATGCTGAACTCGAAGCTGCGCGGGCCGGTGCGCCTCGGCTGGCCCGCGTTCGGCTGCGCGCTGACAGGAACCGACGCGTACCGGACCAGGTCCTCTGCCACGGTGAGCATCCGCTGCGGGCCGATCGTGCAGTTGGTGCCGAGCATCGCCACCGGCAGTCCGGACAGCACGCCGGCGACCTCGCGCGGGGTCTCACCGCCCAGGGTGTGCGCGTCGTCGGCGAACGTGGCCTGCGCGATGATCGGCACGTTGGTTGTCTCGCTGGCGACGCTTACGGCCTCGACGAGCTCGTCGAGGAAGCCGAACGTCTCCAGGATGATGACGTCCACGCCGTGCAGGGCGCGGATCTGCTCGCGGATGACATCCATGCGCTCGGCGGCACCGGTGCGGCGGCGCTGCAGGGCGGTGACGGCGGGCGAGACGGACCCGGCGACGAGGACCTCGCGGTCGCACTGCTCCTGCGCGGCTCTTGCGATCCGGACGCCTGCCCGGTTGATCTCCTCCACCTTGTCGGGGAAGCCGTGATCGCCGAGCCACATGCGGTTCGCGCCGAACGTGTTGGTCTGGATGATGTCGGCGCCCGCGGACAGGTAGCTCTCGTGGATCGTGCTGACCAGGCCGGGGTCGGAGAGGTTGAGCTCGGGCAGGGCGCGGTCCAGGGCGGCGCCCGCGGCGTGCAGCATGGTGCCCATCGCACCGTCGCAGACGAGGACGCGCTGGCCGAGGAGCCTGGTCGTCCTGGTCCGGCCGTCCAGGGTGGTCACGGCTCGCCTCCGGGGGCGGTCACGGCTCGCCTCCGGGGGCGGTCACGGCTCGCCTCCGGGGGCGGTCACGGCTCGTCTCCGAGGGCGTCGAGGATCTCCAGCGCCACCTGTGCGATGAGCCGGTCGGTGTAGTTGTCCAGGCGCAGGCCGGTGATCTCCTCGATGCGCTTGACCCGGTAGGCGACCGTGTTCGGGTGCACGTGCAGGATGCGCGAGGCCCGCTGCGGGCTGTTGTTCTCCCTGAAGTAGCAGGCCAGCGTCGTCAGGTACTCCGACTTGTGCTCGTGCTCGTGCATGCTGAGCTTGCCGAGCACGTCCGCGGCGAAGCTTCTCAGCTCGGCCAGGTCGGGGACCTGCAGGAGCAGGCGGAGGATGCCGAGGTCGCCGAAGGCCGCGGCGGTGCCCGCCCGGCCGAGGCGGCGCAGGGTCTGGGTGGTGCGCTGCGCCTGGGCGTAGGAGCGGGCGACGTCGCGCGGGTCGCGGCAGGCGCCGCCGATGCCGATGACGACCTTCGCGGCCGGGAACAGCTCGCCGAGGCGGGCCAGGCAGGCGGCGGCCAGTTGGCGCGCGTCCAGGCCTGTCGTCGCGCTGGCTTCCCCAGGGGAGGCGGTGACCACCACCACCTCGGACTCGCGGGCGGAGATGATCGCCTCGGGGGCGCGGGTGGCGACGAAGTGCTCGATGCTCTCCCAGATCCGCTGGCGCTGCGCGGCGGCGTCCTGGGTGGTGGGCAGGTCGAACGCGATCGCCAGCACGTTGTGGTCGCGGGCCGGGTCGTAGCCGAGGTGCGCGGCCCAGCGGCCGGCGTCGGCGCTGTCCCTGCCGCGGCCGAGAAGGAGGCCCTCGACCAGGTCGTCGCGGACCCGGCGGGCGGCGGCGGCGACCACGCGCTCGCGGCCGAGGATGACGCCGCAGATGGTGGCCGCGTGCTCGGTGACGAGCAGGCTCATGTCCTCGCCGAAGAGGTTCTCCGCGGGGTCGATGGTGATGAGATAGTTCGGCACCTCGTCGCCGACGAGGATCGGGGCGACGATGATCGCGGGCATGCCGCCGACTTTCGGCAGCCTCAGCGCGCGCTGGCTCAGCCGTGAGGCGCGCAGCACCTGGCCGAGCCTTGGGTGGACCACGTGCTCACGGACGTCGGCGGCGGCCTTCTCGGCGGGTACGCCGGGGGCGGCGGCGGTCAGCACGTCCATCAGCTGGCTGATCACCGCGACGGTCGCGGAGGTCCGGTCGGAGATCAGGCGGACCACGCCGGCCAGGTCGGCGTCCTGCAGCGCCAGGCCGGACAGGTACCTGTAGACGGTGACGAGCTCGCGCAGGGCTGCGTTCTCGCGGTCCAGGTGACGGGGAGCGTGGTCGGGGTGGGGGTGCTCGTCGGCGCGGGTCGGCGACCAGTTGGGTACCGCCATGTTCGGGATCATACGTCTTTGGGGTCGTTTGGCCGTTGTGGCAAAGCACAAACCGTGGCCGTGACTGCTTGTCCACCTGCGGCGACTCGTCACAATGAAGCCGGTCAGGGGGTTGACACTTGACAAGTGGCGCGTCAGGCGTGGAAATTAACAAACACTTCAGTTGTACGGTGTGTGCGCAGTTAGCCGGGTTTGGGCCGGGCTGGTTTCTGCTGGGCTTGGTAAGGGGCCGCGGTTGCTCGAGTACCGGGATGTTTACGCAGGCGGGCGCCTTGTCGGATCCGGGTCGGCCGACGTGATCACGATCGTCAACCCGGCCACCGAGGAGGTGACGGGCGCCGTCCCCTCGATGGTCGAGTCGGACGTCGAGGTCGCCGTGGTCGCGGCCAGGAAGGCCTTCGACGCCGGCATATGGCCGCATCTTCGGCCGGCGGATCGCGCCGCGGCCATGGACCGGCTCGCGGCGGCCATCGAGGCCAGGGCCGAGGACACCGCACGGCTGGTGACGGCCGAGATGGGCATGCCGATCACGTTGTCGCGGCGGAACAACGTCACGGTCCCGTGCGCGATCATCCGCTACTACGCGGCGCTCGCCCGCGGCATGTGCACGGAGGAGATCCGCGAGGCGGTCAGCTTCGCCGGGCGGACGATGGTCCGGCGCGAGCCTGCCGGCGTCGCGGCGGTGATCGCGTCCTGGAGCTATCCGCTGATACTTGCGTTCTGCCAGCTTGCCCCGGCGCTCGCGGCGGGCTGCACGATCGTGCTCAAGCCGGCCCCGGAGACGTCGCTGTCCGCCTACATCCTGGCCGAGGCGTTCGAGGCCGCCGAGTTCCCGCCCGGCGTCTTCAACCTTGTCACCGGGACCGCGCAGGTGGGCGAGATGCTCGCCGCGCACCCTGGGGTAGACATCGTGGCGGTCGCCGGGCCGACCCCGTCCGGGCGGCGGATCGCGGCGATCTGCGGCGAGACGCTGAAGCCGGTGACGCTCGAGCTTGGCGGGAAGTCCGCCGCGATCGTGCTTGATGACGTGGACCTCGCGCGGGCGGCGGCCGCGCTCGGCGCGCTGTGCTTCGGCAACTCCGGCCAGGCCTGTTACACCATGTCCCGGGTGCTCGCGCCGCGGTCGCGGTACGACGAGGCGGTCGGGGCGCTCGCGGATCAGGCTTGCGGGCTGGTGATCGGCGACCCGATGGACGAGGAGACGACGATGGGGCCGCTGGCCAGCCCGCGGCAGCGGGCCAGCGTGGAGTCGTGCGTCTCGTCGGGCGTTTCCGCTGGGGCCCATGTGGTCGTCGGCGGGCGGCGGCCGGCCACGCCGGTGTACGGGTATTACTACGAGCCGACCGTGTTCGCCGGGGCCACGGCGGGGATGGCGATCGCCCGTGATGAGATCTGCGGGCCGGTGGTGGCGGTGATCTCGTACGACGACGAGGCCGAGGCGCTGGCGATCGCGAACGACTCAAGCTACGGGCTGGCCGGGAGCGTGTGGACCGACGACCCGGAGCGCGGGCTGAAGATTGCCCGGCGGGCGCGGGTGGGGACCTTCGGGGTGAACCTGTACGTGCCGGATCTCGGGTCGCCGTGGGGCGGGCGCAAAGCGAGCGGCATGGGGAGCATCTACGGGCCTGAGGGACTGGACACGTACCTGGCCACGAAGTGCGTGTTCCTGCCGCCCGTGGCCGGGGTGGCCGGGGTGGCCGGATAAGGGTACGGCGTGGATGTCGCGGCCAGGCGGTTGTATGTGCATGGCGGCGACATCCACGCCGGTTGGATGGGCGGTCTGCCGCTGCCCGGCCTGACCGGTCGGTAGGATGCGGGGCCGTGATCACTGTGTCAGCTGCGCAACCCGGTGACGTCCCGGCCATCGTCGGCTTGCTCGAGGAACTGCGCCGCTATTACGGCGTGACGCGGGCCGAGACGCAGACACGTGGCCGGAGGATGGCCCAGGTCAGCGAGATGCTGTTCGGCGACCCGCCGACGGCTTATGTCCTGCTGGCCAGGGACGAGCGGGATGGCGAGGGCCGGGACGGGCCGGTGGCGGGGATGGCGGCGTACTCGTTCTTGTGGCCGGCGGTGGGGACGGGGCGGTCGCTGTTCCTGAAGGAGCTGTACGTGGCGGAGGGGTACCGGCGGCGGGGGGTCGGGAAGACGCTGATGCGGGCGGTGTTCGAGACCGCAACGGTGCTCGGCTGCGTCCGGGTCGAGTGGACCACAGATCCGGACAACGCCGCGGCCCAGGCGTTCTACGCCGGGCTGGGGCTGGCCACGCATCCGAAGGTGTTCTACCGGGCCGAATCCTGGACATCGCTTCTTTAATTAGTCATTTTTAGTGTTAGACTCCCCGGCATGACCTTGCCACCGGGCGGGCCGGATCTCGGCCCTGTGAGCAGCCTGGAAGATCCGGTGCGGCGGCGGCTGTATGAGATCGTGTGCCAGCGGTCCGAGCCGATCGGCCGGGACGAGGCGGCGGCCATGGCCGGGATCGGCCGGGCGCTTGCCGTCTACCATCTCGACAAGCTGGTGGACGCCGGGCTGCTGACGGCCTCTTACCTGCGCCCTGGCGGGCGGAGCGGGCCCGGAGCCGGGCGGCCGGCCAAGCTGTACGCCAGGTCGGGGCGCGAGTTCGCGGTCAGCGTGCCGCCACGGGAGTACGAGCTTGCGGCCCGGCTGCTCGCCCAGGCGGTCGAGGCCGACGCCACTGGCCGGAGCCGGGCACGCCTTAATGAGGCCGCGCGACGGCTCGGCGCCGGGCTCGGCGACCGGCGACGGCCGCGGGAGGACCTGACGAGCGTGCTGGCGGAGCACGGCTACCAGCCGTACCGCGGCGAGGACGGCGTGGTACGGCTGCGGAACTGCCCGTTCCACCAGCTGGCGGAGCAGCACAGGGACACCGTCTGCGGGATGAACCTGGCGCTGATCGAGGGGATGGCGACCGGCCTCGGCGCCTTCGGGGTGCGCCTGGTGCTCGATCCGCGGGACGGGCACTGCTGCGTGGCGATCGGGGTTGACCGGCCATGACACGAGCGCGTCCGGCACTTCGGGTGACCGGGGAAGGCGACGGTGTCGACATCGAGGCGGCGCGGCAGGCGGCGGCCGACTTCCTGACCGCGCTCGGCGTTCCCATCGACCGGGAGGAGTTGCGCGACACCCCGGCGCGGATGGCCCGGGCCTACGCCGAGCTGTTCCGCGCCCAGCCGCTGCGGCTGACCACGTTTCCCAACGACGAGGGTTACGACGAACTCGTCCTTGCCAGGGCGATCCCGTTCCGTACCGTGTGCGAGCATCACCTGCTGCCTTTCTCCGGCGTCGCGCACGTCGGCTACCTCCCCGGCGAGCGCATCGTCGGGCTGTCCAAGCTGGCCAGGGCGGTCGAGCACTTCGCGGCCAGGCCGCAGGTCCAGGAGCGGCTGACGATGCAGGTGGCCGAGTGCCTGGCCGACCGCCTCGGGGCGCACGGAGTGGGCGTGGTGCTCGAGGCAGAGCACTCCTGCATGACCCTGCGCGGCGTGCGGGCGCTCGGCGCGAAGACCGTCACCTCGGCCCTGCTGGGCAGGCTGCGGGCCGACCCGCGCAGCCGGGCGGAGTTCTTCGCCCTGACGGGCGTGGCGGGCTGAGCGCCGCGACCAAGGGCGGCCGCGGGAGTGATACCACGGGCCGTGCTGAGCGCCGGAAAGGCAGGGCGGACCGGGAAGTGGTACCACGGCCCGTTCGGATAAATGAGGAAAGAAGATCGGCCGGCTACGGCGGTCACGGAGATAAGGAGAGCTGGGCATGGGCGCGGATTCTGCATTTGTGATCGCGGGGGCGGGGCTGGCCGGGGCGAAGGCGGCGCAGACGCTGCGGGGCGAGGGGTTCGACGGGGCGGTCGTGCTGATCGGTGACGAGACCGAGCGGCCGTACGAGCGGCCGCCGCTGTCAAAGGACTACCTCCTCGGCAAGGCCGAACGGGAGACCATTTTCGTCCACCCGCGGTCCTGGTACGCCGAGCACGACGTGGACCTGCGCCTTGGCGTGTCGGTTACCGGCATCGACGCCGCGGCGCATTCGGTGTCGCTCGCCGACGGCAGCCGGGTCGGGTACGCCAGGCTGCTGCTGGCGACGGGTTCGTCGCCGCGGCGCCTGCCGGTCGAGGGCGGCGATGCCGACGGGGTGCTCTACCTGCGCCGGGTTGGCGACAGCGACCAGATCAAGGCCGCGCTCCAGACCGCGTCCCGTGTCGTGGTGATCGGCGCGGGCTGGGTCGGGCTGGAGACCGCGGCGGCGGCACGCGCCGCGGGCGCCGAGGTCACGTGGGGATCACGCCGAACATCCAGCTCGCAGAGGCGGCGCGGCTGGCTGGGGGGCGAGTGCTGGCCGGGATGAACGTAAACATCTGGGACGTGAATGACGCCATCCAGGCCTTGGTGCGAAGCGGTAAGACCGTGGACCCCGGGCGGCTCGCCGACGCCGGCGTGCCGTTGGAGGAGCTTGCCGGCGGGTGATCGCCGGGGTCGCTCGCGGGAGCGGGGGCTGAGGAGTGCAGGCTTGCGTAGATGGCCTGGTGCTCGGCGGCGGACCTGGCCCAGGAGAAGCGCTCGCACAGCGCGAGGGCGGCCGATCTGAGGCCGGCGGCGAGGTCAGGGTCGTCGAGCACTTCGGCGAGGGCCTTGGCCAGCGCTGGCGGGTCGCCGACTCCTACCAGCAGGGCGTCCCGGCGGTCGGTCATGTACTCGCGGAAGACCGGCAGGTCGGAGGCGACCACCGGCAGGCCGGCGCTCATCGCCTCGAGCACGGCAAGGCCCCAGCCCTCCTTGGTGGAAGGGAAGGCGAGCACGTCGGCGGCCTTGTACCAGGCGGGCAGTTCGGCATCGGGGACCGTGCCGAGCATGACCACGTCGTCATCAAGCCGGAGGTCCAGGTCGGGCAGCGAGGCCAGCACCGTGTCCCGGTACACGCGGTAATCCTGGAATGAGTGGCCGCCGACCACGGCGAGGACCGGGCGGCGTCCGGCTCGCTTGAGGATGGCCAGCGCCCGGACCAGGGTGTCGCTGCCCTTGCGCGGCTCGATGCCGCCGACCGACAGGATCAGCGGCCGGTCCGTGGCGCCGGCGCTGGCGCGCTGCCGCAGGCCGGCCGCCGTGGACGGGTCCGCGGCCTGGAAGCGGGCGATGTCGACCCCGTTGTGCACCACCTCGGCGGCGGTGCCGTACTCGCGGCCGAGCAGGTGGCGCCAGTGCTCGCTGACCACGAGGATCCGGTCCGGCTCCAGGATGGCCTGGCGCTGGCACTCGATCAGCGACGGGCTGGTGAAGTCGTCGACGTGGTGCACGGTGCGGACGACGACCGATGCGGCTGCTCGGGCCTGCTGGGCGGCGGCCGGTGCCTGTTGTGCGGCGGCTGGGGCCTGCCGGGCGGCGTCGCGGATCTGGCAGGCGGCTCGGGCCGAGATGCAGTCCTGGGTGTGCAGGACGGGGTAGTCGGCGGCCAGGCCGGCCAGGCCGGCCGCGAGCGCGCTGACGCTGGCGAAGACGCGTTCTTCCAGGGTCGGCAGGTGAGGCGGGGCGGGGATGATCGTGACCGGCGCTTTCACCGGGCGGAAGAAGCCCACGGCGGGGTCGCCGAGGGCGATCACCCGGACCGGGTATCCGGCCTCGTGCAGCGCCTCGGCCAGGGCGACGGTGTGCACCGCGCCGCCGCGCGGCTTGACCGAGTAGGTGACCAGGCCGACGGGCAGCGGTTGGCGGGCCGCGCTCACCAGGCTCCCGTGGTGGCCAGGGCGGGGTTGCGGGCGGCGACGGCGGCCGCTATCCGCGCCGCCTCGGCCCCGCTGGCGGCGACGATCGCACCCGCCTCGCGCAGCGTGTCGCGCTGCCGGTCCAGGCCCTGCGGGTCGGCGCGGGCGCCAAGCACGTAGGCGATCACGGCGGTCCCGGCGGCCGCGATGTCGGCGCAGGTTCCGGCGATCGCCCCGGCGGGGTCGGGATGCGAGCCGTAGCCGATGACGACATCGAGCAGGACCGCCGCGATGTCGTCGCCGAACGCCTGATCCTGCATGATTTCCCGGCGCGCGGCCGGGTCGATCATCGGGTGCGGGCGTCCCTTGGTGTATTCCTCCTCGCCGAGGTCCAGGCAGATGTGCTGCGGCCCGCCGCCGGCGGGCGCGGGCAGCGCGAGGTCCTTGCGCAGCGGGATGTTGGAGTAGACCGGCCCGAGCGCGCGGCCAAGCACGACCTGAGCCTCGTAGCACAGGGTGCCGCCGGTGTAGAAGCCGCGCACGGCGGTCCTTTTGGCGCTGATGCCCTTGGCGGCCTGCTCCGCGACCTCCGCCAGCCCTTTGGCCTCCGGCGGCTTGCGTCCGAGGATGCCCGCGGCCCGCAGGGCTCCTTGCTCCAGCGTGGCGGCGAGCGGCGCGCCCGCGATCATGCCATCGTCGGCGGACATGCCGAGGCAGGCCGCGACCACCGGGGTCGTGCGGCTGACGCTGATCACCGCGGCGGCCACGCCGGGGTCGGGAGGCTTGGAGACGAGCAGGATGACCTCGGTGGCCGGATCGGCGTCCAGGTACCTGACGGCATCCCGTGCCATCAGGCCGCCGACGCCGGCCGACAGGTCCCGGCCGCCGACGCCGATGACCTGGGATACGCCGATGTCCCAGTGATCCAGCAGGGACATTACCTCCTGGGCGCCGGTCCCCGCGGCGGCGACCACGCCGACCGGGCCCCGGGTGACGGCGTTGGCGAAGCCGAGGCCGACGCCTGCGAGCACGGCCGTGCCCGCGCCGGGACCCATCACAAGCAGGCCCAGGGCGCTGGCTCTCCGCTTCAGCTCCACCTCATCGGCCAGCGGCACGTTGTCGCTGAACAGCAGCACGTGCAGGCCGGCGGACAGGGCGGAGTGCGCGGCGATCGCGGCATAGTGCCCGGGCACAGATACCACCGCAACGTTCGCGTCCGGCAGCCTCGCCGCCGCCTCGGCGACGGTGCGCGGTTTAGGCTGGCCGGGTTCCTCGCGCGGCGCGCCGGCCGCGGTGAACAGCGCCCTGCGGCCGCGCTCCAGGGCCTGGCCCGCGGTGCCGTCGTCGGCGGCGCGGACCGCTAGCACCAGCGCGTTGGCATCGGCGCCGGCCAGGTCATCGGGCGGGAATCCGCGGTCGGCCAGGTCGTCCACGGCGGCCGGGGTGGCCATGGCGGCGCTGGCCCAGTCCACCCCGGTGCCGTCCTCCATCGCCCGGGTGGCGCTGAGCAGCAGCAGCGAATCCCGGTAGGCACCGGGGAACACCTGCATCTGGCTGGCGCTCAACTGCCCTGCTCCACCGGCGCCTTCGCTATGGCGGGTGCCAGCTCGATCCGGGTGCCCGATCGTGCCTCGCCGTTGAGGGTTGCCGCCAGCAGGGCGGGCGAGGTGATGGCCGCGACTTCCCCGCCGTCGGCGAGGAAGCGCAGCGCCGCCTCGATCTTGGGGCCCATGCTGCCCGGAGGGAACTGGCCCTCGGCGAGGTAGCGGGCGGCCTCCGCCGACGTGATCGCGCTCAGCTCAGCCTGGGCCGGCTTACCGTAGTCGAGCATGACCCGGTCCACGGCCGTGACAAGCAGCAGCGCCTGCGCGCCGAGCAGGCTGGCGATCAGCCCGGCCGCGCGGTCCTTGTCGATGACCGCGTCCACGCAGCCGCAGATCGACGAGGCGTTCACCGGGATCCCGCCGCCGCCGCCGGCGATGACGAGATGACCCGCGTCGACCAGTGCCCGCAGGGCGTCGATCTCGATCACGCCGACAGGCGCGGGCGAGGGCACCACCCGCCGGTAGCCCCGGCCGGAGTCGGGCTGGACGACCCAGCCCCTTGCCTCGGCGAGCCGCTGGGCGTCGGCGGGCTCGAAGAACGGGCCGATCGGCTTGGACGGGGAGCTGAAGGCGGGGTCGTTCGGATCGACCGTGACGTGGGTGATCAGCGCGGCTGCCGTCCCCGGGCCGCGGAGCAGGTCGATCGCGCGGGCGATGAGGCTGCCCAGCTGGCCCTGGGTCATCGCGCCGAGCAGTGCCAGCGGCTGAGCGGGCACCATCGTCGTGGCCTCCTGCTGCAGGGCCAGGTTTCCGACCTGCGGGCCGTTGCCGTGGACGATCACCACCCGCCAGCCCGCCTCGATCACGTCGTTGATGGCCGAGGCCATCGCCACCGCGTTCGCTAGCATCTCGTCGTACGTCCCGGACTGCCCGGTCCTGGTAAGGGCGTTACCGCCCAGGGCCACCACCGCTGTCTTGGTCATGAGGATCCCTGCTCATCGCCGTTGACGAGGTAGAGTTTGGATGAGTCGTATAGGTGACGACTCGTTTAGAATAGTAAACGCGACGCACGAGGGGCGCAATGGCCGGGTCCGGGTCTGAGGGTCGCGACGAGCCTGGCGTTGTCGGCGGTCACGGTGCTGCCGGCGCTCCGGATCCTAGCGTGCAGCCGGGCGGGCGGGATGTGCCGAGGGCCGTTCTGCGGGCCTGGGACGAGGCCGAGGCCAGGCTTTTCCCGTTGGTGATGGCCCGGCCCGATCTGTACCAGCGCTCGGTCGGCGCGATCGGATTGCTGCTGGGCCGCCTGCGGGAGACCTGCCTCGACATGGCCGCCCTGCTGGCGGCGCACGAGCGCGGCGGCGACCTGGCGGCGGCCTGCCTGGCCGGTGAGGCGGACGCCGAGATCCGGGCGGAGTTGGTGGCGGCCGCCGCGTGCGCGATGCGGTACCGCGAGCTTGTGGCATCGCTGGCCGTCTCGGATCGATTGGCCGCCCTGGCCAGGGCCCGTTCCGAGGGCCAGTCCTGGGCGGTGGTAGAGGAAACCGGGTCACTCGACCGCCTGCCCTACGTCCCGTACCAGCGGATCGAGGCCGAGGTCGGCAGCGGCCGCGCGGTGATCATCTCGATCGAACCCGACGAGACCCTGAGCCGCGCCGTGCACCGCCTGGACCGAGGCCAGATCGACCTCGCCACCGGCGGGCTGCGGATCGGGGACCCGGTCGGCAGCTACCTGGATTCCGACTCGTTCGCGGCGGCGCTTCGCCAGGCCAGGGACCAGACGGGCGAGCGGCCCCCGGCCTGATCGCGGTCAGTCCCCGGGCCTGAGCGGCAGTGCCCTCGCACCTTCCAGGGCCGACCGAGGCGTTCAGCCCTCTTCCGAGCTTTCGTCCGACGCGCCGACGGCGTACCGATCGGCCATGCCGACGACGGATTCCGGGTTTGGAACGTCCTCGGCAGACTCGATGTGCCAGCCCCACTCGTGCGCGGATGCGTCCCACACCACCGGAAGTTGCGGCAATAGGTTCGTTAGCTCGAGCGAATCCGGATCCTGGCCTGAAGGCAGCTTGATCGCTAGGCGCACAGGCCGGTTCCGGACAAGATCCACAACCATGACGTTGTAGCCACCAGCACGCTGGAAGGCAACGTAACCTTTGCGGAACTTCACCTGCCACGGTCGTTGGTACGCTTTTATAGCGGCCGTCAGGCCGTCGACGACGCGCTTGGCCAAGGCGATCCGGTGCATCGGCAGATGCAGGTCGCTGTCGTAGGTCGCCCAGCCCCAGTCTGTGACCTGGCGAGTTATGTTGGCGGCCTTGGCCACCTCGTTGGGCCGCACGAGCGGTTGGAAGTACGGCGCCAGCGCCGAGTCGCCGATGCGCAGCAGCTCGACCTGCACGGCGTAGAACCCAACCTCCGCCGTGGTAGTGCGGTTGAGCCACTCGAATGCAGCGATGTGCTCGGCGCTGAAGGATGTAGCGATCCAAATGACCACCCGGCAGTCGGTACCGGCTGCGTAGGTCAGCAGCTTGCCCAGATGGTCGTGATCACTCTGCCCGAGCTGGTTCTCAACGACCACCAGGCGGCCGGTCACATCGTTGGCGAGGATATCCAAGGCGTAGCGGCCCACAGGGTGTTCGGTCTCGCGCAGTTCGAGCGCTAGGCCAAGCTGCTCACCGAGCCGATCGAGATTCCGGGCAAGCCACGGCGTGAAATCCTGTGCCTCGTCCTTGAAGCCGTCGCGGACGTTGACGCGCTCCAGCCGACCGAACTGATCAAGATGATCCACCAGGCCAGCATCTCACTGACGGTGGCGAAGCAAGCAAAAAGCGAACTCTTACAGTGCCACCACAGGGACGTCCTGCCGGTTCAGAACCAACTCGCCCGGATCGGCTAATCGAACAGGAAGTTCGCGCAACCGTCGCCCCTCGGGCCCGCCACCCCAGCGAGGCCCACGACCGCATCCACCTTCACGCGGGTGCGCACTAATCTGAGCCCAAGTCGGGTGCCACGAGGAAACGGCCCCGGACACGCCGAATGGGCACCTTCAAGACGCGAAAGTGCCCCTACAGGCCCGGCAGCGGATCAGCTAACGAGCGCTTTACCTGGCCGGCAAACCGCCGCCACGCGGCAGGACTGAACCGGAGCACCGGGCCGGGACGGTCCTGCGTGTCGCGGACGAGCACGCGGTCAGCGTTGCCGACCTCCACGCACGTAGCGCCGCCGTTCCCGCTGTAACTGGACTTACGCCAGCTCAGATCCGTGTCTTCCATTGATCCTCCATCGCTCGCACGAGCGTCAGCGACTCGGCACATGGCATCGCTGCGCCGAGAATCCGTTCAAAGGTCTGCATGGCCTTGACCACCACGTCAGACGCTGTGCTGGTCACGTCGTCTAGGCCAGTGGTGAGACACACCGTCGTCGTCGTGGCCCCCGTCGCGATGTCAAGTGCGCCTCCCGCCCCGATGTTCACGTTCTCCGGCATGACGTACAACGCGATCTTGCGTTGTTCCGCCATGCTAGCCAGGTAACCGCATTGCTCGGACATCACCGCTGGCGAACCGATCAGCCTATGCAGAACATGCTGGTCGATGACTGCCGTGAGGTGCGCCCGCCCGATCACGGCCTGGCGTTCCATCCGCGCCGTCACCAGCTCATCGATCCGGCTCAGCGAGTGCCCTTCGATGTCGAACAGGGCACGCGCGTACAGTCCGCACTGGAGCAAGCCAGGAACCAGCGTGGGGGACCAGCACCACAGGATGCTCGCCACCGCTTCAGCCTGCTTGTACGGCATGAAGAATTCAGGAGTGCCGCTTTTCGCCCGCTCGGTTAGCTCCGCGATCTTGCCTGCGCCTACCCCCGTGGCATCCACATATCCCGCGAGCACATCCGCGCTGGGGAGCGCTTCGCCTGCATTCTCGGCACGGGAGATCAGCGGACGAGACACGTGGAGCGCCTTAGCCAGCTTTGCCTGAGAGCTGTAGCCAGCGGCTAGCCGGGCCTGCCGGAGCAGCCCAGCTAGTTCTGCCCTGGGTGTCATCTGGTGCGCACCTTCAGTCACGTGTGCGGGATGTGCTCGATGATCGGCTTACTACTTCTGATTATCGCGCCTGGCCTGACAAGTTGGACAGCGAGATCACGTCAGCCATCCCGCGTAAGGAATACCACCCATGGCCACAGCGACGGCAACGAGATATCAGGGCACGTTCCACGGACGGGCGGAGGAAGTCAGCCGGGTCCGGCGCGAGATCGCGCGCTACCTGGGTAAGTGTCCCGTTGCTAACGACCTGGTCCTAATCGCTGACGAACTGGCCGCGAATTGCGTTTTGCACACGCATTCCCGTGGCGTGTTCTTCCGCGTCCGCTGTGAGCAGTCCCCTGGGTCGGTGCGGATCGAGGTTGAGGACATGGGCGGGCCGTGGCGCAAGCGCACAGATGATGACCGGCCGCACGGGCTGGACATCGTGGCAGCGCTGACCGGGCCTGGCGGGTGGGGAACCCAGACCGCCGGCGACGGCGGCCGGATCGTGTGGGCCAGGCTCACATGGTGACGATCCCCGCGCAGCGGTGCGCCATCATCGGCGCGAACATCCGGGCCGCTACCGGGCTCGGGTACCCGGCGGCCCGCCCGCCGCTGGCGCGGCTGGTGCACATCCGCGCCGTGCTGGCCGCCCGGCTGTGGCTCCAGGGGCCGCCCCGGCCTGGAGCCAGGGACACGCCTGGTGGCACTCTGAGCGGCGACTGCGCGCCGCCCAGCCCGTGCCCGCCCGCCCGGGCAGGGGGCACCTGCTCAAACGCCGAGGTCCACTGGCCCAGCATCGACGCCAGCCCGTACGCCGGGCAGACATCCGAACCGGCCGCCCGGCCGACTGGCCGGGCAAAGTACGCGGAGCACTTGCCTTGACTGGGCCGGAAGGTTTATCAAGGATGGTGAACGTACGTATCGCATCTAACAGATGCGGTACGACAGGGTGCGGATGGGGCATGGGAGGAGTCATGGCTGAGATCCCGGCCCGGTCCAGCCAGCCGGGTAGGAGCGACGGACCGGGCAGGAGCGGATCGGCCGGGCCTGGCCTGCGGGCGGACGCCGGCCTGGCGCATCTCATCACCGAGCTGCAGGGGCACGGCCTGCGGGTCGAGGTGCCGCTCGAATCCCGCCAGGGCGGGGCGGGGCCTGCCGATGCCGGGATGCTCTGGATCGACGGGTTCGCCGCCACCGTGCCCACCAGCGCGGAGTACGTGCGGGACTCGCCGTACGTGCTGCGTGCCGAGGACGAGGGCTGGGGGGTCTACCGGGAAGACGAACGGCTGGCTTCGGCCGAGCCGTTCCAGCGGCCGCGCTACTACGACCTGTCCACGGCGGACGGCATCCCGTACTGGCAGATCGCGCTGCTGCACCTCGATTCGCTGGCGAGCACGGTGATCCAGACCTGCGCCTACTGGGGCAACGCCGACCAGTGCGCGTTCTGCGGAATCGGGGTGACGCTGGCCAACGGCCGGACGATCGCCAAGAAGACGCCGCAGATGCTGGCCGAGGTGGCCGTGGCGGCCAAGGAACTCGACGGAGCTGTCGACGCCACCCTCACCACCGGCACCACCGCCACGCCGGACAAGGGCGCACTCTACGTGGCCCGGTGCGGCCAGGCCGTGCACGAGGCCACAGGCCTGCCGGTCGAGGTGCAGTTCGAACCGCCGGCGGACCTGGCGGTCATCGACCGAGTCCGCGACATGGGCGTCCAGTCGGTCGGCATCCACGTCGAGACCTTCGACCCGCAGGTGCTGGCCAGGATCGCGCCCGCCAAGGCACGGACCGGGATCGACGGGTACTTCCGCGCCTGGGAGCGGGCGGTGGCCGCGTTCGGCGAGGGCCAGGTTTCCACCTACGTGATCCTCGGCATGGGCGAGGACCCGGAGCTGACCGTGGCAGGCTGCCGGCGCGCGATCGACATCGGGGTGTATCCGTTCGTGGTGCCGCTGCGCCCGACGGTGGGCAGCCTGATGGAGGACCTGATGGCCCCGTCGCCGGAATACTGCGAGACGATCTACCGCCGGGTCGTGCCCTACCTCACCGCGCGCGGGCTCGGCGCGCACGGCGTGGCCGCCGGATGTGCCCGGTGCCAGGCGTGCTCGGCGATGAGCCTGCTCGAGGGGAGCTCCGACGCAGATGGCCGAACCTACCTCCCGCTCCTCTCCAACCGCTAGCCCGCCGGCCGAGGCCGCCAGGCTGTCCTGCCGCGCCGTGTCCACGGCGGAGGACCGGGCGGCGCATTTCCGGATCCGGCACCAGGTCTTCGTCGTCGAGCAGGGCCTGTTCCGCGGCGCGGGCGGGTCCGGCG
>JBOHCG010000065.1:0-20907 GCA_050698735.1 Streptosporangiaceae bacterium | reverse complement strand
CCGCACGCTGACCGTGGAGCAGATCGGCTACGTCTACGAGGGCCTGCTGTCGTACGAGGGCTTCCGTGCCGCCGAGACCGTCGTGGGCCTGACTGGCAAGGAAGGCCATGAGGACGAGGTCCCGCTGACCTACCTCGAAGGCCTCTCCGCCGCGCATCCGGGCGCTGAAGCGCTAGCAGCCCGCCTCGCCGACCTGCACAAGGACTCAGGAATCGGCTCCATGCGGGCGCTGACCATCAAGCTCAGGCTACCCGGCGGTGAGGACAAGGCACAGGCTGAGAGCCGGCTGTACGCGGTAACCAGCGACCATTACCTGGTGCAGCGACTGCTGCCGTTCTACCGGATCATCCGCCAGGACCTGCGTAGCGACCCGGTAGTGATCCTGCCCGGTGCCCTCTACGTCACCGAGTCCAAGCTGCGGGCCAGCAGCGGCACCCACTACACGCCGCCGGACCTGGCCAAAGAAGTCGCCGAAGGCGCACTGGAACCGCTCCTCTACTTCCCCGGCCCGCTGCAGACCGCGGACCGCTCCGCATGGAAGCGTCGCTCGGCCGACGAGATCCTGGCCCTCAAGATCGCCGATATCGCGATGGGCTCCGGTGCGTTTCTTGTCGCCGCCTGCCGATACCTGGCCAGCGAGCTCATCGAAGCCTGGCTATCGGAGGGCGACCCCCGCGCAGAGAAATACGTGGCCGAGGCGGAGGCCGACTCGGTTCTCGTCCTAGACTCGACCGCCGACCCGCTCGTCATCGACGCCCGCCGCCAGATCATCGAGCACTGCCTGTACGGCGTCGACATCAACCCGATGGCCGTCGAGATGGCCAAGCTGTCCCTGTGGCTGGTCTCCATGGACCCCCACCGCCCGTTCACCTTCCTGGACGACCGCCTCGCCACCGGCGACTCCCTGCTTGGTATCACCTCCATCGAGCAACTCGAATGGATGCACCTCAACCCGCGCGAGGGCCGCAAGCTCCACGAGGGAGCCCTGCTCGACTTCATGGCAGGCGTCAGGACCCTGCTAGCCGAAGTCTCCGCAGAACGTCTCGGCCTAGCCGGCATCTCCGACGACTCCATAGAAGTCGTGAACAAGAAGCGCGAGATCCTCGCCGCCGCCCGAGCAAAGACGGAGGAACTGACGCGCTACGCCAACCTAATCGCCGGTGCTGCCCTTGCAGGCTCCAGCAAGCGGACCCTATGGCTGGTCGCAGCCAAGACCGCCAGCGAAACCGCCACTCAGGGCGTGATCAAGGCAGCCGAAGACCAAGCGCAAGACTGGCTAGCCACTGACCAACCCGACGGCGCCTTCGACCGGAACCCCCTTCACTGGCCATTGGCCTTTCCCGAGGTTTTCGACTCCTCTCGCCTCAATGGCGCGGGCTTCGACGCGATAATCGGTAACCCGCCATTCCTCGGAGGCAAGAAGATCAGCGGGCCACTGGGATCTGCTTACCGCGAGTACCTCGTGGACGCCATCGCCCGGGGATGCAAGGGTAACGCTGATCTCATTGCATATTTCGTTGTCCGAGCCCATACTTTGCTCAACCACGGGGGTCAGACTGGCTTGATCGCAACCAACACCCTCGCTCAAGGCGACACGCGGGAGGTTGGCCTCGACCAGGTCACGACCAGCGGCGTGACACTCCGGCAAGCGGTTAAGAGTGCCCCGTGGCCTTCTCGAGGCGCCGTCCTGGAGTACTGTGCAATATGGACAAGCCGTGCGCAACTGACCGAGAACGCCGAGCGAATCGCCGACGGGGTAAAAGTGCGCGGGATCACGTCTTCGCTCGATCCTGAATCACGTATCATCGGAAACCCGCATGGACTTACGGCCAATAGGGAAATCGCTTTTATAGGAAATCTTGTCAACGGGATTGGCTTCGTCGTTGGTCCGCTCGAAGCTGAAGAGCTTTTGTCGAACAATCCGAGAAATCGAGACGTTCTCTTCCGGTATCTTAACGGTGAAGATCTGAACTCTCGCCCAGACTGCTCCGCACGACGATGGATTATCAATTTCGGCCATAGCACACTTATGGAGGCGTCCGCCTACCCAGAGTGTCTAGATCGTGTACGTCGGCTGGTCAAACCAGCGCGAGACATGATGCCCGATTCCAAACGCGCCACTAGGGATACATGGTGGCGATACGAGAAGCTTGCGCCTGGGCTCCACAAGGCGATCAGAGGGCTTGACAGGGCGATCGTGATCGCGCTGGTGAGCAAGGTCGTGATGCCGGTCATAGTGCCGACGGGGCAGGTGTTCTCGCACATGCTCGGGGTCTTCGCCACTGGCGACACCGGAATACTTACTTTGCTGTCCAGCGCCCCGCATTACTGGTGGGCCATCAGCCGCGCATCGACCATGAAGGGCGATCTCCGGTACACGCCTACAGATGTGTTTGAGACGCTTGCTCGCCCCGAGGTGACAGCCGAAATGCGGGAGCTTGGTAATCGGTTGGACACCTTCCGGCGGGAACTCATGCTGGCTAGGCAGGCGGGGCTGACGGCGACCTACAACCTCGTCCACGACCAAGCTTGCATGGACGCGGACATCGCCGAACTACGAGAGATTCACCGGGCGATCGACGAGGCCGTGGTGCGGGCCTACGGGTGGGACGATCTGCTTGCCGCCGGACTGGATCATGGGTTCCATGAGACGCGGCAAGGGCCTCGGTACACGATCGGGGCAGCGGTTCGGCAGGAGATCCTGGACCGGCTGCTTGAGCTAAACCAGGAACGGTACGCGGCGGAGGTCGCGGCGGGGCTGCATGACAAGCGCGGGCGAAAGCGAGCCGTCGAGGACACGGAGGGCAGCACGCTGTTCTGACCATCATGCCCTGGGGCGGTGATTCAGTAGGGCTTGATTTTCCAGCGCCAGCCGCGCTGCTACGTCGAGACCTCAATTGATGGCTCATCCACGAAACGCAGCAAGGTCAGTGACGGCTGGTACCACTGTCCGTTCGGTATCAATGGGGTTTCACCGGGCAGAAAGTGTCAGAGATTCCGGTTACTGTGGGTACAGGTGGGGAGACGCGCAGGTGAGGAGAGCGGGCGATGACCGAGACGGTCCTGGGGGAGCAGCCGTCGCCGCTGGATGAGGCTCAGGAGTTCGCCGCCGCGTCGCCGTATCAGGTGCGGGACGAGCTGGCCGGGCTGATCGAGCGGGACCTGCTGGGACCGTGGGACGGCGAGCTTGAGGCGTTTCCGCCGCGTTCGTCTGGTCCGTGCGATCGGTACCTGCTGGGTCGGCTCGGGCCGCGGCATGATCCGCGGTCAGCAGCCGATGCCGCTGGGGACGCGGTGGATACCGAGATCTCGGCGGGCGGGGACGCGGGAGACGGGGAACTGCCAGAGCAGCTGACGATACAGAACGCGGGGCGGATGTGGGCGTCGTCGATGGGGTTGTCGTGCGTGGTCGCGTCCGGGGTGGACGCGCTGACCGTCACGGCGTCCTGGGGCCGGTACGGCAAGTCCGAGGTGCTCGATGACGCTGGTAACCCGCGGCGGGCCTGGAGCCGGGAGCCGGCGCAGCGCGTGCAGCATGTCCGGCTCAGCGATGGTGCGTCGCAGCGCATTCCGCTGACCATGCCGGACCCCCGGCTGCCGGGGGTGTACCTGGCGGTGGAGGTCCGGCCGCGTCCGAATGGCTCGGACGCTGGCGCCCATGTGGTCGAGCTGGGCCTAGTGAACGCGCAGGAAGAGCCGGCGGTCAACAAGGACACGGCGTGGCTCTTCCAGCCGAAGCTGACTGTCACCGCGGCTGGCGTCAACGACCTGGCCGTGTTCTGCCCCATCGACGATCCGCTGGATGACATGGTGGCGCTGGCGGGTGATCCGGAGGAGCGGCACCTTCGGCTGCTGTACCGGAACGAGCTTCGGCATGCCGCCGGCCGGAACGTAGCGGTACACGCACACGTGCGGGACGGGGAGCGGCGGGCGCACCGGCTGGAGACCAGGTGGCTGCCGGCCTATGATGTGCCCTCGACGATCGCGCCGCCGGGCGGGCCTGGATCGCATCTGGCCGGGGTCGAGCTGTCCATGGATACGCTGACCGAACTTGCGGTCGGCCAGCTCGCGGCCGGGCTTGGGCCGCTGGCTACCGGGTACGAAGCGTGGCTAGATGAGCAGGAAGCCTCGATCCCCGACCTGCCGCAAGCGCTGCGGGACACCGCAGCGGATGCGGTGTTCACGGCACAGCGGTGTGCCGGCAGGATTCGCGCGGGGATTAGGCTCCTCACGTCGTCCCTGGCGGTAGGTCACGCGACGGCGCTTGAGGCGTTCCGGTTCGCCAACAAGGCAATGGCGTTGCAGCGGCGGCACACATTGATCGGCGCGCTCCGCGAATCCTCCGGTCTGGGCTATGCAGAGGCCACGGCGGCGGTCGATGCGCAGGGCGACGGTGCGGCGTCGTGGCGGCCGTTCCAGCTCGCGTTCATCCTTCTGAACCTGCCTGCGCTCACCGACCCCGCGCATCCCGACCGCGTCCAGCCCGCCCAGTCGCCGGGTGGTTCCGGCGGCATGGCGGTCGTTGATCTTCTGTTCTTCCCGACCGGCGGCGGTAAGACCGAGGCGTACCTCGGCCTGGCGGCCTACACATTCGCGATCCGGCGGCTGGCACGAGTGGCCGGCACGGGCACGGAAGCGCGTGACGGTGGCGCCGGAGTGGCGGTGCTGATGCGCTACACGCTGCGGCTGCTCACCGCGCAGCAGTTCCAGCGGGCCGCGTCGCTGGTATGCGCGGCGGAAGTACTGCGTCGCGAGGCTATCGCTGCCGGAGACGCGCGGTTGGGTGCGGAGCCGTTCCGTATCGGGCTCTGGGTCGGCGGCGCGGTCTCCCCGAACTGGTACGACGATGCCGAGGATCAGGTCGCCGACGTGCGCGATTCCGGCGGCGCTAAACGCACCGGAGTGCTGCAGACGCTGGCCTGCCCGTGGTGCGGGACGAAGCTGGCGGCGCACCGGGACCTGCGTTCGGATCGTGCCCGCAGGCGGATCCTGCTGTACTGCCCGGCCGGGGAAGGGCCGGATCCTTGCCCGTTCTCAGAGATGGGGTCGCCGGGAGAGGGATTGCCGATCCTCACCGTGGACGAGGAGATCTACCGTTACGAGCCCAGCCTGCTGATCGCTACCGTGGACAAGCTCGCGCAGCTGCCCTGGCGCGGGTTCGCGGGAATGCTGTTCGGCCGGGTGCGGTCGCGGTGTGCGCGGCACGGCTACCGGCATGACGACCTGGACGCCAGGACCGGCTGCGGGCAACGGCACAACGCCACCCCTTCCGGGCTTCCCGCGGTCGCCAGCCAGCCGGTGACCAGGCTCCGGCCACCGGATCTGATCATCCAGGACGAGCTGCACCTGATTTCCGGGGCGCTCGGCACGGTCATGGGGCTGTTCGAGGCCGCCGTTGACGAGCTGTGCACCTGGCGCGCCGATGGCGCTCTGACCGGCCCGAAGATCGTCGCGTCTACCGCGACCACCAAGCGGGCACGGGAGCAGGTGCTCGCAGTGTTCGGGCGGGATCTGGCGGTGTTCCCGCCTCCCGTGCTCGACGTCGCCGACACGTTCTTCTCCCAGCAGGAGCCGGTCACGCCGAAGACGCCGGGGCGGCGTTACCTCGGCCTGTGCGCTCATGGGGTGCGGCTGAAGTCGGCGGAGATCCGGCTGGCGGAGATCCTGCTGATCGCCGGGCAGACAATGCTCGACCGGTACGGCCCGGCTGCCGACCCCTACCTGACGGTGGTCGGCTACTTCAACGCCACCAGGGAACTGGCGGGCATGAAGCGGTACCTCGATGACGACGTCACCACACGGGTCCGCACGCACGGGCGCAGGCGAGGCCTGTCGGACCGGATTCAGTCGATGGCCGGGATGCTCGCTATCGAGGAGCTGACCTCACGGATTTCCTCTGCGGAGATCAGCAACGTGCTGAAGCGGCTGGAGTCCGGCTTCGATCCCGACCTCGACACCTCAACCCGGCGGCGGGCCATCAACGCGGAATACGCGGACGCGAGGAAGAACAACAGAGACCCGCACCCGCTCGCCGGGCAGTATTTCGAGCGGGGAAACGGAAACCGCGCACCCGTAGACGTCGTGCTGGCGACCTCGATGCTGCAGGTCGGAGTCGACGTGTCGCGCTTCGGGCTGATGGTGGTCACCGGACAGCCCAAGAACACCGCCGAGTACATCCAGGCATCATCGCGGGTCGGCAGGACCGCCGAGCGGCCCGGCCTGGTCGTGACACTGTACAACTGGTCCAGGCCAAGGGACCTGGCGCACTACGAAGACTTCGAGCACTACCACGCGACGTACTACCGGCAGGTCGAAGCGCTGTCCGTGACCCCGTACACGCGGCGGGCCCTGGACCGGGGAACGGCGGCCACGTTTGTCGCCGCGGTGCGAAACGTCGACGAGGGATACTCGCGCGACGAAGATGCCCAGGATGTACCGCTCGATGGGCCGCTGGTCCGGCACGTGATCGAGCGGTTCCTCGACCGCGCGGGCAGAGTCGGCGGGCAGCGCGGCCGAGAGTACCTAGGGGAGCGGATCGGTGCGCTGCGCGACCGGTGGGAGCTCGCCAAGACCGGCTCCGGCTCGGCCAGGCTCGGCTACCGTGACCGCCCCGGTAACAAGCCGCTGCGTGGTCTCCTTGAGAATGCCAGCGGCGGGGGGTGGACGGCGCTAACCGTCCCCATGTCGATGCGAGAAACCGAGAATGAGATCAACCTGCTAGTCCCGGGTGCCGGATTGCTGGAGCCCGTGCTCGGCCAGCCGCAGTGGTCCTTCGCAACCCGCTCAGACGATTCAGGTAGTCCGGCCGGGCAGGCCGCTGGTGACCCGGACGACGTCCCGGACGCGGACGAGCTTGGCGAGTCGGCGTTCGACTCCGCACCAGGAGGAAGCTGATGCCGCCAGCAGCACAGCACCGGCGCAGAGTCGGCACGGTACGCCCGAGCCACCTGATGTTCACCGGCGGCGTCGGAGCGCTCATCGACCTGCCGAACTTCCCCGTGCTCGTCCGCGGCCTGGATGAGTGGCGTTACGACACGGTGCCCGAATGGGAGCCGCTCGCCGAGCCGCGACTGCTGGCAGCCGTCGGCAAGCTGCTCGATGCCCCGGTCGCGCAACTCCGTCCGCCGCCGTGGCTAGACGGCTTCGACGCCGACCCGAACGGCCAGCCGGGCCGGGTCGGCGTACCCGTCACGCCGTTCCCGCAGTGGCTCCGGTGCTCAGCGTGCAACCTGCTGGCCTCTCTTGATGCGGGGATCTGGGGGTTCACCAACGACAAGGCCCGCCGGCCCGATGAGGCGAAGTTCTTCCACCAGGACTGTCCGCGTAAAAAGAAAAAACCGCTGGCGGTCGCCGCCAGGTTCGTGCTGGCCTGTCGCATGGGACACCTGGATGATTTTCCCTACATCGCCTTCGTGCACCACGGCGGTGCATGTCCCGAGGTCAGCCATCCTCGCCTGCGGATGGCGGACTACGGGGGTAACCAGGTCGCGAACGTGGAGATCAAGTGCCTCAACTGCGGCGCCAAGCGGAATATCAGCCGGGCCATGGGCCGCCGGGGCGAGGAAACCTTGCCGGCCTGCCGGGGCCGTCATCCGCACCTGGGGACATTCGAGCCGTGCCAGGCTCTGCCCATGGTGCTCGTTGTCGGGGCGTCCAACCAGTGGTTCGCTCAGACGCTCTCCGCCCTGGCCGTCCCGGCGACCGGGGCCAGCGCGCTCCAGGCCAAGGTCGCGCAGCTCTGGGAAAACCTGCAGAATGTGACGCTGCCTGCGGTGCTGGACGCGTTCTGGGCCATGCCGCAGTTCCAGGTCCTGCATCAGTGGACCAAGGAAGAAGTCCTCGAGGCCATCGCGCAGCACAAGAAAGAGCTGGAAGCCGGGCCTGACCAGGAGCCGGGCGGTTACCCCGATCTGCGAACGCCCGAATGGGAGGTCTTCACCGCCGCGGTTCCGCCCGAACCGAACGACGACTTCACCCTGCGTCGTGACCCCGAGGGTGTCCCGGCCCCGCTCACGGGCTTCCTGTCCGACGTGGTCCAGGCCGAGCGGCTGCGCGAGGTACGCGCGCTCGCGGGGTTCACCCGGCTGGATGCACCCGACCCGGAAGACCCCGACCTGGTGCAGCGGGCGCCGCTGTCCCGGGACAAGCCGACCTGGGTGCCAGCCAGCGAGGTACGCGGCGAAGGCATCTTCCTCCGCCTTGACGACCAGCTGATGACCCGATGGGAAGAGCGCGTCCGCGACTCCGACGTGGTCCGCGAGCACCGGGACGCCTTCGCCCGGTTCCGGTCCAACCGCTACTCCGACAGGCTGCAAGAGCCCGACTTTGACCCGATGCGCGGCTGGCCCGAAGCCCGGTTCATCGCCCTGCACACCCTCTCGCACCTGCTCATCCGGGCCATCGCGCTGGAATGCGGCTACAGCTCCGCGAGCCTTTCCGAGCGGATCTACTCCAGCCCAGACCGGGCAGGCATCCTCATCTACACCGCCGTCCCCGACGCCGAAGGAACCCTCGGCGGCCTCGTCTCGCTCGCAGAGCCTGGGCCGCTGGTACATCTCATGCAGCGTGCACTCCGCGATGCTAGCCGGTGCTCATCTGACCCGCTGTGCGCCGAACGGCTGCCGAAGGCACCCGCCGACTTCCTGCACGGCGCCGCGTGCCACGCCTGCCTGTTCGTCTCCGAGACCACCTGCGAGCGCGGCAACCGGTTCCTCGACCGGCGCTTCATCGTCCCGGTCGACGACCCGTCGCTCGTCCTCATCCCCGACATCAGCTGAGCTGACCATGACCTGGGATGCCATGGAGAAGGCCGCGGCGGAGATCCTGCGCAGCCGCGGTCCGCAAGCCCTGCGCACCTTCACCGAGCACGCCTGCACGACCCGGCCCCGCGAGACCATCCTGCGCGCCACACCGGAAGCCGGACCACTGCTCGACGCGTTGGCATCCGGCCTGGACCGCACCGCGGCACTGGCCTACCTCACCGGACTGGCCGCCGGGTACGCCCAGCGCGCCGACGAGGTATCAGTGGAGACGGTGTGGAGCGGCCCCGGCTCCCACCACGTGCCCGTGCGCGCCACCGCCGCCGTCCTCGCAGACGTCGTCGGCGCGGCCAAGCACGAACTGCTCCTCATGACGTATTCGGCGAAACCGCATCAGCCGCTGACCGAGGCACTCCGCGCCGCTGTCGAACGCGGCGTCGCCGTAAGCGTGGTCGTCGAGACGCTCCAGGGCGCGGGCAGCGCTCTGTCCGGCGAGGAGCCCTACCGGGCGTTCACCGCCGTCGCCGGCATAGAACTATGGCACTGGCCTACATCGCGGCGGACCGAGCACGGCGCGAAGATGCACGCCAAGCTCGCCGTAGCCGACCGCCGAGTCCTCCTGATCACCAGCGCCAACCTCACCCAGTCTGGCGTATCCAAGAACATAGAAGCAGGCCTGCTCATCCGCGGCGGCCCCGCTCCCCAGCGTGTCGCCGAGCACGTGGCTGCCCTCCGCGCCAACGGCGACCTGGTCCGTCTTAACTGAGTTCTGTAGTCGGCAGGAGCTGGCCGCGTTCAGCACCGGGACGACGGCTTCACGATCGAGCCGTCCGTCGCCGAGGGCGACACAGTGGTGGTGCGGCTGCGGGCAGCCGCCGTGCACACCGGATATCACCCCCGGATGTCCGAGCCCGCCGGCCGGAGCTGCGATGTCGCGCATATCTGGATCTTCACCAATAAGGACGGCCGGATCTCGGAGATCCGCGCGGTCAGCGACCGGCTCGGCATGTCCATCCAGCTGGGCTGCGACTGACCTCGACATGACATGCGAGGCGCCGGGGCGCCCGTGAGCGCGCCGAGGTGGCCCCAAATCGGCAGGGAGATAGTCTTCCCCGTCACAAGCAGGCCTTCCTGGTGTAGCAGCCTAGGCATGTGCAAACGTTAGGTCGGAGTCATCCCGATGACGATCAATCGGCCAAAGAGTCACCGCATCCCCCTGGCTCCGCGATCCGCAGACCATGACGCGGATCTCGGCTACTATCGCCCGGCCTCACCCAGACAGATGATCGACATCGCGGCCCGCGATGGTCGGCCCTGGGTGTGCTTCATGCACCGTGCGGTAGCGCGGTCCGACATTTTCAGGCGCCAGGCGGCCCGGTGGCGAACCTCGGCGACCCGTGCCCCGGGGTCCAGACAGACCCGTAATCGTAAGATCAGCAGTCAGAACTTGATGAACCAAGTTCTGAGCGTGGGGCTTGGGTAGGGTCGGCGGGGTGCGGCGGCGGATCTCGCTGGAGTCCCGGAAGCACATCGGGTAGTACAGGTTCCGGGACGCCGTGCCGCGCGTCGCGCGGCGGCCGTCCTGAAGCACGGCGACGTCACGGTCTTCGACGCACACCCGCCACTCATCTGGCCCGCACTGTTCCACGATGGTTCCTGGCAGCCACGGCCACTTCGCCCGGTCACCTTGCTCTTCGTCCTTGCTGCGGGGGTAGCGGCACCTCGACCCGGCTGTCGTCGGGGAACCGGCCGTCATTGTCGTATATGGTCTTCATCGGCTTCCTCCCGTCCTATACCGCGCTCGCCTGACGGCCGGTGAGATGAGCCTGGACCTGCTGGGCCTTGCCCTGGCCGATCCGCAATGCACGCTGGATCTCCCGAAGTGATGGGACGTTGCCTGCCCCGGCAGCCGGGAAGGCGTGCTCGGCCGCTTCCAGCAGGTCAGGTGTCTTGGCGTGACGGCGGCTGGCCAGCTCATCGGGTCCATCCGCCGCTGCGTCCTCAGATCCGGACCTCGTCTGCGTGCGCATCCCGGTGTTGCCGCGCATCCACGTGAGCAGCTCCATGCATCCGACATAGGCGGCGACCGGCCACACGGACAGCAGCGCACCCGTGAGGCCCGCGTGGAGCCCGTAGCCGACGTTCGCGGCGATCGTGGCGCCGATTCCGGCAAGCAGCATGACCCGGGCCAGCACCGGCACGTCGCGGCCCTGGCGCGAGGCGACCAGCATGGCCGACGACGCGGCGGCGATCAGCCCGTCACCGGCCAGCGGCAGGAGGGCGGCCGATACGATTGCCTGTCCGTGGTCGCGGGCGAGTGTGTAGATGTGGGAGTGGGAGTAGGAGTCGCTGTCGGCGAACAGCCCTACAGCCAGCACGATCCCGGTGGTTACCCGCCTGGTAGCGGTGTCGTTCGCGGTCATGGTCACATATCCGTCCCGGTGAACTCGGGACCTTAAAACATGAATCGTTGCCTGAATCCAAGGTGGCGAAGAACCGCGTCCACTTCGACGGTGCAGGCCGGCGGCGGCCGCGCCGTGCCCTGGGAGGTCCGGTGGCCACGCGTGACCCAGGCGGTCGGGCGCCTCACCGCGGCCGGAGCGACCGTGATCCGCGAAGACGTGCAAGATGGCATCCCGGACCATGTGGTCATGGCGGACCCGGAGGGAAACGAGTTCTGCGTGCTGTGACCTCGCCGATGGAATGACCGAGAGTCTTCCAGCGCGGACGAGCCTGGGTGCGCGCCCGCGGTCACCCCGCAAGTCCGCCGGTCAGGCCGGTGGCCCGTAGCATGAGGCTGCAGGCACGGAACGGTCTACCGCAGCTGCCTAACAGGTAGCTCCGAAGGAGGCAGTGATGATCGGGGACAGGGTTGAGCATTTTCAGGGCAAGGGCACGGATCTAACCGCCCTGCAGTCCCACATCGAGGAATACCTGAAGGGCGACCACTTCACCGTCCAGGCCTCGGCACCGAGCGCGCAAGGGACGGTCATCCAGGCCAGGAAAGGCGGTTTCCTGGCCGGATTTATCGACGCGGACCGCGCGCTGACGATCGCGATCCAGGGAAGTCCCGCCGACTTCTCGGTCCGCGTCGGAATCGGCAAGTGGATCGAGCACATCGCGACGGCAGCGATCGAGACCTTGCTTGTCTCGATGCTGTTCCTGCCCGTGGACGTGGCCGAGGTCACCTGGAACGTAGAGATCGAATCCAAGCTCATCAATGACATCAAGACCTTCGTGGGCTGACGGCGCGGACGGCCGAGTCGATGATCTGCTCGAGTCGCTTGCTGCGGGCGCCCGCGCCCGTACACCTGGCCGTGCCCTGCGGGGTTTTCCCTGTCATTGATTCCGGTCCGGGGGCGGGTCCAAGCGGCGAGTTCGCCGGCACCGGGGTGGTCGCCGTGGTCGGGGACGGCGTAGTTGCGCATCGGGTCGTCGCTGTGCGCGTCCAGGCCAATGGTGAACGGGCCGGCCCGGCCGCCGGATGGGCTGCGGGCTGCGGCGCGCATGTAGGCGGCGATCAGGGCGGGGATGGCCGATGAGCGGTACTTTCCTTGTGGGCGGCGCTCCTGAAATGCTTCGCTTATGCCCTCCCTTCCAGCAACGTTCGCTGAGGATGTCATCAGCCAGCCAGCCCGTGCCCAGTTCGAGGCGTTCCTCGATGAACACCGCAGTCAACTCAATCGCTGCATGGACGGGCTGACTGAGGAGCAGGCGCGCCAGTCGCTGGTGCCTTCCCGGACCACATTGCTGGGCCTGGTGAAACACGCGACCTTCTTTGAGAAGGTCTGGTTCGACGAAGCTGTCACATGCCGGTCACGTGCTGAGATCGGTATCCCCGCAACCTCGGACGAGTCGTTCATTCTCCATGACGACGACACCATCGCCAGCGTCCGGCAAGCACACCGCGAGGCATGCGAGTCATCACGGCTTGCGACGTCATCCCTGGGGCTGGACGACAGGATCTACGGCTACTGGCGCGGCCCGCTCCCGCTGCGCTGGGTGTACCTCCACGTACTGCGCGAACTCGCCCAGCACTGCGGGCACGCAGACATCCTGAGGGAGCAGATCCTCAACGGGTAGCGCGCCGGGTGCCCATGCCGCGATAAGTACGAGCAAGTTCTCAGCAGGGACGGTGACGGCCCGGTTTCCGGCTGCGGCCGACATAGCCGGTGGATGGTGGTTCGGGGGCGCTAACATCCGCTGGCATGACAAGCATGCAGCCCGATGAGGACGTGCAGGTGGTGATCGGCCTTGAGTTGCGGCTGCTTCAGCCGCAGGTCCGCGCGTCGGCCGGGGAACTGGAGAAGCTGCTGCACCCGGACTTCTGCGAATTCGGCGCCTCCGGCCGCAGGTGGGACAAGCCCGAGACGATCCTGGCGCTGACCCGCGAGCGGCAACCGGGCCGGGAGGCGGCCGCAACGGCCGCGGACATCACGGGAATCCGGCTGGCCGATGACGTCGTGCATGTGACGTACCTCAGCCGGCGGGGCCAGCGGTCTGCTCTCCGCAGCTCTATCTGGCTCTGGACCGCTGCCGGATGGCGCCTCTATTTCCATCAGGGAACGCTTGCTCACATCAGTTAGGTGCCCTCGCCGGGACCAAGATGGGTATGGGGCCCGGTCCTGGTGGTGCGCCGGGACGTTCGTCGACCCAAGCGGGCCGATCGAACGTCATCGACAAGAAGATCGGCAAAGGATTGATGACCAGTGACCGCGCCGGTCACCTGGCTAAATCGTCACAGGCTCCTCCGGTGTCGACGGGCGGGAACTTATTGCAGGAGCACGTTGACGATCTTGCCCGGGACGATGACCACGCGGGCGACGGCCTGCCGCGGGTAGTCGGGGTGGCTGGCCAGCAGTTCGGCGATGTCCGGCTGGGTGGCCTTGGCCGGGACCTCCAGCAGGAACCGGACCTTGCCGTTGACCTGGACCGGCAGGGTGACGGTATCGGCGGTTGCCAGGGCAGGATCGGGCTGCGGGAACGGCTCGTAGGCGATGGTGCCTGAATGCCCCAGCCGCCGCCACAGCTCCTCGGCGATGTGCGGGACCAGCGGGGCGGCCATCAGCACCAGCGGCTCGGCCAGGGCGCGCGGAACTCGGGGCAGCCTGGCGGCGTGGGCGGTCAGCTCGATCAGGCGCGCGATCGCGGTGTTGAAGCGCAGCGCGGCGAAGTCGTCCCCGACGATCGCGATCGTCCGGTGCAGCAGGCGCGCGGTGCCGGAGTCCATCGGCTCGGCAGGGACCACGTGGGTCTCGCCCGTTGTCTCATCGACCATCAGGCGCCACAGGCGCTGCAGGAAGCGGTGCACGCCGGCGATGTCGTCGGTGTGCCAGGGGCGGTCGGCGTCCAGCGGGCCCATCGACATCTCGTACAGCCGCAGGGTGTCCGCGCCGTAGGCGGCGTAGATGTCGTCCGGGCTGACGCCGTTCTTCAGGCTCTTGCCCATCTTCCCGGCGCGGCGGGTGACCGGCTCGCCCCGGTACCGCCAGCCGTCGGGCTCCCGGACCACGTCGGCCGCGGGCACGTACAGGCCCCGGGCATCGGTGAACGCATCGGCCAGGATGTAGCCCTGGTTGAACAGTCTGCCGAATGGTTCGGCGGTGCTCGTCACGCCCAGGTCGTACAGGACCTTGTGCCAGAACCTCACGTACAGCAGGTGCAGGACGGCGTGCTCGACACCGCCGATGTACAGGTCGACGCCGTCCGGTGTCATCCAGTAGCGCTCGATGTCCGGGTCGACGGGCGCCTTGTCGTCGGCGGGGTCCAGGTAGCGCAGGTAATACCAGCAGGAGCCTGCCCACTGCGGCATCACGTTCAGCTCGCGCCGGTAGCGTCTGGGGCCGTCGCCCAGGTCCAGCGTGACCTCGGCCCAGCCGTCCGCGCGGGCCAGCGCGGGCACCGGGTCGCTGTCGTCGTCCTGCGGCACGGGCCGGAAGTCCGTCACCTCAGGCAGCGTCACCGGCAGCATCTCGTCCGGCAGCGGGACCGGGCGGTCCGTCTCGTCGTACACGATCGGGAAGGGCTCGCCCCAGTACCGCTGGCGGGAGAACAGCCAGTCGTGCAGCCGGTACGGGCCGCCGCTCGGGCCGATCCAGTTCCGCTGCAGACGCTTGATCCGCTCCGGCCAGTCGATCTCCTCCAGGTCGGCCAGCAGGCGTTCGGCGTAGGCGGTGATGCGCAGCATCCACTGCCGCAGCGGCCTGCGGTAGACCGGGTAGTTGCCGATCGCGCTGCGCCCCTCGTCGGTGACCTCCTCGTCGGCCAGCACGGTGCCCAGTCCCGGGCACCAGTTGACGACCACTTCGGCCAGGTACGCCAGCCGGCGGGCGTCGACGGCGTCCCGTTGCTCGATCGCGGACAGGTCCGGCCACGGTCGGCCGTCCGGGGTGCGGCGCCGCCCGGCCGCGAACTCGGCGATCAGGTCGCCGACCGGGCGGGCGCGCCCGGCGTCTGGGTCGTACCAGCTGTTGAAGATGCGCAGGAAGGTCCACTGCGTCCAGCGGTAGTAGGACAGGTCGCTGGTCAGGATCTCGCGGGACCAGTCGTGGGCTAGCCCCAGCCGCCGCAGCTGGCGGCGCATGGTGGCCGCGTTCTCCGCCACGGTGACGGCGGGATGCTGGCCGGTGTCGATGGCGTACTGCTCGGCGGGCAGCCCGAACGTGTCGAAGCCGAACGGATGCAGCACCCGGTGCCCGGTCATCCTCAGGTAGCGGCCGTACACGTCCGTGGCGATATAGCCCAGGGGATGCCCCACATGCAGTCCGACACCACTGGGATAGGGGAACATGTCCAGCAGATAGAACTTGGCAGTGACGGGAGTGACTGATGGGACGGTGGGGGCAGCGGGCGCGGGAACTGTGGTGGGGGCCGGGGGCGCAATCGGGACACGGAAGGTTCCGTCGGTATCCCAGCGGGCTTGCCAGCGCAGCTCCACTTCGCTGGCCAGGCGGGCGTCGTACCGGAACGGGGGCGGATCGGTGTCCATCGGGATCTCCTGCTGCTTGCGATGCGGACATGAAAAAGCCCCTCGGACATGAGGGGCTGCCGCGCTGAATGGATCGTCTCAGCGCGGCCCGGTAAGAAGCAGGCGAGCCATGGCGTCAGGGTAACCCCCGGCGACACGGGACGGCCAGTCAATTTCCACGCGGGAGATGGACGGTGCCCGGAGAGGGGAACCACCGCCCGTTCTGAATAAAAAGGATCATCCTGGTCGGCCCGGACGGCGACGTGCTCGACGGCACCGGGCCGCGGCACATCGAATATCTCATCCACACCGAGATCATGGCGGCCCGGAGCGGACACCGTGGCCAAGCGCGCCGAGGTATGGTCGGACCGCCAGCTCCAGGCGGGCTGGGAGTACCTGCTGCGGCGCTTACCTTGTCTTCCGTGGAGAACCTCGTGACCGGCATTCCGGACCGCATCGGCGTCGCGGGTGACTGGCACGGGAACACGGCGTGGGCGACGCGGGCGGTGCGCAAGATGACCGGGCTGCTGCCATCCTCAGGGCCGCGGGTGATCGTGCACCTCGGCGACTTCGGGATCTGGCCCGGGCCGGACGGGCGGGACTACCTGACCGCGCTGACCGCCTCGCTGGCGGAAGCGGACGCAGAGCTGTGGTTCGTGGACGGCAACCACGAGGATTTCTCGCAGCTCGCCAGGCTGCAGGCGGGGCCGGATGGGCGCTCGCCGGTGACGGAGAGGATCTGGCATCTGCCGCGCGGGTACCGGTGGCGCTGGCACGAGCGGGTATGGCTCGCCCTCGGCGGGGCGGTCAGCGTCGACCGCGCGCTGCGCACGGCCGGGGTCGACTGGTGGCCCGAGGAGGAGATCACCTGGCGGCAGGCCGGGGCGGTCATCGACGCCGGGCACGCCGACGTCATGGTCACGCACGACTGCCCGGCAGGCGTCTCGCACACGTTTCCGCCGCCGCCGCGGCAGTGGGCGGCGGCCGACCTGCGCCGGAGCGAGGCGCACCGAGGGCTGCTGCGCGAGGTCGTGCTGTCGGTCGAGCCGCACTGGCTGATGCACGGCCACCTGCACATGGGCTACCAGCGGACGGTCGACCTCGGGCGCGGGCCGATAGAGATCACCGGGCTGGACCGGGACGGCGCCGAGCACAGCAACTGGGCCATCCTGGACGTGGCAGGCATGCGCTGGCTGCGCTTCCAGGGCAAGCCGATAAGCAACGCGATCCGCGGCCTGGTCAGCCCGAACTGACGTCCCTGGCGTCCCCGACGTCCCCGACGTCCCCGACGTCCCTGGCGTCCCCGACGTCCCTGGCGTCCCCGACGTCCCTGGCGAGCAGGTCGTCGTAGGTTTCGCGGCGGGCTTCGAGGCTGGGGCGGCCTGCCTGGCAGAAGACCACGGGCGGGCGCAGGGCGCCGTTGTAGTTGCTGGTCAGTGAGTAGCAGTAGGCGCCGGTGACGGCCACCGCCACCAGGTCGCCGGGGCGGGGGTCCTGCAGCGGGACGCCGCTGATCAGCCGGTCGCCGGACTCGCAGTGGCGGCCGACGAGTTCAACCGCGGCGCCGCCGCCGACGCGGCCCGTCACGGCGGCCTCGAACCGCTGGCCGTACAGGGCGACCTCCATGTTGTCGGCCATCCCGCCGTCGACGGCGACGAAGCGCGGATCCTCTCCCTTGACCGAGACCACCCGGTAGACGGTCACGCCGAACGGGGCGACCAGGGCGCGGCCCGGCTCGATGATGAGCTGCGCTTGCGGTGGGAGATGGCTTCTCGCGGCGTCGGTCAGGGCGCCGATCCACTGCTCCGGGGTCGGCGGGTGGTCGGCGTAGGTGTAGCGGACGCCGAGGCCGCCGCCCAGGTTGTAGACGTCGAACTCGCCCAGCGCCGCGATGGCCTCGACCTCCTTCACGAATGGGCTGGCCGACATGATCTGCGAGCCGATGTGCGCGTGCAGGCCGTCCAGGCGGAGTCTCCTGCTGCGGCGGACCCGCTCGATGGCGGCCCGGGCGGCGGGGATCGGGAGGCCGAACTTGGATCCGGCCTGGCCGGTGGCCACCGCCTCGTGGGTGTCGGGCTTGACGTCCGGGATGATCCTTATCAGCACCGGCTGCGTTCTTCTGCTGGCCAGGGCCTCCAGCTTGTCGATGTCGTCGAAGTTGTCGATGACGATCAGGCCGACCCCGGCCTCGGTGGCCATCGTCAGCTCGGCGGTGGTCTTGGCGTTGCCGTGCATCACGATGCGGGCGGGATCGACGCCGCCGGCCAGGGCCATGACAAGCTCTCCCCCGCCGGCCACGTCCACGCCGATGCCTTCGGCCGCCATCAGCCGGTAGACCGCCGTGCACGGGAAGGACTTGGAGGCCCAGACCATCCGGGCGTTCGGCCAGCTCGGCTCGAGTGCCTGGCGGAACCGGCGGACCTGGGCCGCTATGGCTTCGTCGTCGAGGACGTACAGCGGGGTGCCCCAGGTGGCGGCCAGGTCGGCCAGCCGGCACCCGCCCACCACCAGCTCGCCGTCGGGGTCGAGGCGCGACCGACCACGCGGGCGACGAAGTACAGCACCAGGAAGAACAGCACGGCCAGGTCAAGCTTGACCACGTTCGACGTGCCGCTCCAGTAGATGATCAGGCCGGACACCACGAAGCTGAACGGCGCGATGATGCTCAATCCGGGGACCCTGTAGGGCCGCGGGCGGTCCGGGTCGCTCTTGCGCAGGCTGACCGCCGCCACCGGGGCGTAGCTGTACATGAAGGACGACGCGGCGGTGATCGCGCCGACCAGCTTGGCCCAGCCGCCGAATGGCAGGAACAGCAGGCAGCCGAACGCGCCGCCGAACAGGATGCTGAACCACGGGACGCCGCGCCTGTCGATGCCGCTGAAGACCGGCGGCAGGAAGCGCACCCTGGCCAGCGAGTAGGACAGCCGCGAGGTGGTCGCCAGGTAGACCAGGCCGGTGCCGCCGGGCGAGATCAGCGCGTCGATGATCAGCACGATGCCCAGCCAGCCCAGGCCGACCGAGGTGGCCAGCGTGTAGTAGGGGCCGAACGCGCCGGCGTTGCCGAACGGGTTGGCCCAGCCGTGCACGATGTTGTGCGGGTTCAGCGCGCCGATGAAGCAGACCTGAAGCGCCATGTACAGGGCGGCGCCCATCAGCATCGATCCGACCACGGCCAGCGGGATGTCCCGCTTCGGGTTTCGGGCCTCGCCGGCCAGCTGGGCGGCCTGCTCGAAGCCCTCAAGGGCGAAGATCACGCCGAGCGGCAGCGCAACGAACACGCCCTTGACGCCGTACGGCATGAACCCGCCGCCCGCGGTGAAGTTCGAGCCGTGGAAGAGCCGTGACACGATCAGGATGACGGTCAGGACGGGCACCAGGATCTTCCACACCATCGCGATCGTGTTGCCTTCGGCCATCCACTTGACGCCCAGCAGGTTCAGCGCGGTGAACAGGAACATCGCCGCGACGGCGACGGCCAGGCCCCTTGCCGGTGAGCAGCGAGTTGGAGTTCAGCAGGCCGTGCCACCACTTCGCGTTCATGTACCCGATCGACGCCTCCACCTCGATCGGCGCGATGGCGACGGCCTGCAGGTAGGAGAACGTCCCGCAGAAGAACCCGCCGAGGGTCCCGGTGTGGATCCAGGTGAACCTGGCGGTGCCGCCTGATATCGGGTACGCGGCGCCGAGCTCGGCGTACACCAGCGCGATGCCGATCAGCAGGATCGCGCCGATGACCCAGGACACGATCGCGGCGGGGCCGGCCGCCTCGGACGCGTTCAGCGTGCCGAGCAGCCAGCCGGATCCGATGACCGAGCCTGCCGAGACCATGAATAGCGGGAGCAGCCCCACCTCTCTTCGGAGGCTGGCGGTGGCCCTGGCCGGGGCGGGCGCGGTCTCGCTCATCTCTGTTGTCCTTCCTGTGCCGGATCGTGACTTGCTAGCCAGTGTGAGAGTTATTGGTCTGGCTATGGTTAGCCGGATAGCCAGAGAATGTGCCTATTCGTTATAACTTTGGCTAATGGCGATTCCGCTGCTCGGGCAGCTGCTTGAGGCGCTAGGGCCGGCGCCGTTGCGCCTGGTCACGGCTGTCTCTGGCTCGCCCGTCTCGGGGGTGCTGATCTATGAGCCACGGGCTTCGCTGCCGGCCGTGCGGCACGCGCTGCTGCTCGCCGTGGGGCTGCGGCCATCGAGCGCCGAGGCAGCGGAGCTAGTCGCCAGGGCAGCGGCGGCAGGGCACACGGGGCTGGTGGTGAAGCGGTACGGCGAGCCGGTCACCGAGCTGGCTGCGGCCGCTTCCGATTCGGGCCTCGCGCTGCTGACCGCGGAGGAGGACATGGCCTGGCACCATCTGGACGCGCTGGTGTCCTCGGCGCTTGCCGCCATCGCGCGTTCGGCTCCCGGGGGTGGTGCGCCGGCGGTGGGCGACCTGTTCGCGCTGGCCAACGCCATCGCCGGGCTGATCGGCGGTGCCACCGCGATCGAGGATCCGAACCAGCGGATCCTCGCCTACTCCACGCTGCCCGACCAGCCCATCGACGAGGACCGGCGGCAGGGCATCCTCGGTCTGCAGGTCCCTTACCTGCCCGAGAACGAGGCGCAGTACCGGGAGCTGGCGCGAACCTCGGGCGTTTGCCGGTTCACGGCCGGCCCGGGCAGCCTGCCGCGGCTGGCCATCGCCGTGCGTGCAGGTAGCGAGCTGCTCGGGTCCATCTGGGTGGTCGACGACGTCTCGGGGACGCTGGGTGATGACGCGGACGAGGCGCTGGCACAGGCAGCGAGCCTGGCGGCGCTGCACCTGCTTGCCGCCCGCACCGCAGCCGACCAGGCTAGGAGGCAGCGCGCCGACCTGCTCAGGCGGCTGCTCGCCGACCCGGCGAGCGCGCCGCTTGTGGCGCCCCAGCTGGGCTTGGACGCGGACGCACCGGTGGCGGTGGCGGCGTTCATCCTTGCCTCCGTTTCCGCTGACGGCGCGCTTGGCGCGCATGCGGCGCTGCGGTTCACCGACCTGGTCAGCCTGCACTGCGAGGCGCAGTACGGGCGGCACGGGTGTGCGCTCGTGGACGGTACCGTCTACGCGCTGCTGCCCGTTCGCAGCGCCGGGCGGGCGCATCGCGAGCTGGTCGCCGACATCGCGCGGCGGGCGGCGACGGCGCTGCGGCTGCCGGTGCGTGCCGGGCTTGG
>JBOHCG010000064.1:0-21032 GCA_050698735.1 Streptosporangiaceae bacterium | reverse complement strand
AGTTGCCGAGTTACCAGAACGGGTGCTCATCGGCTTGCGCCGGGGAATGGCAGCGGTACTCGGTACCAGGGGCGAGGGCGGCCTGCCCGGGCGGCCGTCTGGTGGTTCCCGGTGGCGGCGTCTGGCGCGCGGGCGGCCGGGCAGGCGACCGAATCAGGAGGCTGCCAGGCAACAAAGGGACCTTTTGTACCAGACGGAGTCGGGGAGGGCGGTGTATATTTCTGCTTGATACAACGTTCCGTTTAGCGGAACAGTCGGTAGGGACTACGGGCCGCTTCTGGCGCCCGGGAGCGGAGCGTCAATGCGGCTGGGAACGGTTCGGATCCACGGCGGCGCGCCGCGCGCTGTCGGGCTGGTGAACGGTCACGTCATCGACCTTGGCGAGGCGGCCTTTGACCTCGGGTTGATCGGTACCACCTTTCCCGGGTCGGTGCGGGAACTGCTCGAGCTGAAGCCTTATACCGATCCGCTGATCGCCGATCTGGAGCAGGCGGTGCTCGGGCGGGGCGACGTCGGGTCCTCTCCTTGGGCGTACTCGCTGGATGAGGTCACGTTCATGTCGCCGGTGGCGCCGGGGAAGGTGCTGCTTGTCGGCGGCAACCATCAGGGCAGCCAGACCCAGCCGATCAAGCCGGAGATCCAGGACGAATGGCCCCGGCCGATGTACTTCATGAAGCCCGGCTCCTCCGTGCTCGGGCACGGCGGGACGGTCGATGCCTGGCAGGTCATGCGGCCGGTGCACACCGAAGGCGAGGTCTGCCTGATCATCGGGCGCCGGGCCAGCCACATAAGCCGCGCGGACGCGTGGTCGGTGGTGGCCGGGGTGTCGCTGCTCAACGACATGTTCGCCGGGCGGTTCGTGCTGCAGGACGGCACCACGCTGTTCATCAGGACCGCGGTCGGGCAGCCTCGGGAGGAGATGGTCACCCGGCAGATGGTGCGGTCCAAGAGCCCCGACGGCATGTGCCCGGTCGGCCCGTGGCTGGTGCCGGTCGCCGACCTTGGCCGCCCGTTCGAGGACATCAACGTCGTCACGACGGTCGGGCCCAACCTGGTACAGAAGGGAACGATCTCGGACTACCAGTTCTCCGCGGAGTGGATCATCGAGGAGATCACCAAGTGGATCACGCTTGAGCCCGGGGACGTGGTCTCGCTCGGCTGCTTCAACCACCAGCCGGACTTCCCGCTGCGCAGCGTGGACCTGGCGGCGCCGCAGAACCGGGTGGTCGCCATCACCGCGGACGAACTGGGCACGCTTCAGACGAGGCTGCACCTCGTAGACGAGCAGCCCTAGCCGATGGCAGTACCGACATGAACGGGCCGACATGAACGGGCCGACATGACCGGGCCCGGATGACCGGGCCCGGATGAACGGGCCCGGATGAACGGGCCCGGATGAACGGGCCCGCGCTCAGCGCGGCGATCGTAGGCGGCGGCATCGGCGGGCTGACTGCCGCACTCAGCCTGCTCGAGGCGGGCGTGCGGGTGCGGGTGTACGAGCAGGCCCCGGCGCTGACCGAGATCGGCGCCGGGCTGCAGCTCTCGCCCAACTGCTCGCGGGTGCTGCACCATGTCGGGCTCGGCCAGGCGCTGGCACGGGTCGGCGTCCGGCCGGACGCGCTTGAGAGCCGCGGATGGCAGGACGGAGCGCTGCTCGGGAGCTATCCGGTGAACGGCGAGCCGCTGCAGTTCGGCGCGCCGCACTACCTGGTGTACCGGCCCGACCTGCTGAACGTCCTGATCGGCGCGATGCCGGATGGGGTCGTGCGGCTCGGTCACCGGGTGACCGGGGTGCACCAGGACAGCGAATCGGCCACGGTGCTGTTCTCCGGCGGCGGGTCGGCCACGGCGGACTTCGTCATCGGGGCGGACGGGATCCATTCGGTGATCCGGGCCGCGCTGTTCGGTGCCGACGCGCCGACGTTCTCAGGGACCGTCGCCTACCGGGGGCTGCTGCCCGCGGCCAAGGTCGCTGGCCTGCGGATACCCAACACGTCGACGAAGTGGTGGGGGCCGGCGCCCGAGCATCACCTGGTGCACTATCACATCGGGGGCGGGCACATCGGGGGCGGGCACATCGGGGGCGGGAGCCTGGTGAACGTGGTGGGGGTGGTCCCTGAGGACTGGCACACCGAGTCCTGGACGGCCAGGGGACAGGTCCCGGATTTCGTCGCGGCCTTCGCGGACTTCCACCCGCCCGTTCCCGAGCTGGTCGGGGCGGTGGAAGAGGTGTACAAGTTCGCGATCTACGACCGGCCGCCGCTTGATGAATGGACGGCGGGCCGGGTGAGCCTGCTCGGCGACGCCAGCCATCCCATGGTGCCGTTCATGGCCCAGGGAGCCGCGATGGCGATCGAGGACGCCGCGATCCTGGCCGGGTGCGTGAGCAGGCACGGGGCCGACGTACGGCGGTCGCTGGCGCGGTACGCCCAGGTCAGGCAAGAGCGGACGGAGCGGATGCAGTTGGGCTCGCGCGCCGACACGTCCGGCACCTGGGGCAGCAGGGAGTGGGTCTACGGGTACGACCCTTACGCGGAGTCGCTGTTATGAAGACCGGGGCTCAGGGGTCGCCGGGGGCGGGCTCGGGATCGCGCCGGCAGGCGGCCCGGGCGAGGATGTCGCGGGCAGATCTCGCCGTGGCGGCGTCGGCCATCGTGCCGTCCGGGCCGGTGATCGCGCCTACGCCGGCCGCGGCGGCCTCGTCGAGGGCGGCGACCAGCCGGCTGGCGTCGGCGACCTGCTCCCGCGACGGGGTGAACACCTCGTTGATGCAGGCAAGCTGCGCGGGGTGGATGGCGGTCCTGGCGCGGAAGCCCAGCCGGAGCAGGGCCTCGGTGCCGGCGCGCAGCGCCGCGAGGTCCTTGAAGTCGGGCGGGGCCGGCCCCACCGGGGCCGCGATCCCGGCGGCCGCGCTCGCCACGACGAGCTGCAGCCGTAGCGGACCGAGGATCTGCGGATCGGTACGGATATCGGCGCCGAGTTCGCCGGCCAGGTCGACTTCGCCGAAGCCGAGGCGCGCGACCCGCGGCGCCGACGCCAGTTCGGCAGCGGCCAGCAGCCCGCTTGCCGTCTCGATAATCGGCTGCACGGCGACGCTGCCCGGGGGGAGGCCCCAGTCGCGTTCGGCCCGGCTGAGCAGGTCGTCGAGCATGGCGGCCAGGGCGGGCTCGGCCTTCGGCAGCACGATGCCGCGCAGGGCGGGGCCGACGATCGCCGCCACATCCTCGGCCAGGGTGCCGGAGTTGACGCGCACCCATACCTCGCCTAGCTGGCCTTTCCCGGCAGGGTCCGGGTGAAGGGCGGACGGCAGGTGCGCCAGCCAGGCGGCCACCGCGGCGCGGGCGACGGCCTTCTTGCTGGCGTGTACCGAGTCCTCGAGGTCGGCGATGACCGCGTCGGCTCCCCGGCTGCGGACCCGGGCCAGCAGGTCGGGGCGGTCGCCAGGGCAGTACAGGTAGCTTCGCGGCCAGGGGCCGCTCCGGAGTGCACTGTCGCCGACCGTCATGGGCAAATTCCTTCCTTGCGCCTTCAAGCTGGGCTATGTCCCAAACGTCGCGCCGTCGTTATAGTGTATGGAACAGCATTTCGTGGACCGGAACGCTTGGCAAGAAGAACAGGGCAACAAGAAGAACAGGGCAGAGAAGCACGGCAAGAAGAAGCACGGCAAGAAGGGCGCGGCCGAATGATGCCCCTTGAGGGACTGCGGGTGATCGACGCATCGAGCATCCTGGCCGGGCCGCTGTGCTGCCAGATACTCGGCGACTTCGGCGCCGACGTGATCAAGATCGAGCACCCGGTCCACGGCGACGCCATGCGCGGGCACGGCCACCAGAAGGACGGCGTGCCGCTGTGGTGGAAGGAGATCAGCCGCAACAAGCGGACCATCGGCCTCAACCTGGGCAGTCAGGCGGGCGCGGAGGTATTCCTCCGGCTGGCCGCGAGCGCGGACGTCGTGGTGGAGAACTTCAGGCCGGGCACGCTGGAGAAGTGGGGGCTCGGCCCGGACCGGCTGCGGGCGGACAACCGCGGCCTCATCCTGGTCAGGCTGACCGGCTTCGGGCAGAAGGGTCCGTACGCGCAGCGGCCGGGCTTCGGCACGCTGGCCGAGGCGATGAGCGGCTTCGCGTACCTGACCGGCCCGGCCGACCGGCCGCCGACGCTGCCCGCGTTCGGCCTTGCCGACAGCATCTCCGGCATTGCCGCGGCGTCCGCCACGGTGATGGCGCTGTACCACAGGGATACCCGCGACGGGGCCGGCCAGGACATCGACATCAGCATCCTCGAGCCGATCATGGCCGCGGTCGGACCGGGGCCGACCGTCTATGACCAGCTCGGGCTCGTCGAGAGCAGGCACGGGAACAAGTCGCAGAACAACGCGCCGCGCAACGTCTACCAGACCGCAGACGGCTCCTGGGTGGCGGTGTCGAGCAGCGCGCAGAACGTCGCCGAGCGGGTGCTGCGCCTGGTCGGCCATCCCGAGGTCATCTCCGAGCCATGGTTCCGCAGCGGGCACGGCCGGGCCGATCATTCCGACCTGCTCGACGGGTACGTAGCGGACTGGATCCGCGCCAGGCCGCGGGATGTGGTGCTTTCGGAGTTCGAGCTCGCCGGGGCCGCGGTGGCCGCCATCTACAACGCCGAGGACATCGTGACCGACCCGCACATCCGCGAAACGGGCATGGTGACCGCGGTGCAGGATGCCGACCTCGGCCGCATGCTCATGCACAACGTGATGTGGCGGATGTCGGCCACGCCGGGCCAGATCCGGTTCACCGGGCGGCCGATGGGCGCCGACACCGAGGCGGTGCTCGTCGACGACCTCGGCTACACCGCCGGCGAGCTCGCCGAGCTGCGGGCGAGCGGGGTCGTGCGGTGAGTGACCCGCTGCTGGAGGTGGTCACGCGCGGGGTCCGGGTCTTCGATCTGGGCCGGCCCATGTTCGCGGGCATGCCGCAGTCCCCCAACCATCCGCGCTTCCTGCACAGCGTGACCAGGAGGCACGGCGACGTCGTCCGCGCGGACGGCGGCTCGGCGGCCAATGACCTGCTGGTGACCGGGACCCACGTGGGCACGCACATCGATGCGCTCGCGCACGTCTCGCACCGGGGATTGCTGCACGGCGGCGCGGACGCCGCCGCGGCCATGCAGGGCGGCAGGTTCATGGACCATGGGGTGCACACGATCGCGCCGATCGTGGGCAGGGGGGTGCTGCTCGACGTGCCCGCGACGCTCGGCGCCGATTCCTGTCCGGCCGGGTATGAGATCACCGCCGGGGACCTCGCCGCGACCGTCGAACGGCAGGGCAGCGTTGTCGGCGCGGGCGACGTGGTGCTTGTGCGCAGCGGCTGGGGGCGCCGTTTCGACGAGGGGGCCGAGTCCTACCTGGGCTTGGAGGGCGGCGTGCCGGGCGTGGGCGAGGAGGGGGCGCGCTGGCTGGCCACCCGCGGCGTGCTCGCCGCCGGCGCGGACACGGTGGCCTTCGAGCGGCTGGCTCCCGGCGAGGGGCACGCGCTGCTGCCCGCCCATCGCGTCCTGCTCGTCGAATACGGCGTGTACATCGTCGAGGCGCTCAACCTGGAGGATCTCGCGCTCGCCGGGCAGCATGAGTTCACGATCATGCTCGCCCCGCTGAACGTCGTCGGGGCGACGGGTTCACCGGTCCGGCCGCTCGCCATAGCCAGCAATGCCGCCAGCAACGGCGCCAGCGGTGGCTGAGGCCAGCGTGGGGGCCAGCGCCGGGGCCAGCGTGGGGGCCAGCGTGGGGGCCAGCGCCGGGGCCAGCGCCGGGGCCAGCGTGGGGGCCAGCGCCGGGCCTCGGCTGGCCGAGCGGCTGGCGGCCTTTGCCACCGAGGCGACCTTCGACCGGCTGCCGGCCGCGGTGACCGACAGCGTGCGGCAGCGCGTGCTGGACATCCTCGGCATCTGCGTGGCCGCCTCGCCGCTGGACACAAGCGCGGCGGCGCGGGGGTGGGTGCACGATCAGGGCGGCCTGCCGCAGGCGCTCGCGGTCGGGGTCGCCGAGCCCGTCCCGGCCGTGCTGGCCGCGTTCGTCAACGGCGTGCTTGCCCATTCGCTTGACTACGACGACACGCACCTGCCCTCCGTGCTGCACCCCAGCGCGTGCGTGGTGCCCGGCGCCCTCGCCGCCGCGCAGTACGCGGCCGCCGACGGCCGGGCGACGATAGCGGCCATCGCCGTGGGCCTGGAGACCTGCGTCCGGCTCGGCATGGCCGGGTACAGCATCCACAGCAGGAACTCGGTGTTCTTCGAGCACGGCCAGCACGCCACGTCGATCTGCGGCGCGGTCGCGGTCGCGGTGTCGGCCGGCCTGCTGCTGGGCCTGGACTCCGGCCGGATTTGCGACGCGATCGGCATCGCCGCCTCGATGGGTTCCGGGATCATCGAGGCGAACAGGGAGGGCGGTTCGGTCAAGCGGATGCACTGCGGCTGGGCCGCGCACGCCGGAGTGTCCGCGGCGCAGCTCGCGGCCAGGGGCTTTACCGGCCCGCCGACGGTGCTCGAGGGCAGGTTCGGCTTCTTCCAGGCCTGGCTGCGCGGCGATTACGACCCCGCGGCCATCACCGAGGGCCTGGGGCGCGACTGGGCGGTGCCCGGCATCTTCTTCAAGCCTTATCCGGCCAACCACTTCACCCATGCCGCCGTCGACGCGGCCATCGCGCTGCGCGCCGGCGGGCTGGATCCCGGGGATGTGGAGTCGGCCGTGCTCGGGGTGCCGGCGCCGGTGGTGCGGACCATCGGCGAGCCGATCGAGGTCAAGCGCGCGCCGCTGACCGGGTACATGGCGCAGTTCAGCGGCCCGTACGCGGTTGCCGCCGGGCTGCTGGGCGGCGCGGGCCTGGGCGTCGGGCTGGCCGACTTCACCGACGAGCTCGCGCGCGAGCCGCGGCGCCGTGAGCTGATGGCCCGGGTCAGCGTGGTCGCCGACGAGCGCTGCACGCAGGTCTTCCCCGACCAGTTCCCGGCCGTGCTGCAGGTGCGCACCAGGGACGGCAGGCAGCTTCGGGCCGAGGTGATGAGCAACCGCGGCGGGCCTGACCGGCCGCTGTCCGGAGCCGAGCTGCGGACCAAGTTCCGTGACAACGTGGCGGGCCTGCTGTCGCCCGAGGTTGCCGGGCAGACCGAGCAGGCCGTCGAGCACCTGGATCGGCTGGCCGACGTGGGCACGGTTCTGCGGCCGCTCACCGTGCTTGGCGAGCTTGGTAATTGAGCCGAGGAGGATTCACATGGCACCGTTCGACCTGGTGATAAAGAACGTCCTTGTCGTCTCGGCGGAACGGGATGCGCCCTCTTCGGTCGACATCGCGGTGACCGGCGGGCGGATCGCACAGGTGGCACCGGACATTCCCGCCGACGGCGCGGCGACCGTCATCGACGGGCGCGGCAGGTATGCGTTTCCCGGTGTGGTCGACGCCCACCAGCACTGGGGAATCTATAACCCGCTTGCCGACGACGCCGGCACGGAAAGCAGGGCCTGCGCGCAGGGCGGGGTAACCACGGCGATCAGCTACGTGCGCACCGGCCAGTACTACCTGAACCGGGGCGGCTCGTACCGCGAATTCGTGCCGCTGATGCTGCAGGCCGCGCGCGGCCGGTCCTATGTCGACTACGCCTTTCACGTCGCGCCGATGATGCGCAGCCACATCGATGAGCTGCCGGAGCTCATCGAGGAGTTCGGCATCGTCTCGTTCAAGATCTTCATGTTCTACGGCGGATTCGGGCTGCACGGCGCCTCATCGAGCCAGCGCGAGTTCCTGATGATCCCGGACGGCGAGTTCTACGACTACGCGCATTTCGAGTTCGTCATGCGCGGGATCCAGGCCGCGCGCGAGCAGTTCCCCGGGCTCGCCGCGGATATCTCGCTGTCGCTGCACTGCGAGACCGCCGAGATCATGCGCGCCTATACCGAGATCGTGCAGTCCGGCGGCCAGCTCAAGGGGATTGAGCTCAAGGGGTTTGAGCTCAAGGGGCTTGAGGCGTACAGCGCCGCGCGCCCGCCGCATTCGGAGGGGCTGGCCGTGACCATCGCGGCCTACCTGGCGCACGAGACCGGGCTGCCGTCGATCAACCTGCTGCACCTGTCCTCGGCCAAGGCGATGGAGGCGGCGCTGATCATGGCGCAGGCGTTCCCGCACGTCGACTTCCGCAGGGAGGTGACGATCGGGCACCTGCTCGCCGACTTCCATACCGCCAGCGGGATCGGCGGGAAGGTGAATCCCCCGCTGCGTTCGGCGCGGGATGTCGAGGCGCTGTGGCAGCACGTGCTGGCCGGCGAGGTTGACTGGGTGGTCAGCGACCACGCGTGCTGCCGGGATGAGATGAAGTTCGGCGAACCGCGCGACGACGTGTTCGCGGCCAAGTCCGGCTTCGGCGGGACCGAGTACCTGCTGCCCGGTCTCGTCACGGCCGCGGCGCGGCGCGGGCTGCCGCTGGGGCGGATCGCCGCGCTGACGGCTGCTGCCCCCGCCCGGCGGTTCGGGCTGCACAGCAAGGGCGTCATCGCCGAGGGCTACGACGCGGACATCGCGCTTGTCGACCCGCGGGCCAGCTGGACGGTGCGGGCGGAGGACTCCGAGTCCGCTCAGGAGTACACGCCGTTCGAGGGGTTCGAGATGACGGCGCGGGTTACGGACACGTTCGTGCGCGGGCAGCGGGTACTGGCGGACGGCAAGGTGTCGGGGGGCCCGGTCGGGGAGTACCTACGTCGACCTGTCCGGCGCGGGGCGCTCGCGGTCGGCGGGGCGGTAGCCGAGGCGACGGGAAAGCTGGCGGGTGGCCTGCAGGAGGGCGCTTGAGGACTGCGCGACTTCGGCGCTGAAGCGCTCTACCGGGCCGGAAACGGACAGCACGCCTACCGGGTGGCCGGTGTGGTCGAAGACGGGGGCGGCGACCGAGCCGGCGCTCGCGTCGCGCTCGCCGAAGGACACCGCGTAGCCCGCCTGGCGGATGCTCGCCAGTTCCTGGCGCAACCGGACCGGATCGGTCACCGTTCGCGGGGTCAGCGCGACCAGATGCTGGCCGGCCAGGTATTCCTCCCGCTCGGCCTCGGGCAGGAAGGCGAGAAGGGCCTTCGACGATGCCCCGGCGTGCAGCGGGAATGGCCGCCCGAGCTGGACCATCATCTTCACGTCGCGATTTGGCGTGACCTGATCCAGGTAAATCCGGGTCGAGCCGACAAGGACCGACATGGTCGCCGTCTCATTGGTCAGCGCGACAAGGCTGACAAGGACCTCGTGGCCGAGGCTGCGCAGGTCGATCCGGTCGAGGTAGGACAGCCCGAGAATGCCGATCTCCGGGCCCAGCCGGTAACGATGCGTCTCCGGGTCGATCTCCACAAAGCCGCGGGCACGGAAGGTGGTAAGCAGCCGGTGCACCACCGCCTTGGACAAGGCGAGCTCGGCGGCTATCTCGGTGACGCCCAGGGTCGGCGAGTCGGAATTGGCGAACAGCACGAGCACATCAAGCGCCCGTTCGATGCCGTTGAGGCCTTGCTGCTTATCGTCGGCCTCGGTAGCTACGTTGCGTGCCATCATCGCCTCTCACCGGCAGCGCCGCCGCACGGTCCGATCCTAGCCTGGTGCCCGTCCTGTATAGATTCAGGCCGACTCGATGGTAAATGCCGGGCCGAATAGTTCGTCGATTGAGGTGAATTGTTCCACCTCGGCGCGGGCGGGCTCGGCAGGTTCGGTCACCGGATGGCCAAGCGCGATCGCGGCGGCGATGGAGAATTCCTCCGGAATGCCGAGGGCCTCCCGCGCCTCTGGCTCGGTGCGGGAGAACAGCGTGGTCAGGACGCCGACCAGGCCCTTGTCCCGGGCCGCGAGCATGATGTTCCAGGCGAACGGGTAAACGGTAGCGCCGCCGACGAACGTGTACCTGTCGTTGTCCCTGTCCATCGCGGCCAGTTCGCGCAGGTCGGCGAGCACGATGAGCAGGACGGGCACCTCGTCGAGGTGCTCGGCGAAGTACCCTGCGGGCAGTTGCGAGGCTCCCGCCAGCACGTCGGCCTCGCGTTCGCGGTCGGTGATCGGCGCCCACGCGACCAGCCCCGACTCCTTCAGCGCCTGGTACTCCCGCGACCCGTGCCGCAGCAGGTCCCGCAGCGCGCGCCTGCGCCGCGGATCCTTGACCACGATCACCCGCCACACCGGCCTGCTGCCGCCGCTGCGGGCGAACCTGGCGACGTCGAGGATGCCGAAGACGACCTCGTCGCTGACCGGGCGGTCCGTGAACTCCCTGGTCGCGCCGGCGGTCCGCATCGCCGCGGTCAGCTCCACCCGTCTCCTCCTGGCCTGGCGCCGGGCCCAGCCTTAGGAGACGGGGCCTCAGGAGACGGGGCCTTAGGAGACGGGGCCTTAGGAGACGGGGCCTTAGGAGACGGGGCCTTAGGAGACGGGGCCTTAGGAGACGGGGCCTTAGGAGACGGGGCCTCAGGAGCCATCGGGCTCCTCGAAGTAGTGCGGCCCGTCGTAGATCTCCAGCAGCACCGAGTCCTCCAGGGCCTCGGTGGGCCCGTGATGGTTGCCCATCGGGTTCCAGTAAAAGTCGCCAGGCCGCAGCTCGAGCCCGCTGGAGGTGTAGCTGTACCGGCCGCTGAGGGAGTACATGAACTGGTTGGAGGCGTGCCGGTGCCGCCGCGGGATGCCGGCCCCCTTCTCGAAGTTCAGCAGCGCGATGGAGATGCCGCCTGGACGCGACCAGAGCTCCCTGACCCGCAGGCCAGGGAACGCGTACGGCTCCCAGCTGCCCGGCGGGGTCGCCGCGAGGAACTCCTCGAGCGAGGCGTCGTCTGGGCTGGTCATGATGCCCTCCTCAGTCGGTTTGCGGTAGGCAGGCGATGGCTTCGATCTCGACCTTCGCGTCGGGCAGGGCCAGGGCCGCGACACCGATGAGCGTGCTGGCGGGCAGGGCCGAGCCGAAGAACTCCTTGCGGACGGCGTTGATCGGCGCCCGGTCGGCGACGTCGGTGAGCAGGACGGTGACCTTGAGGACGTTCTCGAACCCCGTCCCCGCGGCCGCGAGCACATCGCCGATGTTCCGCAGCGCCTGGCGCGCCTGGGCGACCACGTCGTCCGGCTGGAGGATCCGGCCGGTGGCGTCGGAGCCGACAGCACCGGACACGAACACCAGGTCGCCGAAGATGACCGCGTCGGTGTAGTGGCTGATCGGCTCGGCGATGGACGCCACCCGTAGCTCACGGCGAGCCTTGACCGACACGCTGCTCACCTTCCTTCCTTGTCGCCAGTACAGAGTTGCCAGTACAGAGTCGTCAGTACAGGTTCCGCTCGAAGAAGGCGAAGACCTGCTTCCAGCCGTCCGTTGCGGCCTCGACGTTGTAGTGATCCGCCCGATCGGCGGCGAAGAACCCGTGCCCCGCCTCGGGATACTCCAGCAGTTCGAAGTGCTTGCCGTGGTAGGCGAAGGTCTCGGCGATCAGCCGGGCATCCGCGGGCGAGGGGTTCGGGTCCTTGCCGCCGAACACCCCGAGCATCGGGCAGCTCAGGTTCCCTGCCAGGTGCAGCAGCGGCTTGAACCGAAGCGGTATCTCCTTCGGCGTCTCGTTGGTGACGAACGAGCCGTAGCAGTCCACCGCGGCGTCCATCTGCAGCGAGCACGCGCCGAGGAAGGCCTGCCGCCCGCCCGAGCAGTAGCCGATGACGCCTACCTTGCCGCTGCAGCCGTCCGCCGCGCGCAGGTAGTCCAGGGCGCCGGCCAGGTCGCCGACGAGCCGCTGGTCCGGCACGCCGCCCGCGGCCCGGGAGGCCGCCCACGCGTTTTCCTGCCCGTGCTCGCGGGCCTCCCGGGAGTGCAGGTTCGGGCACACCGTGATGTAGCCGTGCGCGGCGAACCTGCGGACGATCTCCATCGTGCCCTCATCCAGGCCCATCAGGTGGTGCAGCACTACCACGCCCGGGTACGGGCCGTCCCCGAGATGTGCAGGGTCCGGCCGGGCGAAGTAGGCGTCGATGATCTCCCCTCCGTCTGCGGGAAAGGAGACCTCGTGGGCCACCAGGCTTGGATACATGTGCTGGCTTCCGGCGTCTAATCGACCACGTTCACGTGCGTGACAAGCTCACCGAGTTGCGGCGAGGTGACGACGAGCTTGCGCCGGCCCTCGGCGGCGGCGTCGACGTTACGCAGCGGGAAGTCCGGCAGGTTCGCGAAGCAGCCGAGGGAGAGCACGTCGCCGGGCTCGAAGGTGACCCACTTTGTGACCTCCTCGATGCACTGCCCGGCGGAGAACCCGTAGTCCGCTATGACGCCCTTCTGGACGACGTTCGGGCCGACGATCGTGGTCGCCTCGATCTGCTCGAACGGGACGCCGAGGTCGCCGAGCGGCACCATCCACGGGCCGATCGGGCAGTAGCCGTCCGGGATCTTCGCCCGCGACATGTTCCTGGTGATCATCTCCTCCGGCTCCTTGCCCGGGCCGCGGTTGATCATCAGGACCACGCCGTCCTGCAGGCCGAAGCGGCCGGCCGACATGTCGTTGAGCAGCGCGGCGCCCGCGACGTAGTTCATGGCGTCGGCCGCGGACACGTGCTTGGCGCGGCGGCCGAAGATCAGGGCCACCTCGCCCTCGATCTGGACCGGCCGGAACACCTGCCAGGCGTCGACGGTCGCGTCGTGGCCGACGACCGAGGTGGGCGCCTTCTCGAAGTACTGCGCCCGCGGCCACTCGTCCTGAATGCCGGGGTCGAGCGGCTGCCCTGAGGTCTTGCGGTTGCCGCCGATCAGGATAACCTTGCCCGGCCTCGGGATCGGGGCCTCGAACCGGACGTCGGCGAGGTCGAACGCCCACGGGGCGCTGGCCAGGTCACCGCGGTGCTCCACCTTCTCCTGCAGGTCTCGCGTGAACTGCTGGCCGTAGTCGCCGAGCTCGAGCAGGCCCTTCAGCGTGCTCGGCGAGTCGCCGAAGATCAGGCCCAGGTCCTTGCCGGCCTCGTTGATGTCGATCACGTGCTCCGAGTCGGCGGCCAGCCCGGCAAGCCGCGGAGCCGTGCCTCGTATCCGAACCGTTCCTAGTCGCATGACGCCGTCCTTCCACCGCCTGTTCCTCTAAGCGGTACTGTGTTCCGATATATATCATTGGCGCTTGCCTGCAGGCAACGCCGCTACGAGGTGGCGGCGATCACGTCGATCTCGATCAGCATGCCGTCGATGCAGAAACTCTTGACCGCGATCATGGTCGAGGAGGGGAGCTTGTCGGAGGGGAAGAATTCGTTGCGGACGCCGCGCACCCGCCACTGATCGTCGGTGTCGGCCAGGTAGACGGTCATGTCCACGATGTCGGCGAGGGTGGCGCCCGACGCCTCGAGGTCGCGCGCGATGTTCTGGAAGATCAGCCTGGTCTGGCCCTCCACGTCGCCGATGTGCTGGACGTTCAGCTCGGTGTCGACCGCGGCGGCGCCGGCCACGAAGTAAAGCGCGTTCGGGTTCGTGATCTTGACGACGTGGCTGTAGCCGCGCGGCAGCGAGTCGAACGCGGTCGGCGGGTTGACGAACTCGGTGGTCATGCTTCTCCTTTTCCGGCGTAACGCCGATGGATGGTTGCGCTCGAGACCGTTACCAGCCGCATGAGCGCTCGGTGCTCATCCGGCGGCCTCCTGGGCGATCCGGGCCAGGATGTCCATGCCCTGCAGGTAGGCCGGCAGGCCCGCGGCTATCACCGCGTGCTCGGCGACCGCCGAGAGCTCGGCCAGGCTGGCGCCCTCCCGGCGGGCGGCGCGGGCGTGATGCTCCGCGATGGACGTATGACCGAGCACCAGCAGCTGGGAGAACTGGATGAGCTGCTCGGTCTTGGGGTCAAGCGCGGTCTGCGCGACGAGCGCGCGCTTGACGTTCTCCACCGCCTCGAGCGCGTCCATCCGGCCGGTGAGCTCGGCCAGGCGGATCCTCGTCTCGATCGCCGGCGGAACGGCAGCACCGCGGCCGGTGTAGATTGCCCGGATCCGATCCGCCGAATCGCCACCCGGCTGAGGCTCCGTCATTGTGCCGCCCGCCCGGTTCGTTCTGAATAATTGGTTTGATCTGGATCGCCCAGCTGCAGCGGGACGGCACCGCCGAGGCGGTCCGCGCGGAGCTCGGCCTCGGCGGCCTCCTCCAGGACCGTCGACAGCGTGAGGGCCTGCGCGGGCGTCGGCCCGAAGACCAGCACGCCGTGGTTGCCCTGCAGGACCGCGTTGGTGCCCTCGTGCCGCCGCACGCCGTCGACGATGGTGTCGATCCATTCCGGCGTGCCGCGGCGGCGCCAGCCGATCACCGGCACCTCGGCGGGCTGGCCGAACCGCATCGCCTCGTAGTTACACGGCAGCGGGCGGTTGGCCAGCGCGAACGCGAGCACGTTGGCGGAGTGGGTGTGGATGATGCAGCCGATGTCCGGCCGCAGCAGGTAGATCTGCGCGTGCAACTGCGCGATCTCCATCTTGAGCGAGTCAAGCTCGCCCTCCACCACCTCGCCGTCGAGGCTGACCATGGCCAGCCCCTGCGGCGTCAGCCCGCGCAGCCGGCCGGGAATGGTCAGCATCATGTGGTCGTCCGGCGCGCGCGCGGACAGGTCGCCGTGCCCGGTGCGCGACATCACCCCGTGCGCGAACAGGGTGGCCGCGACGTCCGTCACCGCCTCGCGCACGTCCAGGTGGGACAGCCCGGTGCCCAATGTGGTCCTCCTCCTAGTTGGTGACGTAGTAGAACTCGGGAACCGTCGCGTCCAGGACCTGGTACCAGCCGGTCAGCGGCTTGGCCATGGCGAGCACCGGGCGCACCTCGACGAGCGGGATGGTCGGCAGGTCGGTCATGAGGGTGTTCTGCATCTGCGTGGCGAGCGACGTGTACTGGGCACCCGATGCGGTCTGCGCCTGGGTGGACAGCGCGTCGAAGGCCTTGTTCGAGTAGTGCGTCGGGTCGACGAGGCCGCCCGACGTCGGGGTCTGGTAGAGCAGCTTGGTGAGGAAGGCCGCGGTCGGCACCGACGGCGAGGAGAAGTCGAACAGCGACATCGGCATGTTGCCGGTCTGCAGCTGCCTGGTGGCGAACTCGGACTGCGGCAGCGGCTGCAGCGTGATGTTGATGCCGATCGACGCCAGGTTGGTCTTGATCCGGTTGGCCACCGGCTCGAGCAGCGAGGAGCGCTCGGACACGAAGTAGAAGTTCAGGCCCGAGCTGTACTTCGCCAGGCCGGCGCCGCCTGGGAAGCCGGCCTGCGACAGCAGCGCCTTGGCCTTGTCCAGGTTGGTCTGGTACGTCATGTTCGGCACGTAGCCGTCGAACGTGGACGGGACCTGGCTGTACATCCGGCGGGCGAAGCCCTGGTAGTCGAGGTTGACGATGTCGTCGTAGGGGATCGCGTAGGCGACCGCCTGGCGCAGCAGCTTGTTGGTCGGCAGGTTCCACGGCGCGTAGGAGTAGTTCAGGCAGATGAACGCGATGTCGTTGGTGTAGCTGCCGACCAGGCTCACCGAGCTGTCGCCCTGCAGGCTGGCGAGGTCCGCGGGGTCGAGGTACTCGGCGATCTGCGCCTGGCCGGTCTTCAGCGCGGCCACCCGGCTGCCCGGCTCGGCGACGGCGCTCGTGATGACCTTGGCGTACTTCGGCGCGGGCCGGTAGTAGTCCTTCCGCGCCTGGTAGATGATCTGCGTGCCCGGCTTGTAGGTGGTGATCTGGTACGGGCCGAAGCCCGCGCAGTTCTGGTTCCCCCAGGTGTGCGACCAAGGGTCGCTCGCGGTCGCGTGCGCCTTCATCGCCACCGAGTCGAAGATCGTCAGGTTCGTGTCGGCCAGGGCGACCATGAACAGGCGCCCGGTGGGCTCGAACAGGTTGAACTGGACGGTGTACTTGTCCACCGCCACGACCTCGTTGGTCAGCACCTTGGCGCTGGCCGGCGCCTTGGGCGTCACCGGCCCGTAGCCGATGATGCCGCCGACGTTGGCGAGGAACCACGAGTTCGACGCGCTGCCGCTGACCGACTTCGCGCGGCCGAACGTATAGACGACGTCCGCCGAGGTCAGCTCGTTGCCGTACTGGCTCTTCACGCCCTGGCGGAGCTTGACGGTCCACTGCTTGGGGCTGTTCTGCGTCCACGACGTGGCCAGCATCGGCACGAACTGGCCGATGTCGGCGGAGAAGTTCGGCACGAACGCGCCGTTCATGAGCGGCTGCGGGTAGGCGACGAGACCGTCGAAGGTGTTGTAGGCGGCCTCGGCGAAGCCGGGATCGGTGTTCGGCCCGTCGCGGTCAAAGCCGCGCGCGATGACGTCGGTCAGGCTGATCAGGCTCAGGCCGGTCGACGACCCGCCGCTGCTTGAGCCGCTGCTGCCGCTTGAGCTGCATCCGGCAAGCACCAGGCCGCCTGCCGCGAGGCCGCCTGCGATGAATCCACGTCTGTTGATGGCCGCCTGAATAAGGTCAGCCGGTTGGCTGTGCTTCATGTAACCCGCCCTTCGCTCCTGCGTGAGGATCGCTTGTTTACCTTGGTCAAGGCCGTCGCTCGTTGGCCGGCAAGGCGACCGGCAGGTCGCCGGCCCGCCAGCAGCGGACGACGGTGCTCGTGTCGATCTGGATGAGTTCCTGCCGCTCCGCGGTGCACTTGCCGGTGACGTACTTGCACCGCGAGGCCAGGTAGCAGCCCGTCGGAAGGTCGATCGGGCTTGGGATCTCGCCCTTGAGCTGCGGGCCGCGGCCGGAGCCGGCCAACCGCTGGCGCGGGTCTGGACGCAGCACCGCCGCCAGCAGCGCCTGGGTGTACGGGTGCCGCGGCGTGGAGTACACGTCGGCCTTGGGGCCGAGCTCGACGATCTGGCCCAGGTACATGACCGCGACGAAGTCGCAGAAGCTGCGCACCAGGGACAGGTCGTGCGAGATGAACAGGTAGGCAAGCCCGAAGTCCTGCTGCAGCTTGGTGAGCAGCCCGAGGACATCGGCCTCGGCCTCCGGCGCGAGCGCGGAGGTGGGCTCGTCGAGCACCAGCAGGCGCGGCTCGCTGGCCAGCGCCCGCGCGATCGAGCACTTCTGCAGCGCTCCGGCGGGCAGTGCGCCGGGCAGCAGCCCGGCCGCCGCGGCGGGCACGCCGACCCGGTCCAGCAGATCGTCCACCCGCCGCTTGCGCGCGGCCGGGCTCAGCTCGGAGAACACCTTGAGCGACAGCTCGATCTGGCTGCCGACGGTGAGCACCGGGTTGAACGACTCGGCGGGCTCCTGGAAGACGATCTGCATGCGCCTTCGGAGTCTTTGCAGGTCCTTCTTGCCTGACTTGGTGATGTCGACGGAGTCCAGGCTTATCGACCCGGACGTCGGGTCGATCAGCCGCAGGACGCAACGGCCCACGGTGGTCTTGCCGCTGCCGCTCTCGCCGATCAGGCCGAGCGTCTGGCCGGCGTAGAGCTCGAGCGAGACGTCGTCGCAGGCGTGCACGAGCTTGCGCGAGTTGCGGATGGCGAAGTGCTTGCTGAGCTGGCGCACCTCGAGCACGGGGGCTTCCGGGCCTGCGGCCGGGCTGGCGGCGGCCGTGGCGTCGGCGGTCATCGGGTCAGCTCCGCGGCGCGGCCGACGACCACCGAGGTGCGATGGCAGCGGACCTCGTGGCCGTCGCCGACGTCGGACAGCTCAGGGTGCTCGGTGCGGCAGCCGGCCTGGTCGTCCATGAACGGGCAGCGGGCCTGCAGCCAGCAGCCCTCGGGCAGCTTCCGGCCGTCGACCGGCAGGCCGCGCAGCCTGAACTCGGCGTCGGACAGGTCGAGCTGCGACTCCAGCAGCGAGACGCTCGCCGGATGGCCCGGCGCCTCGAACAGCCGCCCCGTCGGCGCGGACTCGACGATCTCGCCCGCGTTCATCACGTACAGCCGGTCGGCGTAGTTCGCGATCACGCCGAGGTCCTGGGTGATCAGCACCAGCGAGGAACCCACCTCCGCCGCGGCGCGCTGCAGGTCATCGAGGATCTGCGCCTGGATGGTGACGTCGAGCCTGCTCGTCGCCTCGTCGGCGATGACCACGTCGGGCCGGCACACGGTGGCCATCGCGATCACCGCGCGCTGCGCCATGCCGCCGGAAAGCTCGTGCGGGTACGCCTCGTAGCGGCGCTCCGGGTCGTTGATCCCGACCAGGCGGAGGGCGGCGATCGCCGCGGCTTTCGCGTCGGCGCGGCTCGCCCCGGTGTGCGTCGCGTAGACGGTGGCGATCTGCTTGCCGATGCGGCTGGTGGGGTTCAGGCTGCTGCGCGCGTTCTGGGTGATGAGGCCGATCCGGCGGCCGCGGAACTGGCGCAACTGCTTGTCGGTGAGGCCGCCGCCGACCAGGTCCGTGCCCTCCAGCAGCACCGAGCCCGCGGTGATCCTGGCGTTCCTTCGTGTCAGGCCTAGCAGGGCCAGCGCGAGCGTCGACTTGCCGCAGCCGCTCTCGCCGACGATCCCCACCACCTCGCCGCTGGCCACTTCCAGGCGTACGTTGCTGACGGCGCGGGAGACCTCATCCAGGCTCTGGTATTCGACGCTTAGGTCGCTGACCTCGAACAACATGGCTTAGCCCTCGCGCCCGAGTGCCGTCTGGATGGTGTCGGCGACGACCGCGAAGCCGAACACCGTCAGCGCCATCGCGATGCCGGGGAAGACCGAGGGCCACCACTGGCCGAGGATGATCTCCGACGCGCCGGAGCTGATCATCGAGCCCCACTCCGGCGTGGGCGGCAGCACCCCGGCGCCGAGGAAGGACAGCCCGGCGGTCGCCAGGATCGCCCAGCCGATGGTCACGCTCATCTGCGCGACGATGGGCGCGGTGGCGTTCGGCAGCACCTGCCGCCAGGCGATCGCGAAATCGGAAAGCCCGCTGGCCCTGGCCGCCTCGACGAAGGCGCGATCTTGGATCCTGAGCACCTCGCTGCGCATCAGCCGGGCGTACAGCGGCATGTTCAGGACCGCGATGACCACGATGATGTTGCCGATGCCGTGCCCGGTCAGCACGACCACGATGATCGCGAGGATCAGCGCGGGGAACGCCTGCAGGGTGTCGGTGGCGCGGATGGCGAGCGCGCCGAGCCAGCCGCCGTAGAACGTCGCGAACAGGCCGATCGCCGACCCCACGATCAGCGCCAGGGCGGTGGCCAGCAGCGCGATGCTGACGTCGATCCGCGGCGCCGCGATCACCCGGGAGAAGACGTCAAGGCCGCTGGGGTCGGTGCCGAACCAGTGCGCCGCGCTCGGCGCCTTGTTCACCAGGTTCGTCGCCGCGATGGTGTTGTACGGGACGATGAGCGGGCCGAAGATCGCCAGGAAGATCGTGATGACCACGATCAGCAGGCCGACCTTGGGCAGCGTCTCGCGTTTTACCTTATGGAGGATGTGCGAGCGCAGGGTCGGGTAGCCAAATATGACTGCCCGGTCGGCGGTCTCCGGGCCTTGCTGCTCCTCCCCTGTCGGCAGGGGTTCTGCGAGTGCCATCTATCTGTTCCGGACGCGGGGATCGAGCAGGGCGTACAGGATGTCCATCACGATGTACACGAGCAGCGCGATGGCCGTCATGACCACGACGGCGCCCTCGATCGAGGGATAGTTCAGCGCCAGCACGCTCTGCAGCGTGTAGACGCCGAGCCCGTTCAGCGAGAACACGGTCTCCACCAGGACCGCGCCGCCCAGCAGCACGCCGAACAGCACTCCGGTCAGCGTCAGCACCGGCGCCAGCCCGTTGCGGATGATGTACATGGCGATCCGCAGCCTGGACAGGCCGGCCGCCCGCGCGTACAGCACGTAGTCCGCGTTGACCTCCGTCCGCATGCCCTGGCTCGTCATCCGGATGATCGGGCCGACGACGACGAACGCCAGGGTCAGCACCGGCAGCGCGAAGTGATCGAGCGCGTCGAAGAACGTGCCGATCTGCCCGGTCAGCAGCGAGTCGATCAGGACGAAACCGGTGATGGCATTCGGCGGCGTGGCGGTCAGCGACAAGATCCCGAGCGGGGCGGGGAAGATCCTGACCAGGTAGAAGAACAGGTAGATGAAGACAAGCCCCCACCAGAAGTCCGGCTGGGACCCGGCGAACAGCGAGAAGATGCGCAGGAAGCGGTGCTGGCTGCGGCGCCGCTGGCCGCTGCCCTGCCGCCGGCGCCAGCCTCGGCGCGAGCCCCGGCTCCGGCCCTGGCCGCGGCCCTGGCTCCGGCCCTGGCTCCGGCCCTGGCCGCGGGCGGCGGAACTGCCGGTGGACAGGAGATAGCCGAGCGGGATGCCGATCAGCAGCGCGACCGCGGTGGCCATGACGATGAGCTGCAGCGTGATCGGCAGGTGCTGGCCGATCTCGGCGCGGACGGACAGGTTGGTCTGCCACGAGGTCCCGAAGTTGCCATGGAGGATATTGCCGAAGAACGTGCCGAGCTGGCTGAGCAGCGACGCGCTCAGGCCCAGCTTCTGCTTCTCGAGCGCGTACGTCGCCTGGGTCGCGGTGGGACCGACGATCTGCGTTACCGGGTTGGCCGGCAGCAGCCTGAGCAGCACGAACGTGACGACCGCGACGACCACGAGTTGCGGGATGACCTGGAGGAGCCGGCTTGCGACGTATCTCTTCACTACGGTGACCTGACAAGAAGCGCCAGGCCTGCGCCCTTGCGCGCCGAGCAGCCCGCTTGAGTCCGCACCGCGCGGCCCGCTTGAGTCCGCGCCGCCTGAGTCCGCGCCGAGCCGGCCACTCGGCTCAGAGTGTCCCTACCGCGGTCAACCTCATTCGCTCGGCGCATCTGCCGACCCCTCACCGGTCCGCTAGGCGGAACGATGTAACATCGTCCGATGTCGGGAGCCTAGCCACGGCCCCAGAGGCTGTCAAGCATCCGTCCGTGGTTGTAACAGCGCCGAAATATGGCGTTGACCAGCGGTGGAAGCAGGGCTCTGTACGAGGGACGGGTCGAGGCGCACTCGTATACCCGCAGGTGACCCGGTGGTTGCGGCCGCCGCACAGACGCGCATCTTCCGAACCGGCGGACCAGCAGCCGGAACCTACTCCGCGGCCGCCGTGCCCGCCGCCTCCGCGGCGCTGGTCTT
>JBOHCG010000063.1:0-21217 GCA_050698735.1 Streptosporangiaceae bacterium | reverse complement strand
CCCGCTCGGCGCCCCGGTCTTCACCGAGCCGGAGCTCATCACCGACGAGCGAGACGACGCGGACGCAAGAAACGGCCGCCAGCCTTCCGCCGCGCCGCCCCTATGGCCGCGCGCCCAGGACTTTTCTCCGCGCGCCGACACCAGGCACAGCGACACCAGGCACAGCGACACCATGCTCCTTGAGCCGCCGACGCCGGAGGGCGCTCCCGCCCGCCAGCGCCGCGGCAGGTTCCGCACCACGGCGCTGGCGCTTCCCGTGGTCGTCCTCGTCGCCGTGGCTCTCCTCGCGCTGGCCCTGCTGACCGGCCACGCTCCCAGGCTCGGCCCGCTCGCGTCGAGCCAGAAGGGCACCCCGGGCACCGGCACCCAGCGGCCGGGCCTGGTCACCGCCGCCCTGGGCACGTACGCCGGCCAGCAGGCGCGCGGCGTCTTCCAGGCCGTCAACCGCATCGTCTCCTCCGGCAACACGATCGTGGCGGCCGGCGCCCAGACCAGCGACGGCATCGCCCGCCAGCAGTTCTTCGTGTCCGCCAACGGCGGGGCGACCTGGCAGTTGGCCCCGGTGCACGCCGCGGGCGGCGGCCAGCCCGCGCTCGGGCATACGGCCGGCCTGCTGGCCGGCGGACCCGGCGGCTGGCTGGCGATCGGCCAGCAGGCCATCTGGACCAGCCCGAACGGCCTGACCTGGACCCTCGCGGCCACTCACGGCATCGAGCCGCAGCTGCCAGGCGACCAGGTATGGGTGGTCACCAGGACCGCCGACGGGTTCCTCGCGGCGGGCGAGGCGCCAGCCGCCGGCGGCACGACCCAGGCCGTGATCTGGACCTCGCCCAACGGGCTGACCTGGCACCGGACGACGGGCCTGACCGCACCGGGCGCACGCGCGCTGAACATCTCCTACGCCACCTGGCATGGCGCCGGTACGGTGATCTCCGGCGCGCTCAGCAACGGCCAGTCCGGCGCCTGGCTGAGCACCGACGGCGGAACGTCGTGGACCCCGGTGACGATCCCGGCCGACCACGGAGCCGGCCCCGACATCACCGGCCTGGGGTTCGACGCCTCCGGCCTCATCGCGGTCAGGACCGGCCGTACGCCGAGTGGCGCTCAGGACGCGATTTCTTATTTTTCTCCGAACGGGGAGTCGTGGCAGTACGCGGCCGCCATCGGCGCGACCGGCGGCCTGACCCCGCGGGTCGTGAAGGGCAGCGCTTACGGCTTCGTGCTGACCGGCACCGACGCCGCGGGGAGCCTCGTCGCCTACACGAGCACCGGCACGGGGACCTCGTGGCAGCCCACGGCGTCGCTCGGCAGCGCGGCCAGCGAGGCCGTGATCGGCGCGGCGGTGGCCCCGGCCGGCACGATCATCGCCATCGGATCCACGGCCGCGAGCAACCTCGGCCAGCAGCCCGTCTTCCTCGAGGCGAACACCGCGGGCAGCGTCCGGCAGGTCCCGCTGTCCGGCATCCCGGGCGCTACCATCCCCGAACTCACCGTTAACGGCCTGGCCGCCGCCGACGGCCAGCAGATCGCCGTGGGCAGCGCCGACGGCTACCCGGCGATCTGGCGGAAGGCGGGCGGCCAATCCTGGACGCTGGTCACCACGCTCTCGCTGGCCTCCGTGCAGGGGCCGAGGCTGGCCTCACTGAGCAGCGTGGCGCACGGCGCTGACGGCTGGATCGCCGTGGGCGTGCCCGGACCGACTGTGCTCACCTCCACGGACGGCATCACCTGGCGGCCCGCGCCCGGGCCGATCGCCCGCGACCTGTCCGGCGTGGCGGGCGTCGCGGTCACCGCGGGTCCGTCCGGCTACGCCATCGTCGGCAAGCTGGTCGCGAAGGGCGGCGCGTGCCTGGCCGACGTGTGGTTCTCGCCGAACCTGATCGACTGGACCCGCGCCCACGACGTGAACGACGTGACCGGCTCGAGCCAGGTGCTCGCGGTGGCCGCACAGCCGCACGGCTTCCTCTCGGTCGGCTCGCATAACGGCCAGCCCGCGGTGTGGACTACGGTCAACGGCTCGGCCTGGACGACGACCCTGCTGCCGACGCCGCCCGGTGACACCGGCGGCGTGCTCGACCAGGTGGCGATCAACGGCAGCCGCGTGGTCGCGATGGGTGAGCTGGCCGCGGGAAACGCCATGACCCCCCTGGTCGAGCTGTCCACCGACGGCGGCAAGAGCTGGGCGCAGATACAGCTCAGCACGCCGGGCCCGAACACCGTCGTCACCGCGCTCACCGCATCGGGCGGCGGCTTCACCGCCGCCGGCCAGTACGGCGAGCCCGGCCAGCAGGACGCCGCCGTCTGGACCTCGCCCAGCGGGGTGAACTGGCAGGTCAGCGACGTCATCGGCCCTGGGGCCGGCGGACAGAACGAAATCACCGCGCTGGCCTCATCCGGCGCCACGGTCACCGGGATCGGCTCGATCCAGACCCAGCACAGCCAGGAGTCCGTGATCCTGACCCTGCACGCCCACTGACCGCGGCGCCCCTACGCCCCGGGGATGCCGGTTCCGCGCACCGGCTCCCCGGGGCATCGCTACGGCGTGCCCCACGGTGGCACGAGGCCGCGGATGGAGGCGTCGAGGACCTCGGCGGTGTGCGCGACCGCGATGTGCTCGCCACGGTCGGCGAGCGCGGATGCGATCTGCAGCGAACATCCCGGGTTGGCGGAGATGAGCAGCGGCGCGCCCGCCGCCAGGACTCCTTCCGCCTTGCGTTCGCCCAGCTCGCGGGCGGCCTCGGGCTGCAGCAGGTTGTAGACTCCGGCCGAGCCGCAGCAGGTGCCCGCGTCCGGAAGCTCGACCAGCTTTAGCCCGGGGATGCCGTGCAGCAGGTCACGCGGCTGCTTGGTGATCCGCTGCGCGTGGCCCAGGTGGCAGGCGTCGTGATAGGCGGCGGTGACGGGCAGCGGGTGCCGCGGCGCCACTGGCCCGAGTTCGGCGAGGAACTCCGCCAGGTCGCGGACCCTCGCGCTGAACCCGGCCGCGCGCCCGGTCCAGCTGTCATCCCCATCACCCCGCCGCGACGCCCGGGCCATCAGCCGCTCGTACTCCTTCATCGCCGAGCCACAGCCCGCCGAGTTGACCACGATGTAGTCCACCGCGGCCTGCTCGAACGTGTCGATCGTGCGACGGGCGAAATCCTCCGCCTCGGCCTCGCGCCCGGCGTGCAGCGACAGCGCGCCGCAGCAGCCCTGCCCCCGCGGGATGATCACGTCGCAGCCCTCCGCCGCGAGCACTCTCGCGGTCGCCGCGTTGACCTGCGGGAAGAACACCGACTGCACGCACCCGGTTAGCATGCCCACCACCGCGCGCCGGGTCCCGACCGCGGGCACCCGCTCCGGCAGCCGACCCGATCTCGCCGCCGCAGACCCCAGGCGCCCGGCAACTCGACCCCCGGGAGCGCGACCTTGAGCCCCGGGTCCGCCGGGAGCGAGCCGAAGCGCCGCACCGAGCTCAGGCGACAGCCGCCCGGGCAGCCCGCTGCGCGCCAGCCGCCGGTCCAGCCCGGTCCGCTGCGCGACCCGCAGCGGCGCCGTCAGAACCCGGAGCCGCCGTGGATAGGGGAACAGCGAGAAGATGGCCGCCCGCGCCGCCCGCACCCGCATCCCACCCCGCCCCGCCGCGACAGCCCCTGAACCGCCCGCGGCGGCCGTCCCCGCGGCCGCCGTCCCCGCAGCCGCCGTCCCCGCAGCGTCATCCGTAGGCTGCGCGCCCGCCGCGCCGCCGACCTCCCCGGCCGCGCGCGCCTCCTCCGTCCAGACCCGGGCCACCTCGATGAGCTGGTCGTACTGCACGCCGGAGGGACAGGCGGTCATGCAGGCCATGCAGCCCAGGCACCGGTCGAAGTGCTCGGCCCCGGCCGGGGTGAGCTCGGCGCCGTCGAGGATCTGGCCGACCAGGTAGATCCGCCCCCGCGGCGAGTCCATCTCCTCGCCCCAAAGCTGGTAAGTGGGGCAGGCAGGCAGGCAGAACCCGCAGTGCACGCAGTCCTTGATCACCTCACGCAGGTGGTCGCCGTCTTCACGCATCAGATCACTCCCGCCATCCGCCCGGGGAACATCCGGTTACCAGGGTCGAACTGGTCCTTGACCGCGCGCATCAGGGCGGCGCCCGGGACATCCCGGTAGGCCTCCGCGGCCTCCAGCACTCCAGGCGGCGCGGCCAGCACGACCACGCCGCCGCGCTGACCCGCGACCCGCGACCGCAGCGAGGCCGCGAACCGGGCCGCGGCAGCCGTCTCAGTCCCCGGATCGAGGCAGGCGTACAGCATGCCGGCCCCCGCCGGACCGCAGACCGAGGGCCGTACCCCCGCGTCCGAGCCAGAAGCCGCGATCGCCTCGAGCACCTCGCCAAGCGCGGACACCCAGAACGTCACCCGGACCACCACCGCGGGCGACCCAGAGGCCGGCACCTGGTCCCACCACCGCACCGGCACGTCGGCTATCGCCACTGTCAGCGAGGCGCCGAAGGAAGCGAGCAGCGAGCTCATCTGCTTGACACGCTCCGCCACCCCGGCCTCCGTGCCCTCGAGCAGCACGCCCATCCGCAGCACCGAACCCGGCCAGTCCAGCTCCACGGCGGATGGCACCAGCGCGGACCCCGCCGCCGCGGCCACCGCCGCCGCGGCCGCAGCCCGTCCGGAGGGCCCGAACTCCGCCGTCACCCACGCGACAGAGGGCGGCACCGGATGCAGCCGGAACGTCGCCTCGGTGATCAGCGCAAGCGTGCCCTGCGACCCGGCGAGCAGCTTGCCGATGTCGTAGCCGGCCACGTTCTTGACCACCTTGCCGCCGGAGCGCGCGACCACCCCGTCCGCCCGCACCGCCGTGATGCCGATCAGCAGGTCACGCGGGGCTCCGTAGCGGAACCTGCGCGGCCCGGCCGTGCCGGTGGCGACCACCCCGCCCACGGTGGCCTCCGGCGGAGCGTCCAGCGCGAGCTGCTGGCCCGCCGAGCCCAGCACCGGGGCCAGCTGCCCGAGCGCGACCCCCGCCTGCACCCGCGCCACCAGGTCGCCGGCCGCGTGCTCGAGCACCTGGTCCATCGCCTGCATGTCGACCACCAGGTCACACCGCGAACCAGGCAGTCCCCAGCCGAATCCCGTCCCGGCGCCGCGCGGCACCACCGCGAGATCGAAACCGGCGGCGGCGCGCAGCAGCGCCGACGCCTCCTCAGTGCTCGCCGGCGAGGCGACGAACCCCGGCACGATTCCCGCCACCGCGTCCGCCGCCAGCCCCTCGCGGACCACAGCGCACGCGGACGTCAGCGCGGTCCTGATGTCTGAAATCACGTCCATCAAAAGATCTCCGCCTGACCCGCCGCTACGGCGGGATGCACGCCGCGGCGGTGGCCGGGAACCTCGCCACACATCCGGGGCGTGGGGAAGATCTTGCCGGGGTTGCACAGGCTGGCCGGGTCGAACGCGCACCTGACCAGCTGCATGGTGTCCAAGTCGTCGGCGCTGAACATCTTCGGCATGTACCGGGACTTGTCCACCCCGACGCCGTGCTCGCCGGTGATCGAGCCGCCCTGCTCCAGGCAGGCGTCCAGGATCGCGCCGGACAGTTCCTCGGCGGCCTCAGGCTCGCCAGGGACGTCGTCGTCGTACAGCACCAGCGGGTGCAGGTTCCCGTCGCCCGCGTGGAACACGTTCGCCACCCGGATCCCTGCCGCGTCGGACAGCTCCGCGATCCGGGCAAGCACCGTCCCGAGCGAGGTCCTCGGCACCACGCCGTCCTGCACGATGAACGCCGGGCTGATCCGGCCCACCGCGGCGAACGCGGACTTGCGTCCGGCCCAGATCACCGCGCGCTCGGCCGGGTCATCGGCCGCCCTGATCTCGGTCGCGCCCGCCGCCTCGCACAACGAGCGCACCGTAGAAAGCTCCGCCTCGACCTCCGCGGCGGGCCCGTCCAGCTCCACGATCAGCACGGCACCGGCCCCTTCCGGGTAGTTGCAGTGCACCGCGGCCTCGGCCGCCTCGATCGACAGCGCGTCCATCATCTCGATCGCCGCGGGCACGATGCCGGCCCCGATGATGTCAGAGACCGCCCGCCCGCCCTCGCTCGTGGTGGCGTACGCGGCCAGCAGCGTGTGCACGACCTCGGGCAGCGGCATCAGCTTGACCACGATCTTGGTGACGATGCCGAGGGTTCCCTCCGAGCCGGTGAACGCGCCGAGCAGGTCGTAGCCGGTGACCACCCCGCTGCCGTCGCCGAGCCAGGTCAGCTCGCCGGCCGGCGTGACGATCTCAAGGCCCATCACGTGGTGCACGGTGAACCCGTGCTTGAGGCAGTGCGCGCCGCCGGAGTTCTCCGCCACGTTGCCGCCCACCGAGCAGACGACCTGGCTGGACGGGTCCGGCGCATAGAACAGGCCGAACGGCGCCGCCGCCTTGCTCACGGACAGGTTCGTCACCCCGGGCTCGACCACCGCCCGCCTGCTCACCGGGTCGATCTCCAGGATCTTGCGCATCCGCGACATCACGATCAGCACGCCGTCCCGGTGCGGTAGCGCGCCGCCGGACAGCCCGGTGCCGCTGCCCCGCGCCACGAACGGCACTCTGGCCCGCGCGCACTCCGCGACCACCGCGGCCACCTCGCCAGCCGCCCCCGGCAGCACCACGAGCGCGGGCACGGTCCGGTGCGAGGTCAGCCCGTCGCACTCATAGGTGCGCAGCTCAAGCGGGTCGGTGATGACGTTGCCCGCCCCGCAGATGCTCCGCATCGCCGGTACCAGCGCATCGATGGCCACCGTCATCCACCCCACCTCGCCGCCTGCAAAAAGCCGAGCCGGTCTCCGCCGATTGTCCCCTTTTCCCGCTCCGGTGACCAGAAGCCCGACTTAAGGCATCCGCTCGTAGGCGGGGATGGTGAGGAACTCGGCGAACACCTCGGCCAGCGCGACCTCGCTGAACAGCGCGACCGCCTGCCCGTACTGCGCCGCGTCGAACTCCGCCCCGGCCGCGGCGCGGATCTTCGAGAGCTCCTCGTCGATGAGCCGCTCCACCAGGTCCTGGGTGACAAGGTGACCGTCGTCGAGCGCGACGTCGTTGTGGATCCACTGCCAGATCTGGGACCTGGAGATCTCCGCCGTGGCCGCGTCCTCCATCAGGTTGAAGATGGCCACCGCGCCGTTGCCGCCCAGCCAGGCGGCCAGGTACTGCAGCGCCACGCTGATGTTGCTCCGCAGCCCCGCCTCGGTGATCTCGCCGGGCGTCTTGCTCACCGAGAGCAGGTCCGCGGCGCTGACGCTGACCTCCTCGCGCTTGCGGCCGATCTGGTTCGGCCCGGCGCCCAGAACCCCGTCGAAGACCTCCTTGCACACCGGCACCAGGTCCGGGTGGGCCACCCAGGACCCGTCGAAGCCGTCGGCCGACTCGCGCGTCTTGTCCTCGCGGACCTTGGCAAGCGCCCGCTCGTTGACCTCGGGGTCGCGCCGGCTCGGGATGAACGCGGCCATGCCGCCGATCGCGTGCGCCCCGCGTCGGTGGCAGCTCTTGACGAGCAGCTCGGTGTAGGCGCGCATGAACGGGGCGGTCATCGTGACCGAGTTGCGCTCCGGCAGCACGAACTCACGGCCCCTGGTGCGGAACTTCTTGATGATGCTGAACAGGTAATCCCAGCGGCCCGCGTTCAGCCCCGCGGAGTGGTCGCGCAGCTCGTAGAGGATCTCCTCCATCTCGAACGCCGCCGGGATCGTCTCGATCAGCACCGTGGCGCGGATCGTGCCGCGCGGGATGCCCAGCGCGTCCTGCGCCAGGTTGAACGCGTCGTTCCACAGCCGCGCCTCGAGGTGGCTCTCGTTCTTGGCCAGGTAGAAGTACGGCCCCTTGCCCTTGTCCAGCTGCCGCTGCGCGCTCGTCGCCATGTACAGCGCGAAGTCGACCAGGCTGCCTGATGCCCGGGCGCCGTCGATGAGGATGTGCTTCTCCTCCAGGTGCCAGCCCCGCGGCCGGACCACGATCGTGGCCAGTTCCGCGTCCGGCCGCAGCGCGTACTCCTTGCCGTCGGGCGAGCGGAAGTCGATGGTCCGGTCCAGCGCGTCCTTGAGGTTGAGCTGTCCGCCGATCATGTTGTCCCACAGCGGCGTGTTGGCGTCCTCGAAGTCCGCCAGCCACACGTTCGCCCCCGAGTTGAGCGCGTTCACCGTCATCTTCTTCTCGGTCGGCCCGGTGATCTCCACCCGCCTGTCGATCAGCCCGGCGGCAGGCGCCGCGACCCGCCAGCCGGGGTCCTCCCTGATCGATGCGGTCCCCGGGAGGAAGTCGAGCGTGCCGCCGTTGGACAGTTCGGCCTGGCGTCGCCTGCGCGCCGCGAGCAGCTCGTGCCTGCGGGTCCCGAGCTCGCCGTGCAGGACGGCGATCAGGTCGATGGCCTGCGGCGTCAGGATCTCGTCGTAGCGATCACCGTACGGACCTGTGATCTCCACGTGTTCGGTTCCCGGCATGTCTGAGCTCCTCCCGAGTCGTGCCCTTCATCCTCGCATGCGCCCGGCCGCGGCCGTGACGGCCCGGCGCAGGTACCGTCATCGCCCTTTAGCCCGGCAGGTCGGCCGTCGGCGTTCGCGCCGCCCGATTCGCCGCCGAAACGGCAGATAATGCAACAGCCAATCGCCGGCATAAAGTTTAGCAGGCGATAAGCCCCAGTTTCCTGAATTGGCGGATAGATCCGGGCTTGAGGGAAGATCTGGGCGCCAATAGTACACCAGGGATTCCGCAGAACGGGAATCGCCGCAGTCGTTGCCCGGCGCACCCATTTTGCCGGATATGGGCCGCGCCGGGCGCGGGCGACCGGTGTCCGCAGGTGCCTGCCGCCTGGGAATAAGCATCGTCACGCGCTACCGCACGTCGCAGCCGCAGACGCCTGACCTAGCCCTGGCCGCGAAAGCTGCTAAACTCGTAGGCCCCGGACAATCGGTCGCTAACCCCCAATACGCCCGTAAAGAAAGTATATCACAGAATATGGCGCTCCGCGAGACAGAATCGGCCCGCCCGACCGCAGTCAGCACCGAACAGGCCTATCTCGACATGCTCTATAACCTGCTGGACCGCGCGCGCGAGCGGGCCGCCCGCGCACTCGGAACGACGCATGCCAGCGGCAGCCCGGGCGGCACGTTCCAGGCCCGGGTCGAGCGCGACATCACCGCCGCCGAGCAGGCCAGGCGCCTCGCCCAGCTGAACGCCGTCGAGCACGGCCTGTGCTTCGGCCGCACCGACGGCTATCCCGCCGAATCGCGGCCCGCAGCCGTCCACGCCGGCCCGCGGCCCGCCGCCGGCAGCAGCGCCGCCGGAGCCGGCGAGTCCACGACGCTGTACATCGGCCGCATCGGCCTGCGCGACGACGAGTACGAGCCGCGCCTGATCGACTGGCGCGCCCCCGCGGCCCGCCCCTTCTACGCGGCCACCCCGAAAGACCCGGAAGGCCTGGTCAGGCGCCGGCACATCTACACGAGGAACCGCACCGTCACCGGTGTCGACGACGAGGTCTTCGACCTCGAGCGGCTGCCGGTGCCGGACCGGCAGACCCTGTCCGGCGAGGCCATGCTGATCGCCAGCGTCACCGCGGGCCGCACCGGCCGGATGACCGACGTGGTCGCGACCATCCAGGCCGAGCAGGACCGGGTGATCCGCTCCGCCCTGCAGGGCGTCCTCGTCGTCCAGGGCGGCCCGGGCACCGGCAAGACGGTCGCGGCCCTGCACCGCGCCGCCTACCTGCTGTACACGCACCGGCGGACCCTTGAGCGGCGCGGCGTCCTGGTCATCGGCCCGAACGTCACCTTTCTCCGCTACATCAGCCGGGTCCTCCCGTCGCTCGGCGAGACCGACGTGGTGCTCAGCTCCATGGCGGAGCTGTTCCCCGGCGTCAAGGCCGCGCCCGAGGACGACGCCGAGGCCGCGGTGATCAAGGGCGACCCGAAGATGGTGCACGTGCTGCGCCGGGCGGTGCGCGACCAGGAACGCGTCCCGCCCGCCGACCTGCAGATCACCGCCGACGGCGTGCGGATGACCCTGCCGAGGGACGTCTGCCTGCGCGCCCGTGACCGGGCACGCGCGCTGCGCAAGCCGCACAACGTGGCGCGCAAGCTGTTCGTCACCGAACTGCTCGGCGCGCTCGCCCGGGCCGAGGCCGCCGCCCTGGACCGCCCGTTCGACCCCGACGACCTGCCCTACGCACGCGCCAGGCTGTGGGACGAGCCGCCGGTCCGGGCCGCGCTCGACGCCCTGTGGCCCTTCCTCACCCCGCAGCGGCTGGTCGCCGGACTGCTGGCCGAGGAAGCTGCCCTCCGCCGCGCCGCCCCGGATCTTTCTTTTGCCGAACGGGCCGTGGTTCTCCGACCAGCCGCACCCGATGCATGGACGGTGGCGGACGTTCCGCTCCTTGACGAGGCCGCGCAGCTGCTGGGTACGGATGACTCGGCCGAGAAGGCACGCCACCGGGCCGCGGACCGGGAGCGCCGCGCCGAGGAGCGGTACGCCCGCGAGGTGCTCGAGATCACCGGCCTGGCCGGCCAGAACTTCATCGACGCCGCCACGCTCGCCGACTGGAACCGGGACCCGGGCCAGCCGCTCACCACGGCCGAGCGGGCCTGGGCCGACCCGTCCTGGGCCTACGGCCACGTGATCGTCGACGAGGCGCAGGAGCTGTCCGCAATGGCCTGGCGCATGGTGATGCGCCGCATCCCCACCCGGTCGATGACCGTGGTGGGCGACATCGCCCAGCGCGGCAACGCGGCCGGCGCCCGCTCCTGGGCGCAGATGCTCGACCCCTACGTCCGCGGCCGCTGGCGCGAGGAACTCCTGACCATCAACTACCGGACCCCCGCCGAGATCATGGCCGTGGCCGCCGACGTCCTGGCCTCGGTGGCGCCCGCCGAGAAGCCCCCCGAGTCCGTCCGCGAAGAAGGCACCTCCCCACGTGCGGTCCGCGGCCTGGACGCGGTGCCCTCCGTTGTTGACGCCGACCTGGCCGAGATGGGGGAGGAGGGCAGGCTCGCGGTGATCGGGCCGACGGCACGGATGCGGGAGCTGGCCCAGGCCCTCCCGCTGGCGGTGCCCGGCGACCGGGCCGAGGTGCTGGAGTCGCCGGTCGCGCTGCTGACCGTCGGCCAGGCCAAGGGCCTGGAATTCGACCGGGTGGTCCTGGTGGACCCGGCCGGGATCCTGGCCCAGTCCCCGGCGGGCGGCCACGACCTCTACGTCGCGATCACCCGCGCCACCCACCGCCTCACCGTCGTCTACGACGGCGCACTTCCCCCCTCGCTGGCCCGCCTAGCGCCCTGATCCATGATTAGACACCCCGGCCCGCAAAAGGTTGCCCGGCTAGGGGCACCACGGCCCGTTCTGGATAATCCGATACGGCGGGACCTGGCGCGGCCGGGCACATATGGCGCGGCCCGGTTGTTAAATAAATGCAATCTCGCTCGGCGCGTGGCACCATCGGGGGACGAGCGAGCAACCGACGTCGGAGGACAATGAGCACAGTCTTCAATGAGCAGCCAGAACTACCGGGCCTCGCGGCTGACGTAGACACTGGGGAGCTCGACCTCGAGGACCGGCACGCGCTGCGGCGGGTTGCCGGGCTGTCCACCGAGCTGGAGGACATCAGCGAGGTCGAGTACCGCACGCTGCGGCTCGAACGCGTGGTGCTGATCGGTGTCTGGGCCGAGGGCAGCCTGGCCAGCGCGGAGAACTCGCTGCACGAGCTGAGCCGGCTGGCGGAGACGGCGGGATCCGAGGTGCTCGACGGGCTCATCCAGCGGCGCGGCAGGGTCGACGCGGCCACCTACGTGGGCTCGGGCAAGGCGCGCGAGCTGGCCGGCATCGTGGCGGCGGCCGGGGCGGACACCGTGATCTGCGACGGCGAGCTCACCCCCAGCCAGCTGCGGCGGCTGGAGAGCCTGGTCAAGGTCAAGGTGGTCGACCGGACCGCGCTCATCCTCGACATCTTCGCCCAGCACGCGCGCAGCCGGGAAGGCAAGGCGCAGGTGGAGCTGGCCCAGCTGCAGTACATGCTGCCCAGGCTCCGCGGCTGGGGCGAGTCGCTGTCTAGGCAGGCAGGCGGCCGGGTGGCCGGCGGCGGTGGCATCGGCACCCGCGGCCCGGGCGAGACCAAGCTGGAGACCGACCGGCGCAGGCTGCGGACCCGCATCGCCAGGCTGAAGCGGGACATCGCGGCGATGTCGACCGGCCGGGAGGTGCAGCGCGGCCGCCGCAGGCGGCAGGAAGTGCCCTCCGTGGTCATCGCCGGCTACACCAACGCGGGCAAGTCCAGCCTGCTCAACGCGCTCACCGGAGCCGGCGTCCTGGTGGAGGACGCGCTGTTCGCCACGCTCGACCCGACCGTCCGCCGCGCGCTGACGCCGTCCGGGCGCAACTACACGCTCACCGATACGGTGGGGTTCGTCAGGCACCTGCCGCACCAGCTGGTCGAGGCGTTCCGGTCCACGCTGGAGGAGGCGGCCGGGGCGGACCTGATCGTGCACGTGGTCGACGGGTCCGACCCGGAGCCGCTGGCGCAGATCGCCGCCGTCCGTGCCGTTCTCGCCGAGATCGGCGCGAACCAGGTGCCCGAGCTTGTCGTGGTCAACAAGATCGACGAGGCCGATCCCGTCGTGCTGCAGGGCGTGCGGGCGCGTGAGCCGGGCAGCCTGTCCGTCTCCGCGAAGACGGGCGCCGGCCTGCCCGCGCTGCGCGAGGCGATCGAGACGGCCCTGCCCAGGCTCGGCGAGCAGGTCCGGGTAGTCGTGCCGTACCGCCGCGGCGACCTGGTGGCGCGGGCGCACGCCGAGGGCGAGGTGCTGCACGCCGAGCACGTCGCCGAGGGCACGCTGCTCGAGGCGCGGGTACCTGCGGACCTGGCCGCCCAGCTGGCGGCCTCGGCGGTCACTGCGGCCTCGGCGGCCGCCGTCTCGGTGCCGTGACTTGGCCGCGCCGGGCTCTCGCGAGGTGATTAACTCTGCATTTCGCCGAAAGGCTTGTCTGTGCCGGTAGCGGTGCAATAACGTGTCTGGGTCGATATGTTGGTTGCCACCCCCGCTAGGCACTGACGTCAGACGCGGGTCGCAAGGCGAGTTCGTCTGTCCACGACGGGGTCCGGCGCGGACAACTCTTAGCAGGTGACGCTCATGGCGTGTGCGATCATCGGTCCCGGGGGGGACTGCCGGTGACTGTTCGCCTGCTCACGAACATCGGACGCCTGTGGACCGGCTCCGAGATCCTCAGCAACGCCGCGATCGTGACCGGCGACGACGGGCGCATCGCCTGGGTCGGTCCCGCGGTCGAGCTGCCCGGCCGCATCCCGGGCGTCGTCGACGACATCGTCGACGTGGACCACGTGGAGAACCTCGGCGGCGGCCTGGTCACCCCCGGTCTCATCGACGCGCACACGCACCCGGTCTACGCGGGCAACCGCTGGGCCGAGCTCGCGATGCGCTCCAACGGCTCCACCTCCGCCGAGATCAGCGCCGCGGGCGGCGGGGTCAGCTCGACCGTAACGGTCACCAGGGGCACCGACCCGTGGACGCTGTGCAACGGCGTGCGCGAGCGGATGGGCCGCTGGCTGCGGTCCGGCACCACCACGATCGAGGCGAAGACCGGGTATCACCTGACCAGGGACGGCGAGCTCGCCGACGTCCGGATGCTCCGCTCGCTCGAGGACGAGCCGGGTATGCCGCGGCTGCACGTGACGTTCCTTGCCGCGCACGCGGTGCCGCCGGAGTTCTTCGGCCGCCGCACCGACTACATCGACGCGGTCAGTTCCTGGTGCGCGGACGCCGCCGCGGTCGGCGCCGACAGCGTGGACGTGTATTGCGAGGAAAACGGCTTCACCGAGGACGAGGCCCGCTGGATCCTCAACGCGGGCCGCCGGTCGGGCCTGATCCCGAGGGTGCACGCCTGCGGTGAGTCGCACACCGGCGCGGCCCGGCTGGCGGCCGAGATGGGCTGCGCGTCGGCCGACATGCTGCACGCCGCCGACGACGACGACGTGGCGGTGCTGGCCAGGGCCGGCGTCGCGGCCGTGGTGTGCCCGGGCACGGCCCTGCAGGTCGGCGCACGCCCGCCGGTGCGCGCCCTGCTCGACAAGGGCGTCGCCGTCGCGCTCGGCACCGATCACACCCCCGGCCGCAACGGCATCACCTCGATGGCGCTCGTGATCTCCCTCGCCGTGTCCTACCTGGGGATGAGCGTCGAGGAGGCGCTCCGTGCGGCCACCATAGGCGGCGCGCACGCGCTGAAGGCCCCCGACCGCGGCGCGATGGTGCGCGGCCGCCTCGCCGACATGGTGCTCTGGGACGCCGACCACGAGGGCGCCTTCGTCTGGTCCTATGGCCTGGCCCCCCGCCGCGTCTGGCGCGGCGGCGAACCCGTCACCTGACCTCCCGCCGACCGCCCGATTCGGCGCGCTCGCCGTAGCCGTGGCATGCTGCCACCATGCCCGCCCGTCCGCCGGCCGCAAAGACCGCCCCGACCGCCGCAGCGGCCGCTCCCGTCACGCTCGTCGTCGGCGAGGAGGAATTCCTCGTCGACCGCGCCGTCCGCGAGCTGATCGCGGCGGCCCGGGCTAGCCAGGAAGGCGGCGCCCCAGACGTCCACGACCGCGACGGAGCCGACCTCGCCCCCGGTGAGCTGGACTCGCTGACCTCCCCATCGCTTTTCAGCGACGGCAGCGTGGTGGTGATCAGGTCCGCGCAGAACGCGAGCAAGGAAGTCGCCGCCGAGCTCACCAGGTACCTGAGCCGCCCGGCAGAAGACGCGGTGCTGATCCTGACCCACGCCGGCGGCGCCAAGGGCAAGGACCTGCTAGCGGCAGCCAAGACCACAAAGGCGCAAATCATCGAGCGCCCGAAACTCACCAGGTTCGCCGAACGCCTCGATTTCATCAAGTCCGAGTTCCGCCGCCTGGGCCGATCGGCGGACGATGCGGCGGCGCGGGCGCTCCTGGACGCGGTCGGCTCGGACCTGCGCGAGCTGGCGGCCGCGTGCGACCAGCTGACCGCCGACGCAGAGGATCGCGTGGACGAGGCGGTGGTGGCGCGGTACTACCGGGGCCGGGCGGAGTCGACCGGCTTCTCCGTCGCCGACCGGGCGGTGGAGGGGCACCTCGCGCCGGCCCTCGAGCAGCTGCGCTGGGCGCTGGCCACCGGCGTCTCGCCCGTGCTGATCTGCAGCGCGCTGGCCCAGGGGGTGCGCCTGCTCGGCCGGGTTTCCTCGGCGCCCCGCGGCGCGAGCAGCATGTCGCTGGCCGCGGAGGTCGGCGCCCCGCCATGGAAGATCGACGCGGTGAAGCGCCAGCTGCGCGGCTGGCAGGCCGACGGCATCGCCCGCGCGCTGCACGCGGTCGCCGAAGCCGACGCGCAGGTGAAGGGCGATGCGGTCAGCGCGGACTACGCCCTGGAACGCGCCGTCCGCCGCATCGTCGCCAGCCGCGCCGGCTAAGCCGCGACCGGAACCGAGAACCCGGAACCGAGAACCGAGAACCGAGAACCGAGAACCGAGAACCCGGGAACTCAGGCCTGCTGGAGCTCGGCGTACCGCTTGGCGATCGCCGACTTGCGGTTCGCGGCCTGCTTCTTGTGGATGACGCCCTTGCTGGCCGCCTTGTCCAGCTGACGGCAGGCGACGCGCAGCGCGGTGCCGGCCTCGTCGAGGTTGCCCCCGTCCGCCGCCTCGCGGAACTTACGCACGGATGTCCGCAGCAACGACTTCACGGACTTGTTCCGCTGCCGTGCCTTCTCGTTCTGCTTGTTGCGCTTGATCTGAGACTTTATGTTCGCCACGCGTGGGAGTCCTTCAACGTTGTCTGTGGAGTGCCGCGACGACGAAGCTTATCCGGTCCGGCCCCCCGTACTCAAAACGAAGGCGATCCCACCCCGCCGCACATGGGATCATGGAACACCAGGTCGCTAGTAACCAGAACGGAAGCGCGTGTCACAGCCCAGCTCATCCAGCCCCGTCAGGCAGCGGGACGCAAGCCCGCAACCGGCCAGGACCGATCAGGCGGTGATCAGGAACTTCTGCATCATCGCCCACATCGATCACGGCAAGTCGACGCTTGCGGACCGGATGCTGCAGCTCACCGGCGTGGTGGAGGGGCGCCAGATGCGCGCGCAGTACCTGGACCGGATGGACATCGAGCGCGAGCGCGGCATCACGATCAAGAGCCAGGCCGTCCGGCTGCCCTGGAAGAGCGGCGACACGAACTACGTCCTCAACCTCATCGACACCCCGGGCCACGTGGACTTCAGCTACGAGGTCTCCCGCAGCCTGGCCGCGTGCGAGGGCGCGGTGCTGCTCGTCGACGCGGCCCAGGGCATCGAGGCGCAGACGCTGGCCAACCTCTACCTGGCGCTCGGCGCCGACCTTAAGATCATCCCGGTGCTGAACAAGATCGACCTGCCCGCCGCGCAGCCCGACCGCTACGCCGCCGAACTCGCCGGGATCATCGGCTGCGACCCCTCGGAGGTCCTGAGGGTGTCAGCCAAGACCGGCGAGGGCGTCGAGGACCTGCTGCACGAGATCGTCCGCCAGGTCCCCGCCCCGCACGGCGACCCGGACGCCCCGGCCCGTGCGCTGATCTTCGACTCGGTCTACGACACCTACCGCGGCGTGGTCACCTACGTCCGGGTCGTCGACGGCCGCCTGACCAGGCGCGAGCGCAGCCTGATGATGTCGACGGGCGCGACGCACGAGACGCTCGAGGTAGGGGTCATCTCGCCCGAGCCCATCCCGTCAGCGGGCCTGGCCGCGGGCGAGGTCGGCTACCTGATCACCGGGGTCAAGGACGTCCGGCAGGCCCGCGTCGGCGACACCGTGACCAGCTCGGCAAACCCGGCGAAAGAGCCGCTGGCCGGCTACGACCACCCCAAGCCGATGGTCTTCTCCGGCCTGTACCCGGTGGACGGCGACGACTACCCGGACCTCCGCGACGCGCTGGACAGGCTGAGCCTGAACGACGCGGCGCTGCTGTACGAGCCGGAGACGAGCGACGCGCTCGGCTTCGGCTTCCGCTGCGGCTTCCTCGGCCTGCTGCACATGGAGATCGTCCGCGAGCGGCTTGAGCGCGAGTTCGACCTGTCGCTGATCTCCACCTCCCCGAACGCCGTGTACCGCGTCGCCATGGATACCGGCCAGGAGATCACGGTCACCAACCCGAGCGACTTCCCAGGGGGCCCGTCGACGCCGCAAGCAGGCAAGATAAACGTGGTTTTCGAGCCCGTGATCCGCGCGACGGTCATCTCGCCCGCAGACTACATCGGCACGATCATGGAACTGTGCCAGAGCAGGCGCGGCGCCCTGCTCGGCATGGACTACCTGTCCGCGGACCGGGTGGAGATCCGCTACACGCTGCCGCTCGCCGAGATCATCTTCGACTTCTTCGACCAGCTCAAGTCGCGCACCCGCGGCTACGCCTCGCTGGACTACGAGCCCGCCGGGGAGCAGGAGGCGAACCTGGTCAAGGTCGACATCCTGCTGCAGGGCCAGCCGGTGGACGCGTTCAGCCAGATCGTGCACGCCGACGAGGCGCGCGAGTACGGCCTGTCCATGACCGCGAAGCTGAAGGAACTGATCCCGCGGCAGCAGTACGAGGTGGCGATCCAGGCCGCCGTCGGCGCCCGGATCATCGCCCGCGAGAACGTCCGCGCGCTGCGCAAGGACGTGCTTGCCAAGTGCTACGGCGGCGACATCACCCGCAAGCGCAAGCTGCTGGAGAAGCAGAAGGAAGGCAAGAAGCGGATGAAGACGATCGGCCGCGTCGACGTGCCGCAGGAGGCGTTCATCGCCGCGCTCTCCACCCAGCCGGCCGACAGGAAACAGCGGTAACACGCCGAAATTCAAAAGAATAATTTTGCCGAACGGGCCGTGGTGCGTGTCACGGGCTCGGCGGCACCGGCGCGGCGTGGATGACCGTGCGTCCCGGCACGTGCTTGATGGCCGGCTCCAGAACCACCTGCCCGCCCTGGTAGGGCAGGGGCACTGCAGGCTGCTCCTGGAACTGGCCGCCCGGAACGTGCGCGGCCTGGCCGTGCGAGAAGAGGACCAGCGTCACGAGCGCGGCCAGCGCGAAGATCACCAGCGCGGTCCCGACAAGCGCCGCGTTGGACCGCCACGGCCGCGGGCGCGAGATGTCCTGGATGGTCGGATCGTAGCCGCCGTGCCACGGCAAGCCGCCGTAGTACGACCCGGGCGGGACCGGCAGCGGACCTGACGGCAGGTCGGCGGTCAGCGCCCACAGCTCGCTGTAGGTGCGGGCCGCGTAGGCCCCGGCGACCCGGTCGGTGAACTCGTCCTGGGTGAGCCGTCCCTCGGCGAAACCCGCGCGGAGCACGCCAACCGCACGCTCGCGGTCTGCGCTTGCCGCCAGCCACGCCGGGTTCACCGCCAAGACGGTGGACGCGGGCACGACGGGCGGATATGCCTGACCTGGATCGTATGCCACGTTAGCCTCCCGCGGACGCCTCTACTGAGTGTAGACGCGCAAGCGCCGCCAGGAGTGCCAATGAACCCTCGGGCGTTTCCTACAGGCCGCCGTGCACGGCGATGCGCAGCGCCCAGAAAATGATCGCCAGGTAGCCGAGCACGAGCCCGCCCGTGGCCAGCCCGTCGCCGCTCTGCCTGGTCTGCCTGATCTGCCGCCTGGCCAGGTGGCCGCAGAGCACGGCGGGGATGGCGGTCAGCCCGAAGGTGAAGACCTCGGCCGCGCCGAGCACCATGGCCGCGATCGCCAGCGAGTTGGTGGGCGCGGCCGTCCGGTAGCCGGCCGCGTGCCCCGCCGAAGGCAGCGGCAGGGCGCCGGCGGGCAGGTCGGCGATCAGCGCGGTCAGCTCGCCGTAGGTACGGGCCTCGTAGGCGCGGCCGATCCGCTCGTCGTACTCGTCCCGGGTGAGGCGGCCCTCGGCGAAGCCCGCCTTGAGCACGTCGACGGTCCGCTCGCGGTCCGCCGACGCCGCCCGCATCGAGGGTGCCATCCCGACCTGGTAGCCCTCACGGTAGGCGCCATGGTAGCCAGGCTGCTGGCCGGGGTAGTCGGCCGACGGCGACGGGACCGGGTAGCCAGCGGGCGGCGGGACCGGGTAGCCAGCGGGCGGCGGGACCGGGTAGCCAGCGGGCGGCGGCGGGACCGGGTAGCCGGCCGACGGCGACGGGACCGGGTAGCCAGCGGGCGGCGGGACCGGGTAGCCAGCGGGCGGACCGTACCGCGGATCCTGGCTCGGCCATTGCCACTGGTTTCCTGCCATCGGTGCCTCCCGTCCGCGCGACCGGGGATCACGCGGTACCCGCATGCGCGGTCCTTTCCAGTGTAGACACGCGAATCACCGACCCGCCTTCCCGCCGCGGATCCCCTTCTCCCGGCGGCTCACCCCCGTCCTCTCGGCGGCTCGCCCCCTTCGTCCCGGCGGCTCGCCCCCTTCGTCCCGGCGGGTAGCGTGACTGGCATGCCTGGCAGCGTCCCCGAGGGAGAGCCGGTCCCCGCCGACGGGACCTTGCCTGAGCGCGCCCTGGCCGGGCTCGGCGAGCGGCCGTTCGGTGTCTACGTGCACGTGCCGTTCTGCGCGACCCGCTGCGGCTACTGCGACTTCAACACCTACACGGCCACCGAACTCGGCGGGCCGCAGGCCCCCGTGTCCCTGGCCTCCTACGCCGACCTCGCGATCGCGGAGATCGGCTTCGCGCGCAAGGTCCTGCGCGGCGCCGACGTCCCGGTGAGCACGGTGTTCTTCGGCGGCGGCACTCCGACGCTGCTGCCGCCTGGCGCGCTCGGCGCCATCTTGCGGGCCATCGACGGGGAGTTCGGGCTGCGGCCGGGCGCCGAGGTGACCGCGGAGGCCAACCCGGAGAGCGTGGACGAGGCCCGGCTGCACGAACTGCGGGCGCAGGGCATCACGCGGATGTCCTTCGGGATGCAAAGCGCGGTCCCCGGGGTCCTCGCGGTGCTCGACCGGGTACACCGGCCAGGCCGTCCGGCGCGCTGCGCCGCCTGGGCCCGCGCGGCCGGCTTCGAGCACGTCAGCCTGGACCTGATCTACGGCACGCCGGGGGAGTCCGACGCGGACTGGCGCCGCTCCCTGGACGCCGCCGTCGGGGCGGGCCCGGATCACGTATCCGCGTACGCGCTCACCGTCGAGGCCGGCACCCGGCTGGCGGCCAGGGTCCGCCGCGGCGAGATCGCCGCGCCCGACGACGACGTGCTTGCCGCCCGTTACCTCGTCGCGGACGAGGTGTTGACCGCGGCCGGCCTGCGCTGGTATGAGATCTCCAACTGGGCGGCGGCCGAGCCGTCCAGGTGTGCGCACAACATGATCTACTGGACCGGTGGCGACTGGTGGGGGATCGGTCCGGGGGCGCACAGCCACGTCGGCGGCACCCGCTGGTGGAACGTCCGGCATCCGGCCGCCTACGGCGCCAGGATCGGCGCGGGCGCCAGCCCGGGCCAGGCCAGGGAGGTCCTCACCGCGGCCGAGCGCGACCTGGAGCAGGTCATGCTGGCGATCCGGCTGGCGGATGGCTGCCCGGCCGAGGTGCTCGGCCCGGCCGGGCGGCGGAACGCCGCGTCGATGGCGGCCGAGGCCCTGATCTCTCCGGCCGCCTCCGCCGACAGCCTGATCTCTCCGGCCGCCTCCGCCGACAGCCTGATCTCTCCGGCCGCCTACGCTGAGGGCCTTATCAGGCTCACCCGCCGCGGCCGCCTGCTCGCCGACACCGTGACGCGCGCGCTCACCGAGTAGCTAACGTTATGATCCGCGCGCAGATCCAGCTCGGCACCTCGAACTCCTCGGCGCGATTGGCAGCGATGACCCCGCGGATGAGGTACTTCAGCATGGTCAGCCACAGCGCGAAGCCGAGCGCAAGCCCGATCACCAGTGCCACGGTGATGCTGTCGAGCAACAGCAGGCCGCCGAGAATGAGGCAGCTGATCCCGTACAGCGCGGCGGTCAGCGAGAGGTTCACGGCCGTCGCCGCGTGAAACCGCATGAACGCCGACTTCCTCCCCCGCAGCAGGTAAATGGCGAGCGGGATGATCGGCCCGAGGAAGATCGCGCCCAGGTAGCCGAACGTCGCCGCCGCCACGTCCACATCGCGTACCTGCTGCGCCTGCCCGTCGGCCCGCGGGCCGGCCGACCGCAGCGGCAAGGCCGGCGGGCCGCCTCCCGGTGCCGGTCCGGGCGCCGGCTGCGGCGGGGGCGACCCGCGCCCGGTCTGCCTGCTCGCCCTCGGGC
>JBOHCG010000062.1:0-21219 GCA_050698735.1 Streptosporangiaceae bacterium | reverse complement strand
CGCCCCCGGCCTGGTCACCGCCAGGTCGAGGGCAAGGTTGGCACCCAGCGCGAGCTCGATCACCCGGTCGACGACGGGCGCGAACGCCTTGACCTGCTGGGCGGCGTCGGCCGCGCGGTAGCTGACCACCAGGTCCGCGCCCGCCTTCTCGGCAAGCGCCGCCTTCTGCGCGTTGCTCACGGTCGCGATTACCCGAGCCCCGGCGCGTTTGGCCAGCTCGATGGCGAAGTGCCCGACGGCGCCCGCGCCGCCGGCCACGAGCACGGTCTGGCCGGTTACCGGGCCGTCGGCCAGCAGGCAGTAGTGCGCGGTCATCGCGGGCACGCCGAGCGAGGCGCCGAGCTCGAACGAGGCTCCGTCGGGGAGCGGCACGGCGTGCCGCTGCGGCACCACTGTCCACTGCGCCGCGGTCCCCCACCGCCGGCCGACCGCCGAGAACCACAGCCAGACCCGCTGGCCGACGAGGCCCGGGTCCACTCCCTCGCCGACCGCCTCGATGACGCCCGCGCCGTCATGGTGCGGGACCTGGAAGCCGTCGATGGGGCGCGGGGTTAGCCCGGCCCGGGCCTTGTAGTCGGTGGGGTTGACGCCGGAGGCATGCACCCGGACCAGGACGTCGCCGGGCCCGGGCTCGGGCCGCTCGATCTCCTCGACCTGCAGGACGTGGGCGGGCCCGGTGCTTCTGTACAAGGCTGCCTTCATGGATGCAGCGTAACGCCCTTGAGCACCTTGTCGACGGCGTTGCGGGGGCCGTGCAGAGCGAGGCCGGCAAACTGCAGCTCGGCGGCGGGGACCGCGCGCACGACCGCACGGTTGTCGTCGTCATTACCGGTGCCGAACATGTCCACGGTATAGATCGCCATCGGCATGCCGCGGGCCAGTGCCCGCTGGTGCGCCTTACCTGGAGTGATTTACCGGCTTTCCAGCGTGACCAGAGCCTGGTCACGTGCTGCCTGGGCGTGGGGACGCACCGCTCGCGCGTCGCGACGCACAGCAAATCCCCAGCTCAACACGGCGGCTTCTGATTAAGCTTCAAGCGGGCGGCTCTGGTACAGTCGCGCGCTGTCCATCACAATTGGGTATCGAAGTTCATCTGAATGCGACATAGTCCGGACATGCGAAGCGGGTGACCAGGTGCAGGTGCGAGCGGGGCGGCGCGGCAAGCGACACCCTGCCGTCCGCGACGAGGACAGCGCACCCGCGCGCGACGAGGACAGCGCGCCCGCAGACGATAGCCGCCCGCGCGAGCGGGCAGGCTGGTTCTCCCGGGCTTCCACCAAGGTAGCGTGTGCCGCCGTGCTCGCGGCCGGCGTCATCGTCACGCTCACCCCCGCCAACGGCGCGGCCGGCAACATCGCATCCGGCTTCGCACGGGCCGTGCGGCACCTGGTGACGACGCCGCCATCGCAGAACGGTAAGGATTACTCCGGCGCACCGGCGGTGGGGGCGCTATTCTCCACCATCGGAGGCAAGCTCCATCACCATTTCTGCACGGCGAGCGTGGTCAACAGCCCGCACGGGGACATCGCGATCACCGCCGCGCACTGCGTGAGCAGCCTGTCGAGCAGCATCATCGTGTTCGTGCCCGGCTACGACAACGGGGCGACGCCGTACGGCGTGTGGACGGTCAGCGCCGTCTACGTCGACAAGTCGTGGAGCGCCTCGGCCGACCCGGACGACGACGTCGCCTTCCTGCGGGTCAGCCAGCCAGGCTCGATCGTGCCGATCGAGGACGTGACCGGAGCAGAAACGCTCGAGACCGGCTCGTCGGCCCATCAGCTCGTGCAGGTCATCGGTTACCCGGACTCGTCCAATCAGGCCATCACCTGCCGGAACTGGACCAAGCAGCCGATGGAGGACCAGCTCGAATTCGACTGCGGCGGCTACACCGACGGGACGAGCGGCGGGCCTTTCCTCGCCGCGGTCAACCTGGCGACCGGGCAGGGCACGGTGATCGGGGTCATCGGCGGGTACGAGCAGGGCGGCTACACCCCCGCGGTCTCCTACTCGATCATGTTCGGGTCGAACGTGGCGGCCCTCTACCGCACGGCGGTGGCGGCAGGCTGACGCGGGCTCGCTTCGGGTTGGGTCGGGGCTCGCTTCGGGTTGGGTCGGGGCTCGCTTCGGGTTGGGTCGGGGCTCGCTTCGGGTTGGGTCGGGGCTCGCTCTGGGATGGCTAGGCGGGCGGGGGGACGATGGCGTTGATTTCAGCCAGTTCGTCGGCCGACGGGATCCACTCGGCAGCGGCGGCGTTGGCCTTGACCTGCTCGGGATTCATTGCCCCCGCGATCACCGAGGAGCAGCCTGGCTGCGCGGCCAGGGCACCGATCGCGATCTCAAGTAGCGTGACCCCGCGGGCCTGACCCCACGCGATCAGCGCCTCGACCTTGGCCAGCTTCTCCGCGGTGACGTAGCCCTCGCGGCTGGCAAGCCTGGTTCCCGACGGCACCGCCTGGCCCTGCCGGATCTTGCCGGTCAGCAGGCCGTTGGCGAGCGGGAAGAAGGGCAGCACACCGAGGCCGAAGTGCCTGGCCGCGGGGACGACCTCCGATTCGGCGCCGCGCTCAAGCAGTGACCAGTGGTTCTGCGCGGATATGAACGGGGTGCGACCGTCCCTCGCCGCCAGGTGCGCGGCATCGGCGAGCTGCCAGCCGGACAGGTTCGAATGGCCCACGTACCGCACCTTGCCCTCGGATACCAGCTCATCAAGAGCCGCGATCGTCTCCTCGATCGGGGTCACCGGATCGGGCGTGTGCAGCTGGTACAGGTCGATGTAGTCGGTGCGCAGCCGGCGCAGCGACTCGGTGACGGCCCGCCTGATGTAGGCCCGGCCGCCCTTCGCCCCCGCCGCCGGCCCGTACCCCATGTCCACGCCCTGGTGGCCGAACTTGGTGGCCAGCACAACCTGATCGCGGCGCGAGGCAAGCACTTCGCCAAGCGCGGTCTCGGAGCCTCCGCGGGCGTAAATTTCCGAGGTGTCGAGCATGGTGATCCCGGCGTCTATGGCCGCGTCCACCACGGCGCGCGTTCCGGCTACGTCGAGGCGGCTGCCGAAGTTGTTGCAGCCGAGCCCGACAGCCGATACCAGCAGACCCGATCGACCAAGCGGCAGGTAGCGCATGAGCTCATCCTAAAGGTCCGCTCGGGTCACTTGTGTCCCTTGGGTCCGGCCGCTGCCACCCCGGTTCCCAGCAGCTTGGCCAGGAGCCTGGCCAGGTCACCCCGGGGAAGTGGCGCGGTTAATTCCGGGCGGCCTGCCGGTGTTCGGCAAATGGCGAGCAGCCTAGGCGCCCTTTGCAGATAGCGGTACGTAATTGCGATTCACAACGCGAGAAGCAATCGTACGCACTTGCCTGACTCGGCAAAATTATCCGGAATGTCCGCCAGTCGCGAGCGGCGCCGGTACGCATGTCCGCTCGTTCCCTGCTCGCCGGACGTAACGGGCAGGCTGCAGATCCGCGCAGGTCAGAAGGCGTCAGGAGGCTGGGTACGTGAGCATCCAGGCGGCCGGCCCGATCGGCGCAGAGCGAGCCGACCGGGTTGGAGCCAGCCGGGCTGGCTGCCGATCCGTCATAAGATAAACGGCCGTTGATGATCGTGGTTGGACAGAAGTGTCCAGCTCGGCCCAGGTCTGGCAGCCAATATTGGGGGTGACGCAAAATCGCCCGTCGGATATCATCATGTTTACTGGAGTAGTAGAGTGGTAGCGCAATCTACGCAATTGCGAGAGACAATTCCGTAGGCCGAAGTGGGGGGCCGAGGAGGGGTCATGCCGGAGCCGACTGAGGGGCCGACCGTCCTGCGTATCCTGCTGGGCGGCCAGTTGCGACGGCTCAGAGAGAGCAGGGAGATTACCGCGCAGGCCGCGGCGAAGGCGATCCGCGGGTCGGAGTCCAAGATCAGCCGCATCGAGCTGGGCAGGAACGCGATCAGGGAGATCGACGTCCTTGACCTGCTCACCTTCTATGGCGTCGGCGCGGTCGAAAGAGAACAACTGCTGAACCTCGCCGAGCAAGCCAACCGGCCCGGCTGGTGGCACAGGTTCAACGACATCCTGCCCGACTGGTTCCAGGCCTACGTCGGGATGGAGGAGGCCGCGACCTCGATCCGTATCTACGAGCCGCAGTTCATACCTGGTCTGCTGCAGACGCCGAGATACACGGCCGCGGTGCTGACCATGTGCGACATTCCGATCGGCGAGGCGGAACGGCACGTCATCCTCCGCAAGGAGCGGCAGCGCAGGTTCACTGAGGGGCGAGTCAAGCTCTGGGCGGTCATCGAGGAAACGGCGCTGCGACGGCCGATAGGAAGCAAGGAGATCTTGCTCGATCAGCTCCGCTACCTGCTCGGCCTCACCGACATGGCGAACCTCACCCTGCAGATCATCCCGTTCGGCCGCGGCGGTCATGCCGTGCCGAGCGGGTTCACCATCCTGCGTTTCGGCGAGGCGGACCTTCGGGACGTGGCGTACCTGGAGCACCTGACCAGCGCCCTGTATTTCGATAAGAAGGCCGACGTCGACCGGTATCTGCTGGCAATGGAGCGGCTCAGCATCGTCAGTGCCAAACCGGGCGATACGCCGGGCATTATCACCGCGATCATCAAGCAGCTCGAGGATGAGCTGGAATGAGCAGGCTGGCTGCTGTCTGACAGCTGCCTTCTGACGTCCCGGCTGCGGCGGGCGCTGGCCGGGCATGGCGAGGGCGGTGGGCCCGTCCGGACCACCGCCCTCTGCCCCTCCCCCCAGACATCGGCCCCCGGTCAAGTCCCGGGGAATCCTGAGACCGTGGGCGACGGGCGGGGCTGGTGTGGGGTAGGTACGCCCCGCCCGTCCCGATCCGCCGGCGCTCAGGATCGGCCGACGCTAAGCCTGAGGAAGGTCGAACTCGCCGTTCTTGGCACCGATCAGGAAGCATTCCCATTCGTGCCGGTTGAAGTGGTGGGGCGCCTTGCCGCGGTCCTTTGAATCGCGGAGTGCGACCCCCCCTTCGGACAGGTGCGCTATCTCCACGCAGCCTGCCGCGCTGCTTGCGCTGCTCTTGAACCAGCGCAATCCATTCGATTCGGTGTCCATCTAGATTTCCCTTTCCTTTGTTGAGACTTGACCGGAGTTAACGTGATGATCAGCTGAGCTCCCGCGACACCTGCTGAATGAGCTCGACTGACGCGACCGGGGACAGCGCCGCCGCACGCATGCGGTCAAAAGCCTCGGCGCAAGCCCGTACCTCCCGGTCTTTTTCCAGGTAGATAATGCCGCCAACGGATTCGGTGTAGGCGACGTCGGAATCGGTCCGCTCGGGAAACTCGAGGATGGCGAATGGCCCGGTCAGCCCCGCGTGCGCGCCCGATTCGAAGGAGAGGATCTGCAGGGTCACATTCGACCAGCGGCTTGCCTGAACCAGGTGCTCAAGCTGGCGTCGCATGACCGCGCTTCCGCCGACGTTCCGCCGGATCGCGCCCTCGTCCAGGATGAGCCACAGGTCGAGCGGCGGATCCTGGTCGAGCAGCCGCTGACGCTGCATTCTCAGGTCGACGACCCGCTCGAGCTGTTCCTCGGTGTCCCTTGGCCGCAGCTCGCGCAGCACCGCCAGCGCGTAATCGGTGGTCTGCAGCAGGCCGTGCACCACGTCCGTCTCGTAGCTGCGCAGCCCCGACGCCTCGGCCTCCAGGCCCACATAGATGTCGAACCCGCTCGGCAGCACGTCGTCGTATATCGACCACCAGCCCTTGCGGTGACCCTCGCGGGCCATGTCGACGAGCACCTTCCGCGCGCCTGGATCCTCGACCTTGTACATCTCGAGCATCGCGGTCAGGTAGGCCGACTTGGTGGGCGCCTTGCCCGTCTCGATGCGCGAAAGCGTCGAAGGTGCCAGGCCGAGCCGCTCGGCGACCTCCTCAAGCTTGAGCGAGTGCGCCTCGCGCAGACGCCGGAGCTCGGCGCCGAGCCTGCGCCTACGAACTGTCGGACCAAGGGGCACGAGAAACTCACCTCCCCAAACGGCTCAGGGGCCTGTGCTCAGTGCGACCCACTCGACCCACGGCCCACCCATGTCACGCCGGAACGTAACCGGATCGCTCCGCTTCGTCCCAGACAAGCAGTACGATACAGCACCGAGGGCTAAGATGAAATCCCATGCGGGATTTCATCTGAAGAATTTGTGTCACGCACTTGCGTGCAGGCGCCCGGTGGCCCATCATCGGTTTGACGCTAGCCCGCAGTTGCCCGATGTGGAGGTGTGCAAATCCGGACAAATTGCGAAAGTAGGGCACCAACACATTCGGGCGAGATTTGTTTGATCTGCTGATATGCGGAGGGTGATAGCCGCAGCACAGCGGAGAGGTTCGATATATGTTTTGGCGGCGACTGGGTTAGTCCTGGTTGCTTATGTAACTGCTGTGACACGGAGAGCGGGACGTAACTAAAGGGTCTGAGAGACCGTGAACAATTGCAGATCACGATCTGCAATCTGGGAGGGAGACAATATGGAGACGCCCGCCGGCAATTCCCGGCAACCAGGTACCGGCGCTCAGTGGAGGCCAGGACCGAGCCCGCGAGCCGCGGTCCTCGGTTCGCTCACCATCCCCGGCAGCCCGGGCCTGGTCCGCGAAGCCAGGGCCTTCGTCGCGCGGACGCTCAGTTCCCATCGGCTCGACGTGGACGCCGACGCCGCGACCTTACTGACGTCCGAAATCGTCACCAACGCGATACAGCACAGCAGATCGGGCATCGATGGCGGCACGGTCACCATCGTGGTGATCCGGGTGCCGCACGGCGCCCTGATCGAGGTGATCGACGACGGTTCGGTGGACACGCCGATCGTGAAGGGCGATCTGTATGCGGCCGAAGGTCACGGACTGTATCTCGTCCAGCATCTCGCTGCCCAGTGGGGATATCTCAGGGACCCGGCCAGCACCACGGTCTGGTTCCATCTGCCGGCGACAGGCGAGCAGCACCAGGCGGCCGAGGAGTCCGGTCCCCATCGAGGGCTTCAGCAAGAGCCGCCCAAACCTCGGCAGGCGGGAGCGGACCAGTTGTATGCAGGGACGGTTCGCTCCGTGATGTTCTCAGCCTGAGGCTTTGCCGCCTGGGGTTGTCTTCCGCCTGGGGTTGTCTTCCGCCTGGGGTTGTCTTCCGCCTGCGGCTTTCTGCGGCATGCGGCTTTCTGCGGCGTGCGGCTTGTCTTGTGCCTGCGCGAACGGGAATGGCGAGCAACGCTCGGACCGTTGATCGTTCGGCAGATCGGGCAGCGTAAGTACGGCTGGAGCGTCGCATGGCTGACATGTCAGACCCACACGGGACCGGACCTGGCGTGATCATCCAGAGCCACGGGCCCGAATGGTTCGCCGCGGCCAGGGAGAGCGAGAGCACACAGGACGGGATCGTCTTCCGGATGCGGGACGTGTCGCGTCCCGGGCCGGACCTGGTATCGGCCACGGTGGAGTACGTGATCGGCGACCAGCGCTGGACGCAGACGTTCACGGCGATGTCGCTCGATGACGCCGCGCTGCCGGCCGCACTCGCCGACGCAGGGCTGCGCCTGGACCGCTACCTCACCGACGACCGCACCTGGCTGCGAGCCGTCCCCGAGCGACGCTCGTTATCCCGGCTTCCTGGCCACCCCGGCCAGGAAGGTCGCCGTGCGCGGCTCCAGGTTCCGTGCCGGGCTGTCGCCGGACCAGGACAGCACCGGGACGACGCCCGGAGGCACCAGTTCGAGGCCGTCGAAGAAACTCAGGATGTCCTCGAGGGAGTGGATGTATATCTGCGCGGCCGTGTACGCCGTGGTGAAGTTGTCCCCCTCTGACCGGTTGCCGGAACCGACGGAGATGATCATGTAGCTGCCCGGGGCCATCGCCCGGGCGAAGACGGCGGCTACCTCACGGGCCTTCCCGGCATCCGCGAAGTGCAGGACGCCCGACAGGATCACGCACGCGGGTTCGGCTATGTCGATGAGTTCGGCCAGCCCGGGATCGGCAAGGATGCTTCTCGGGTCACGCATATCACCGGGTACCGCGATCACCCCTGGGCTCTTGGCGAGCAGGCTGCGCGCGTGCGAGATCACGATCGGGTCGTTGTCCACGTACGCCACCCGCGCTTCAGCGTCGACGTGCCGGGCGATGTCATGCGTGTTCGTCGCGGTGGGCAGGCCGGCACCCACGTCGATGAACTGGCGGACGCCGCGGGCTGCCACATAGCTCACCGCACGCCCGAGGAAGTCCCTGTTCTCCCTGGCCATCTGCGCGGAGACCGGGTGGACCGCCAGCATCTTCTCCGCGAGTTCGCGGTCGGAGGCGAAGTTTTCCTTCCCGCCCAGCCAGTAGTCCCAGACCCTGGCGATATTCGGCCTGGTCGGGTCGAATGGCTCCACCGCTCGCTCCTCCCCCGGTCAGCTCAGCTGCATCATGCTCCGCGCGGCGTTGCGCCGACCCTACACCGGACATGACCCTACGACGAATGGGGCTTAATTGCCACTTCACCCGTTCACGCCCTGGCCGGACGGCGGAGAACTTTGGATTCGACGACCTCGCGGAGGGCTGGTCAGCCGCCGCTCTTGCGGCGGAAGGAGCGGCGGCTGGCGGCGGGGCCGTGGGAGCCTTGGACCTTGCCTGTGCCCTGGGCGCCATCCGCGTTCGCGCTGGCGTGGGCGCTGCGCTTGCGGTCTAGCGCCTCCCGGAACTGGCGCTTCACCTCGTCGATATCGGGTGCCGCCGCAGCTTCTGACGTCTGGGCCTCTGGGTCCGTGGCGGCGGCTGCCGCCGGCGGAGCCTTGTCGGCGGCGTCCGGCGAAGTCTCGTCTCCTGGTTGCTCGACAGCCATGGGGTCCTCCAGCGGCTTAAGGGACACAAACACAGCCTCGCACACTCGGGGCCAGTTCTTCGAACCGTTAACCGGTTGACGCCAACCCATCCCGGGCGGCCCACCACGGATACTTACACCTATGACCCGAGCGTCCAGAGATGCGGCGACCGGGACTGCCGACGGGCTGGGGCACGCCGAGCTTTTGCGGGATGCCGACCGGCGGGCCTCATGGATGCTGCTCGTCGACGGCATACCGCAATCCCACGTGGACCTCGAGGACCCGGGCTACCTGGACTTCGAGTACGTCCGGCGGCTGGGGCACGTCATCGATACGGCCGCGCCGGCGGGGCAGCCGCTGCACGTGCTGCACCTGGGGGCCGGCGCGCTCACGCTGGCCCGCTACGTCGCTGCCACCAGGCCCGGGTCGCCTCAGCTGGCCGTCGACACCGATGCCGCGCTCGTCGACCTGGTCCGGGCCAGGCTGCCGTTCCGGCGGACGGATTCACGGGGCGGGCGCATCCGGGTCCGCATCGGCGATGCCAGGACGGAACTCGCCCGGCTGCCCGCCGACTCGTTTGACGTGCTGATCGTGGATGTGTTCGCTGGCGGGCGCACGCCCGCCAGCCTTATGTCGGTGGAGTTCGCGACGGCCGCGCGCCGTACGCTGCGCGATACCGGGGTTCTCGGCGCCAACGTGGCCGACGGGCCGCCGCTTGCGCACGCCCGGGGGCAGGTCTCCACGATGCGCGCGGTGTTCCCGCATGCCTGCCTGATCGCGGAGGCCGCCATCTTGCGCGGCCGACGGTTCGGCAACACCGTGCTGGTAGCCAGCGGCCGCGAGCTGCCGGTCGCCGCGCTGACCCGGCTGACGGCGGCGGACCCGATGCCGGCACGAATGCTGCACGGCGCCGAACTGGAGCGCTTCGCCGCGGGCGCGAAGCCCGTGACCGACGCGGACGCGCAGCCCTCCCCTGCCGCGCCGCCCGGTGCGTTCGTGGGATGAGGATGGGTGGGGGTAACAGCCGCGCGTTCGTGGGATGAGGGTGGGTGGAGGTTAGCGGCGGCGGTCGGCGCGGGCGGGCTTGGCGGGGCGCCGGCCGGAACGCGCCTCGCGCTTGGCCCTGACCCGGACCGACACCTGAACCGGGCTGCCCTCGAAGCCGAACTCCTCGCGCAGGCGACGCTCGATGAAACGGCGGTAGGCGGCCTCGAGGAACCCGGACGCGAACACCACGAAGAGCGGCGGCCGGACACCGGCCTGGGTGGCGAACAGGATCTTCGGCTGGCGGCCGCCGCGCACCGGCGGCGGCGTCGCCGCCACCAGGCCGGTGAGCCACGCGTTGAGCCTGCCGGTCGACACCCGGGTCTCCCAGCCGGCCAGGGCCGCTTCCAGCGCGGGCACCAGCCGCTCGACGTGCCGCCCGGTCGCCGCGGAGATGTTCACCCGCGGCGCCCAGCGCGCCGTGTACAGCTGCCGGTCGATCTCGCGATCGAGGTACCGCTGCCGGTCCTCATCGACCAGGTCCCACTTGTTGTAGGCGATGACCAGCGCCCGGCCCGCCTCGATCACCATCGAGACGATCCTCAGGTCCTGCTCGGTCAGCGGCTCGCTCGCGTCGATGAGGACCACCGCGACCTCGGCCCGGTCCAGCGCCCCCGCGGTGCGCAGCGCCGCGTAGTAGTCCGCGCCCTGGTTCTCTCGGAACCGCCGCCTGATGCCGGCCGTGTCCACGAACCGCCAGGTCGTGCCGCCGAGTTCGACGAGCTCATCCACCGGGTCCCTGGTCGTGCCGGCCACGTCGTCGACGAGCGCGCGCTGGTGGCCGACCAGCTTGTTCAGCAGGCTGGACTTGCCCACGTTCGGGCGGCCGAGCAGCGCCACGCGGCGGGGGCCGCCCTCGGCCTCGTCGGTCTCCTTGGGCGCGTCGGGCAGCGCGTCGAGCACCACATCCAGCAGGTCGCCGCTGCCCCGCCCGTGCAGCGCGCTGACCGGGGCGGGCTCGCCGAGGCCCAGCGACCACAGCGCCGCGACCTCGGGCTCGGCCTTGGTGTCATCGACCTTGTTGGCGGCGACCACGACTGGCTTGCCCGACCGGCGCAGTACTCTGGCCACCGCCGCGTCCGCGTCGGTTACCCCGACTGTGGCGTCCACCACGAACAGCACGGCATCGGCGGCGTCCACCGCGATTCTGGCCTGGGCGGCGACCCGCGCGGCCAGGCTCTGCGTGCCCTCAATCGACGGCTCCCAGCCGCCGGTGTCCACCAGCGTGAACGACCGGCCGCGCCACATCGCGTCGTAGGCGACCCGGTCCCTGGTCACACCGGGGGTGTCCTCTACCACCGCCTGCCTGCTGCCGAGGATCCGGTTCACCAGCGTGGACTTGCCCACGTTGGGCCGGCCGACGACGGCGACCACGGGGATGGGGCCGGGCTCATTTGACATTACTTTCCGCTTTACTCTGAGTGCTAGACGATCTGGGTGCTTACGCTCTATGTGCTCCGCTGGCGCGGGTGCGGCAGGCCGGCCTGGCTGCGGGTTTCGCGGGCAAGCCGGACGATGATGTCTACCACCTCGGCCAGGTCGAGCGCGGTGGAGTCGATCTCGACCGCGTCGTCGGCCTTTGCGCTCTGCGCCGAGTCGAGCCGGTCCCTGCGATCCTGGTCGGTCTGGGTCGACACCGTCGACTGGCTAGCCTGCGCCGCGCGGCGAGTTGCCCGCTCGGCGCTGTCCGCGGTCAGGAACACCTTCACCGGCGCGTCCGGTGCCACCACGGTGCCGATGTCACGGCCCTCGGCGACGATGCCCCCCGCGCTAGCTATGATATCGCGCTGCTGCGCGATCAGGTGCGCACGCACCTGCGGGACCGCCGCGACCGCGCTGACCGCGCCGGTGACCTCCCGGCTCCTTATCTCCGTCGTCACGTCGGCGGCGTTGACCCGGACCCACGGGGCGCCCGGATCGGTGCCGAGCTCGATATTCGGCTCTGCGGCCAGCGCGGCGACCGCCGCGGCGTCGCGCACGTCGACGCCGCGGTCCAGCAGCCACCAGGTCAGGGCCCGGTACATCGCCCCGGTATCCAGGTAGCGCAGGCCCAGCGCCTGCGCCGCGCCGCGTGACGCGCTCGACTTGCCCGCACCCGACGGCCCGTCCACCGCGAGTACGAGCGGGGGGTCGGTTTCGATTGCCTCGTCCGTCTCGCTGTCCAGGTCCGCTGGAATGCTCACCCGTGCGATGCTACCGGCGGACAGACGCAGGAGCGGCCTGTCTCAGTTCGCCAGCCTTTCCAGGTAGAACTTGCCGCTCTTGTAGGTGATCACGGCGGCCGACGATCCGGCCACCAACGTCACGGCATCCGGCACGGTAAGCGTCGAGGTCGTGGCCCCGGTGGCCGGGGCGAGCTGGCTGACCGTGGCGGAGGAGCAGACAGAGTTCTGGCACGGTGCGGTGAGCACGAGCAGGCCCGCTCCGGTGCCCGCGATGTCCAGGTCATCGCCTGAGACGCGCCGGGAGAACACGTGTGCCAGGGACGTGGCGTTGTAGCTGTCGAGGTACGTATTGCCGCTGGGGTAGTGCGGGACGAGCAGTTCCACCCGGCCGCCCGCCAGCGCGAGCGGGCCGTCGATGTTGACATCGGTGACGCGGCGCGATGCGCCGGACGGCGTGACGTGCACCACGTAACCGTTGGTCCCGTCATTGCGAATGGCCTGGTAGTACAGGCCATTCGCATCCGCCGCCACATCGGCCGGGTACGCGATGCCGGCACTGACCAGGTGCACGGCGGCCGACGAGGTGGTGAGCCTGCTGACGTTTGCGTATTCCAGGCCGCTTTCGTCGGTGGCCCAGTCGGTCCAGGCCCAGACCGTGCTGCCGACGGCGTACAGGCCGGCCGAGGTGACCGGGAACGGACTGCTCAGCCTCCACTGCTGCATCGCGATCCCGCCCGGCAGGCGATAGGCGGTCACGGTCGCGCCGACGTCGACGAACAACTCGGACGAGTTCGCCGCCAGCGCTAGCACGTTCCCCTTGGCCTGCACCACTTGCACGGGTGCCGAGGTTCCCTTCACCACAAAGACCTTCGCGCCGCTGGAGTAGAACACCGCCCCGCTCGGCGCCTCGGCGAAGTCGTAGTTGAAGGCGCTGCTGCCTTTGCCGAGATACACGGTGCCCGCCGCGTGCAGCGCACCCGCCGCCGCGGCGGCCGGCAGTACACCGCTGAGGCAGGAGGCGGCGAGGCCGACGATGGCCGCGATCGCGGCCGGTTTACGGGCCGCCCGCAAGACATTTGGTATAGGCATGAAAACCGTCCCTCCCGTCGCCGATATCGACGCTGATGTTACAGCCGGACGGGCGTGGCAGGTGGCTTAGCCAGGGGATGAGGCCGTGGCGGTAGGCGTGGGGCTGGCCGGGATGCTAGCGGCGGACCGGCCAGCCGCCTGCTTCCAGGGCGTCCAGCAGGGTGGCGGCCTCGGCGGGGCGGACGGCGAGCTCGGCGACGCCGACGGGGAGGCCGGGCGAGTGCTCGATCCTGACGTCCTCGATGTTGACCCCGGCGGCGCCGGTCGCGTCGAACAGCCTGGCCAGGGCGCCGGGCTCGTCGGGGATGACGACCTGGACGACGGCGAACGCACGGGGGGCGCCGCCGTGCTTGCCCGGGATCCTGGCCACGCCCGCGCGGCCACGGTCGAGCAGCGCCTCGACCGACTTCTCCGGGTTCTCCCCGTCCGCCAGCATCCGGGCCGCCTCGGCAAGGTCCCCGGCCACCGCGGCGAGCACCTCGGCGACCGGCGCGGCATTGGCGGACAGGATCTGCGTCCACAGGTCCGTGTCGCCTGCCGCGATCCTCGTCACGTCGCGCAGGCCCTGCCCGGCCAGGTCCAGGGCCTCTTGCTGCGCGTCGGCCAGCCGGGCCGCCATCGCCGCGGCGACCAGGTGCGGGGCGTGCGAGATGAGCGCCACCCAGCGGTCGTGCGCGGCCGCGTCGGTGCGGACCGGCACCGCGCCGCAGGCCCGGACCAGTTCTGTGACAGTCCCTGTGGCCTCGGCCGACGTCTCGGCGGCCGGGCACAGCGCCCAGGTCCGGCCGAGAAAGAGGTCGGCGCGGGCCGCGGCGGGGCCGTGCTTCTCCCGGCCGGCCAGCGGGTGCCCGGGCACGTAGCTGGCCAGGTCGCAGCCGAGCTCGCGGGCGCGCGCGAGCGGGAGCTGCTTCACGCTGGCCACGTCGGTGTAGCAGCGGGCCAGGTCGCGGGCCTGCGCGGCGGCGAGCGTGGTCGCGACCGCCTCAGGCGGGACGGCGATCACCGCCACGTCGACCGCCGGCTGGAAGTCGGGCAGCAGCTCCCCCGCGCCGAGATCGGCGGCCAGCTTGGCGGCGGCCGGGTCGGCGTCGGCGAGCCATACCGGCCAGGAACGCTCGCGCAGCGCGAGCGCGATCGACGTACCGATCAGCCCGGTGCCGACGACGGCGACCCTCACTGGGCGATGTCCAGCCGGAGGGCAGTCGCGCCGCGCAGGTACACGTGCTGGATCGCCGAACGCGGCCGGTCGGTCTCCACGTGCGCCATCAGCCGCACCACGCGGGGCATGGCGCCTGGCACCGCGATCTCGGACGCGCAGATCAGCGGCACCTCGTGAAAGCCGATCTTGCGCGCGGCGAGAGCGGGGAACTCGGCCGTCAGGTCCGGCGTGGCCGTGAACAGCACGCTGATCACGGCGTCGGTGCTGAGGTCGTTGCGCGCCATCACCTCGGTGACGAGCTCGGCCGTCCCTTCGAGTATCGCGTCGCGGTCGTCCGCCTCGATCTGCACCGCGCCGCGAACCGCCCTGACCGTCATCTGCCTGCTCCTCCCATCGCCACAGGTTACAGGCCCACGGCAGCGTACAGCTCGCCTATTTCCGCGGTGGTCAGCTCGCGCGAGGTGCCCGGCTTGAGCGTGCCTAGCTTGATCGGGCCGACGTTGGTGCGGACGAGCCGGCTGACCGGGTGGCCGGCCGCGGCCAGCATCCGGCGCACTATGTGCTTTCTGCCCTCGTGCAGGGTGATCTCCACCAGCGCGCGGGTGCCTGACCTGTCGACCACGCGGAACCTGTCGGCCGTGGCCACGCCGTCGTCGAGCTCGATGCCGGTGGCGAGGCGGCGGCCGAGGTCCTTCGGCACCGGTCCGCTGACATCGGCCAGGTAGGTCTTGGCGACCTCGAAGCTGGGGTGGGCGAGCCGGTGCGCCAGCTCGCCGTCGTTGGTGAGCAGCATCAGGCCCTCGGTGTCGTAGTCCAGCCGGCCGATATGGAACAGCCGCTGCGACCTGTCGCCGAGGAAATCCGTCACGGTCCGCCTGCCGCGCTGGTCCGACATGGCGGTCAGCACCTTCGGCGGCTTGTTGAAGGCCAGGTAGACCAGGCCGGGCTTGGCCGGGATGCGCTTGCCGTCGACCTTGATCACCTGGGTTTCCGGGTCGACCCGGGCGCCGAACCTGCGCACGGTCTGGCCGTCGACCTGAACCCGGCCGGCACCGATCAGCTCCTCGCAGTGCCTGCGGCTGCCGACTCCGACCTCGGCAAGGACCTTCTGCAGCCGGACCCCGCCGGGGACGTCGGTCAGCGAGTCCCTGTCCTCGTCCTCGTCTTCGTACTGGTCTTTGCGGGCGTCACGGTCTGGCGTTCTCATCCTCGATGTCCTCAATGTTCTCTGGCAGGAACGGCGCGAGATCGGGGAGATCCTCCAGGCTCGCCAGGCCCAGCCGTTCCAGGAAGTAACCGGTGGTGCGGTACAGGATGGCGGTGGTCTCCGGGTCCGTGCCGGCCTCCTCGACCAGGCCGCGCAGCGTCAGCGTGCGCATGACGCCGTCGCAGTTGACCCCGCGCACGGCCGAGACCCGGGCCCGGCTCACCGGCTGGCGGTAGGCCACGATCGCGAGGGTCTCGAGTGCCGCCTGGGTGAGGCGGACCTCCTGCCCGTCAGTTACGAAACGCTCGACGAGCGCGGCGCAATCCTCGCGGGTGTAATAGCGCCAGCCGCCGGCTATCTTGCGCAGGTCAAACCCGCGGCCCTCGGCGGTGTATTCCTCGGCCAGTTCGGCTAGCGCGGCCGCCACCTCGTTCCTCGGCTGCTCGAGCACCTGCGCCAGCACCACGGTCGGCACCGGCTCGTCGGCCACCAGCAGGATCGCCTCCAGGCACGCCCGCAGCCCCGGGGCCGCCTGCTGCTCCTCCGGCGCGGGATTCGAAGGGGTGGATTCGCTCGTCATCGTGTTCAGTCGTCGCTTTCGGTCAGCTCATCGAAGCTATCAGTGTTCTCATCGCCGGTACCCGTCCACGACACGTAAAGCTCGCCGAGGGGGGCGACCTGCTCGAAGGAGATGACGTCCTCCTTGTACAGGTCGAGCAGGGCCAGGAACGAGGCCACGACCTCGTAGTTTCCCGCCGCGCCCGCAGTCAGCTGGCGGAAGCTGGCCCGGCCGAGCTCGCGCAGCCTTGCCGCGATGATCCGGGCCTGGTCCCTGATGCTGATCATCGGGGCGTGGATGTGCTCGGTCGACACCGTGGGCGGCGCCTTGGGCGCGAGGGTCAGCGACGCGAGCCTGGCGAACTCGGCCGGGCCGAGGCCGAGCAGCACCTCTGGCAGCAGCTGCGCGAAACGCGGTTCGAGCGGGACCCGGCGCGGGAAGCGGCGGGCGGCGGCGGTCATCCGCGCGGCGAAGGTGGCCGCCACCTCCTTGTACGCGCGGTACTGCAGCAGCCGGGCGAAGAGCAGGTCCCTGGCCTCGAGCAGGGCCAGGTCCTCCTCGTCCTCCACCTCGCCGCTGGGGAGCAGGCGGGCGGCCTTCAGGTCGAGCAAGGTGGCGGCGACGACGAGGAAGTAGCTGACCTGGTCCAGGTCCCAGCCGTCGGTGCGTTCTGAGATGTAGCCGATGAACTCGTCGGTGACCTGGGACAGCGCGACCTCGGTGATGTCCAGCTTGTGCTTGGAGATCAGCGCGAGCAGCAGGTCGAACGGGCCCTCGAAGACGTCCAGGTGCACCTCGAACCCGCCGGCCTGGGCAGGCCGTGCGTCATCTTCGGTGTCGTCCACGCTCACGGTCATGACGGTAGCTGAGCGGCGAAGGTGCCGCGGCTAGCAGCGGCGGCGGACGTGCTAGGACGCAGGCGCTTCGCCGTCCAGGACAGCGCCGTCCAGGACAGCGGCGTCCTTGGCGGCGGCTTCGCTGGCGCTGGCGATGCGGCGGGCCAGCAGGCTGTCCTTGCCGCGGGCGTCGAGGTCGGCGAGCAGCACGGCGATCGCCTCGCGGACGATCCGGCCGCGGTCGGCCGCGGCACCGTAGCGCAGCAGCGCGAGCCTGGCGCGTTCCAGGTCAAGAAGTTCCTCGGCGGACAGGTAGACGGTGATCTTCTGGGTGTGCTTCTCCCGCCCGCTGGCGAGGCGCAGGTCTCCCCCGTCGGGGCCGGGAGCAGCGGGGCGCAGGAGTTCGGCGACCCCCGGCAGGCTTACCCGCCGTGATCGGCCCCTCCCTGACGCCACCGCTCCAGTACCTCCTTGGCCAGCTCCCGGTAGAAGTTGGCCCCCATCGACCCCGAATCGAAGCTGGTAATAGGCTCTCCGGCCACCGTAGCGTCCGGGAACCGCACCGTGCGGTTGATTACAGTATGAAAAACCTTGTCGCCGAATCCATTGACCATGCTGGCCAGGACCTCGCGGGTGTGCAGCGTGCGCGAGTCGTACATCGTCGCGAGCAATCCGTCGATGGTCAGCTTGGTGTTCAGCCGGCGCGAGACCTTGTCGATGGTCTCCATCAGCAGGGCGACGCCGCGCATCGCGAAGTACTCGCACTCCAGCGGGATGATCACGCTGTCCGCGCATGCGAGCGCGTTGATGGTGAGCAGGCCCAGGGACGGCTGGCAGTCGATCATGATCACGTCGTACTCGGGCACCAGCGGCTGCAGCACCCCGCCGAGTACGTACTCCCGGCCCACCTCGTGCACGAGCTGGACCTCGGCACCGGACAGGTCGATGTTGCTCGGCAGCAGGTCCATGCCATCGACGCCGCTCTTGTGCAGCACGTCTTGCGGCGTGACGTCGCGCTCCATGAGCAGGTTGTAGACGGTGCTGTCGATGTCGTGCGGCTGGATGCCCAGGCCGACCGAGAGCGCTCCCTGCGGGTCGAAGTCGACGAGGAGGACGCGACGGCCCTGCTCGGCGAGGGCCGCGCCGAGGTTGATCGTGGTGGTGGTCTTGCCGACGCCGCCCTTCTGGTTACAGACGGCGACGATGCGCGCGGGGCCGTGCTCGACCAGGAGCTCGGGGTCGGGGAAACCCGACAACGGCCGACCGGTCGGGCCCAGCCCTCCCGCCTGGGGCTCTGTCGTTCTGGATGCTGCCACCAGTGCTGAACCTCCTGGGCTATGGCCGCGACGATGCCCACGGAACCAGGATTGGACTCTAGGGCCTCCGCAGGACGCCGGCAAGCAGGCACGCCGTTAGTGCCCGATATCGACCTGGTAATTCGTGTCAGGAGAACGGGTATGAGCCTGCTGAGGCCGGCGTTCGGTGGGATTCAAGCAACCGGACGTTTCTTAGTATCCCGGACGGGACTATGCATCTGGGTTGATACTGGACATCCAGTAGGAGCCTAGGTTTCAGGCGGGGCTGAGGACCGCGGCAAGGCTGGGCGTCCGGGCGAGCCCGGACGGCGGAAGAAGGCGACCGATGGGTGCAGCGCAATACGATTTTGTCATAGTCGGCGGCGGTTCGGCCGGAAGCGCGCTCGCGAACCGGCTCAGCGCCGATCCGGGTAACCGGGTGCTGGTGCTCGAGGCGGGGCGTTCGGATGTCCCCTGGGACGTGTTTATTCATATGCCCGCCGCGCTCACCTATCCCATCGGGAACCGGCTGTATGACTGGAAGTACTCCTCGGAGCCCGAGCCGTTCATGAACGGCCGCCGGGTCTACCACGCGCGCGGGAAGGTGCTTGGCGGCTCGAGCAGCATCAACGGGATGATCTTCCAGCGCGGCAACCCGCTGGACTACGAGCGCTGGGCGGCCGACCCCGACATGGCGGACTGGGACTACGCGCACTGCCTGCCGTACTTCAAGAAGATGGAGACCTGCCTGGCCTGGGGCGGGAACTGGCGCGGTCACGAGGGCCCGCTCGTGCTCGAGCGCGGGCCGGCCACCAGCCCGCTGTTCCAGGCCTTCTTCGAGGCGGTCCAGCAGGCCGGCTACCCGCTGACCGACGACGTCAACGGCTACCGGCAGGAGGGGTTCGCGCCGTTCGACCGCAACGTGCACCGCGGCAGGCGGCTGTCGGCCGCCCGCGCGTACCTGCACCCCGTGATGGACCGGCCGAACCTGACCGTGGAAACAAGGGCGTTCGTGACCAGGATCCTGCTGGCGGGCTCGCGGGCGATCGGCGTGGAATACGCCAAGAACATGGACCGGGCCAGGACCGCGCTCGGCGGCGAGGTGATCCTGTGCGGCGGCGCGATCAACTCGCCGCAGCTGCTCCAGTTGTCCGGCATCGGCCGCGCGGACGACCTCGGGCGGCTCGGCATCAAGTGCACGGCGGACCTGCCGGGGGTCGGCGAGAACCTGCAGGACCACCTCGAGGTGTACATCCAGTACGGCTGCAAGCAGCCGGTTTCCATGCAGCCGGCGCTCCGGCTGCGCGCCCGCCCGTGGATCGGCGCCAACTGGCTGTTCTTCCGCAGCGGCCCGGGCGCCACCAACCACTTCGAGGGCGGCGGGTTCGCGCGCAGCAACGACGACGTGGCCTATCCCAACCTGATGTTCCACTTCCTGCCGATCGCGATCCGCTACGACGGTTCGGTGCCCTCGGGCGGGCATGGCTATCAGGTGCACATCGGCCCCATGTACTCCGACGCGCGTGGCTCGGTGAAGATCTCCTCTGCCGATCCCGGGGGCCACCCCGCGCTGCGGTTCAACTACCTGTCCACCGACCAGGACCGCAGGGAATGGGTAGAGGCCATCCGCGTGGCCAGGAACATCCTGAACCAGCCCGCCTTCGATCCCTACAAAGACGGCGAGCTGTCGCCGGGTACGAGCGTGGAGAGCGATCAGCAGATCCTCGACTGGGTGGCAAGGGACGCGGAGACCGCGCTGCACCCTTCGTGCACGTGCAAGATGGGCACGACCGCCGAGTCGGTCGTGGACCCGGCCAGCATGCGGGTGCACGGCATCGAGGGCCTGCGGGTCGTGGACGCCTCCGCCATGCCGTACATCACGAACGGCAACATCTACGCACCGGTCATGATGATGGCGGAGAAGGCGGCCGACCTGATCTTGGAGAACGAGCTCCTGAAGCCGGAACCGCTCGAGTTCTACCGGCACGGCAGTGGGGCCGCGGCTCCCGCGCCTGCTTCGTCTGCCGCGTCGGATTCATCCGCGGCGGCTCCTTCGTCCGTCGGGAAGTAGGCCCGCACCGGGGCCTCGGCGGGCCTCGGCGGGCTGAGACTCAGGCCAGCCAAGCGCTGGCGCGCATGACCGTTCGGCCGGCGATCTCGGCCACGTCCCGCCACACCTGGATGGTGGCCGGCCGGAGCAGGATGTAGGCCCACTCGCCGCCGTCGGCACCGGGATCCCAGCCGGTCCGCTCGCGGTAGGCGGCCATGATCGCCGGATCGGCGCCTGCCCGGGGGACGACCGTGGCGGCGGCGTCGATCATCACCACGTCCCGGCTGGGACCGAGCGCAAGCCGGGCCTGACCGGAGACCGACGCGTTGCGGGCCGTCCGGCTCCGGCTCTCCACCGCGACGACGACCTTCCCCTCGTGCCAGCACAACGACAGTGGCACGAGATGAGCGATCCCCTGCTCATCGCCGGTTGCGACCCAGACGTCGGCGTCCTTTTCCAGTTTCTCGATGGCGTCAGCCTTGCGCTGCTGCGTTGACCTCATAGCAAGAAACATACGACGCCGAGCGCAGTTGACGCCGGGTTTCCGGCAGACAATCGCCGGAATGGGTGCGGCAGCCGCGTTTTTACGCTTGCGCTGCAGTTCGCCGTGAAATTGCGGAACCGAGGGATGGGCGGTCGAGTACCTGACCGGGATCTGGCCGGTGCTGCCTGGGCTGGAGGGCCCGGGCCGAAGGGCCCGGGTCTGGCCGGGTCCTAATACCCGGACCTTGAAAGGACCGGCCCTAATCGAGCCGGGACTTTGTGATCGGGCCGGGGTGCCCGGGTCTTAAAGACCGGGCTAATGGCCTGCCGGAGACAGGGACAACGGCTCTGAGAAACAGAAAGGAAAAACACGAGAGTGGAGAGCAGTTCACGGGACACGGAAATGAAAGAGGCGAAAATCCCATGGCTCTCCGCACCACCCTCCACAGCACCGCCCGCGCTCTCCGCACCGCCGCCACCGCCGGCCGGGTCCGCGCCGCCGCCGCCCTCGCCGCCGCCGCGATCGGCGTCCCC
>JBOHCG010000061.1:0-21239 GCA_050698735.1 Streptosporangiaceae bacterium | reverse complement strand
CGGTGCCCACCTCGGCGGCGCATGCGGTCACCACGATGCGGCTGATCGACGACGCCTACCGCGCGGCCGGGCTGCTGCCGCGATGACCGCGGACTTCACCGCGCCGAGGCCGGCGGAAGCGGCGCGGGATTCTGCGGCGCTGGATTCTGCGGCGCCGGGCTCGGCGCGGTCGGAGGCGACGCTAGCCGCCACGGCGTCGGCGGAGGCCGTGGCGGTGCGGGTGGCGGCCGACCTGATCAGGATCGACACCACGAACCGTGGCGGCGGGGACGGGTGTGAGCGGCCCGCGGCGGAGTACGTGGCCGCGCGGCTGGCCGAGGCGGGCGTTGAGCCGGTGCTGCTTGAGTCGGCGCCGGGGCGCGCGAACGTGGTCGCGCGGGTGAGTGGCGAGGGCGAGCCGGGGAGACCCGGGCTGCTGCTGCACGGGCACCTGGACGTGGTGCCCGCGGACCCGTCGTCCTGGTCGGTGCCGCCGTTCTCGGGCGAGATACGCGACGGCGTGCTGTGGGGGCGCGGCGCGGTGGACATGAAGAACGCGGTCGCCGTGCTCGTCGCGCTGGCCGGGCTGTGGGCGCGCGAGGGCCGCCGGCCGCGGCGGGACGTCGTGCTCGCGTTCACCGCGGATGAGGAGGACACCGCGGAGTTCGGGGCGCAGTGGCTGGTCGAGCGGCATCCGGAGCTGTTCGAGGGCTGCACGGAGGCGATCGGCGAGTCCGGGGCCTTCACCTTCCACGCCGGACCCGGCCGGCGGCTGTACCCGATCGCCTCGGCGGAGCGGGGCACCGCCTGGCTGAAGCTGACCGCGCGCGGTCACGCCGGGCACGGCGCCAAGCCCAACCCGGCGAACGCGGTGACCCGGCTGGGCGCGGCGGTCGCCAGGATCGGCGGGTATGACTGGCCGGTCCGGCTGATCCCGACCGTGCGCGCCGCGGTCGAGGCCATCGCCGCGGCGGCCGGCCAGCCGGCGCCCGGTGCCGAGGTGGCGGACAAGGCAGAGCTGGCGGACAGGGCCTCGCTGGGATCCCTCGCGTCCGAGGAACTGCTTGCCCGCCTCGGCCCGGGCGGTGCCCTGGTCGCGGGCGCGATCAGGAACAGCGCGAACCCGACCATGCTGGCGGCGGGCTACAAGGTCAACGTGATCCCGGGCGAGGCGGTCGGCTATGTCGACGGGCGCGTGCTGCCGGGTTACGAGCAGGAGTTCGCCGACACCGTGGACGAGCTCACCGGACCGGACGTGAGCTGGGAGTACGCGCACCGGGAGATACCGCTGGAGGCGCCGCTCGACGCGCCGGTGATGGCGGCGATGAGGCGGGCGCTGCTGGCCGAGGACCCCGGCTCGGTCATCGTGCCCTACTGCATGAGCGGCGGCACCGATGCCAAGCACTTCTCCCGGCTAGGGATGACGTGCTACGGGTACACGCCGCTCGTGCTGCCCGAGGGCTATGACTACTACGCCATGTTCCATGGCACCGACGAGCGCATCCCGCTGTCCGCGATCGAGGCCAGCGTCCGCATCATGGACCGGTTCCTGACAGAGGCCTGAGCCTGGCGAGACGTGAGTGGCATGCCCGCCCTGGCAGTCGCGGTAGTCGGTGTGGCACCGCATACCCGTTTTGGTAGGCAGTGCCACACTCACTACCTGGAAGGTCGCGTGAGGTCGGGACGGATGGGGCGAGCAGGGCCTATGTGGTGACGATTAATCCATCCCGGGCAGGCGGGGAGCGGCGGCCACGACGACCAGGCCGGCGGCGTAGGCGGCAAGGACGAGCAGCGGCAGGCGTCCGTCCGGGGCAAATCCAGCGATTGCCAGTCGGGCCAGGCCTACCGCCGCAGCAATGCAGCCGGCCAGCACGATGATCCGCGAGGCCGCCCGGGCGGCGGGGGAATGATCGATGCGGGCGGGACGGACAGTACTGGAGGGATCGTCGGTAGCGGTGGGATCGTCGGTAGGGGTGGGATTGGTGGCAACTAGCGCCTGGGGGCGGTCGGAGCGGGCGAGGCGGAGCGCGGGGAGCGGGCGGTCGGCGGGGGTCAAGATCAGCACGATGGGGATCAGGACCAGGGTCAGCAGGGCGAACCAGGCTACGCGGAGGGGCCACCATTCGGCGGTGGCGATCGCGGGCTGGGGGAGGATGCCTGCGGGGTAGAAGGTAACGGCTATAACGATGACGGGGACCATGTGCCATAGATAGACGGTGATCGCGCGGGTGTTCAGGCGGCTGACGAGGCGCCAGAGGCGGGGGCGGAACAGCAGTCGGGAGGCGGCGGGCTCGGCGGCTAGCAGGATGCCCAGCTGGGCGGCGGCGAAGGCCAGCAGGGCGATCGAGGGCGGGGTGGTGTTGGTGACCGGCTCACCGTCGCCGATCATGTCGACAGGGAACGGGCCCCACAACAGCAGGCCGGTCAGCAGCAGGATGCCGGTGGCGGCCAGGGCGTACGGGCGCCACCTCGGGCGGGTCAGTGTGCCGTCGTGCCAGCCGAAGCCCAGCTGGTGCATGGCTCCCCAGACCAGCAGGTAGTTGGCGTAGCCGACGACCGGCAGGTGCAGGCCGAGGACCGCGGCGTCTATAGCGGCGGCACCGAGCGCCATCGCGGCGGGTACGGCCAGGCCCCAGCGGCGGTGCGCGGCGAGCAGCGCCGGGGTCAGCGCGATCACCAGCAGGTAGACGGGCAGGAACCAGAGCTGCAGCGCGACTAGCCAGCCGGCCTCGGCCACCTCCCCCGGGGTCGCGCTCGCCAGCCGGGCCGCAGCCACCGCGAGCACGGCCACCGCCACGTACACGGTGGCCGGGCGGAGCAGTCGGATCGCCCGGTGCCGGACCCACTGCGTCCACGCGGCCCATGGGATCCGTGGTGCCACCGGGGACCGCGGGGTTGCTGTCGGGGGCTGCGGGGTTGCTGTCGGGGGCTGCGGGGTTGCTGTCGGGGGCTGCGGGGTTGCTGTCGGGGGCTGCGGGGGCGCCGGATCCCGGGCGTATTGCGCGTGGGCGGTCCAGGAGCGGGCGTTGACGTAGCCGCCCACCAGGAAGAAGACGGGCATTACCTGGAACAGGAGGGTGCCCCAGCGGCCCCAGCTGACGTAGCCGAGGGCGTCCATGCCGCCTAGCTGCCCGCCGGTGTCGGTCACGTTGATGAGCAGCCAGTGACCGTAGACAACGCCGGCCATGGCGGCTACCCGGAGCAGGTCAGCGTAGCGATTGCGGTCCGGCGCGGCACCGTCCACCGGTGCCGGTCAGGACAGCGCGGGCGCGAGCAGGGACCGCACCCGGTCCTGACCCAGGGCCAGCAGCAGCGTCGGCAGCCGCGGGCCGGCGTCCTTGCCGATCAGCAGCTGGTACAGCAGCACGAACCAGGCCCGCTGGCTGGCCTTGAGCTCCCGGGTGGGCGGCGCGGAGATGTCCAGGCCGACCATCAGCTTGGGGATGCCGTACAGCAGGGTGGTCAGGCCGTCCAGGGACCAGTCCGCGGACATGCCGTCGAGCAGGAGCTTGATCGCGTCGCGTTCGGCGTCGGCCAGGGCCGCGAGCCTGGCGGTGTCCGGCTCCGCCCGGACCTGGGTGCGGTCGGCGGGCGGGACGTAGCCCGCCACCCACGCCTGCGCGCAGTCCAGCCGGGGACGCACCTCCTCCAGGCCGGCGACCGGGTCGCCGGAGGTCAGATCGCGCAGGATGCGCAGGATCTGTGTCTGGTCGCCCGCGGTGATGTCGGCGACGGAGGCCAGCGTGCGGAACGCCAGCGGGCGCGGAGTGGTCGGCAGCGCACCGTCCGAAGTGGTGGCCGCGCGTTCCCATACGGCCACCTTGGGCGGGTCGGCTTCGCCGATGACCACCTGGCGGGTCAGCGTGTCCCATTCGTCGTAGACCCGGCCGACCTCATCGCCGAAGGCCAGCGTGATGGCCTGCTCGGGGCGGCGCCTCGCGTACAGCCAGCGCAGCAGCGGGGCCTCGAAGATCTCCAGCGCGTCGGCGGGCGTCTGCGCGCCGCCGCGTGATCCGCTCATCTTGGCCGACCCGCTGGTGCCGACGAACGCGTAGCCGAAGTGCAGCGGCATCTCGCCGCGGAAGATCGCGGATACCAGCTCACCGCCGACGGTGAAGCTGGACCCCGGCGAGGAGTGGTCCACGCCGGCGGGCTCGAACGTCACGCGCTCGTAGGCCCACCGCATCGGCCAGTCGACCTTCCACACCAGCTTGCCGGGCACCTGCGCGATCGGCGTGGGGCCGTAATGCTCGCCGCAGCCGCAGGTGTAGCTGATCTCGGTGGTCTCGTCGTCGAAGGCGGTCACCGTGGTGTCGTCACGCCCGCAGGCCGGGCAGTACGGCCGGTACGGGTAGTAGACAGCGGACCGCGGCTCGTCGTCGTCGGCGTCGGGCTCGGCGGCCTTCTTGGTGCGGTACCTGGCCAGGACCGCGTCGATGTCGGCGCGGCGGCGCATCGCGGTGAGGATCGACGCCGCGTACGCCCCCGAGGTGTACATCTCGGTCTGGCTGATCTCGGTGACCTGGACGCCGAGGCGGTCAAGCGCGTCGCGCAGCGGGTCCTTGAAGTGCTCGGCCCAGTTCGGGTGGCCGCCGCACGGGTCGGGCACCGCGGTCAGCGGGCGGCCGATGTGCTCGGCGAACTCTTCGGGGAAGCCGGCCGGGACCCGGCGCAGCCGGTCGTAGTCGTCCCAGGACAGGATGTGCCTGCAGGGCACGCCGGAGCGCCGCACCTCGTCCGCGACCAGGTGCGGGACCATCAGCTCGCGCAGGTTCCCCAGGTGCACGGGGCCGGACGGGCTGATCCCGGACGCGCAGGTCGGCGGCTCGCCGGGGTGCCTGCGCTCCCCCGCGGCCCGCACCTCATCCGCGGTGCGCGCCACCCAGTCGTCGAGCGGGGGGCGGGAGGAGGGCTGGCGGGAGTCGGGCTCGGGGATAGCAGGTCGGGGAGAAGCAGCCACCGGACTGGACACCTCCTTCGTGTTCGCACGCATCAGCGTACAAGCAGTCACCCCGCAAGGGAGAGGGTGGCCGGGGTCGGCGGGGCAGCAGCGTACAAGCAGTCGCTCGGCGGCGAAAAGGGTGGCCGGAGCGCGGCCCAAGACGAAGCCCGGGCCGCTGGGGGCGGCCCGGGCTTCGCTTAGGTGGGACTACAGGTGCAGGCCGAGGATGCTGAAGATGTCAGCGATCTTGGTCAGGTTGGGTATGCCGAGGCCGGTGCCAGGGTTGTACTGACCGGTCAGGCTGCCGGTGTAGTAGATGTTGTCATTGCTGGTGCCGATGCCGTTCAGGTTGGTGAACAGGCCGTCGTTGTTGCCCTGGGCGGCGTAGATCGTCGGGTTCCAGAAGCCGACCCGGTGGCCGACGTAGGAGTCGATGACCGCGGTCGCGCCGTTGAGCTGCGGGGCCACGAAGCTGGTCCCGCCGGCCTCGTTCAGCCCGCCGGCCGAGGCACCGTAGACCAGGTAACCGGTCTCCGGGTCCGCGTCCGTCGAGACGTCGGGCACCGCGCGACCGCCGTTGCTGACGCCGAAGGTCACCGGCGGGTTCGCGTTGAAGCTCCAGGCGATCGGCTCGGTAAGACCGGGCTCGATCGTCTCCGGGTCGACCGGCGTCAGGTACTGCACCGCGTCGAAGCTGCGCGTGCCTGCCACCAGGCCCTGGTAGGACGGTTCGCGCTCAAGCACGCTGAAGCCGCCGGTGCTACCCGCGACGAGCGAGGTGGCCACGTCGGCCTCGGGCACGCCGTCGACCTGCGCGATCGGCTTCCACAGGTAGTCCCAGCCCCAGATGCGCTGCTGGGGCACGGTGACCGTCGCCGAGCCGTCAGGGCCGGTGAACGTGCCGCTCCACGGCAGCGTGGTGCCGCCGGCCGCGGTGTCGTACGGGCTGTCCGACGGGTTCTGCACGGAGAGGTTGGTGGTGCCGAGGTCACGGCTGGCCGCGTAGGCCCCGGAGTCACCGGAGGCGACGAACATCGACTGGCCCTGCTCCGCCATCTCGAGGAAGACCTCGTCGAAGGCGGTGAGGATGGCCGGCGAGTCGATGCCGGCCAGGACCGACGCCTCAAGGTTGGTCTCGGACTGGCCCCAGCTGGTGGAGACCGTGCTGGCAATGTTGGCGCTCGCGGCGGCGGCCAGGCCGTCGACGAACCCGAAGTCGGTGTTCGGCGCCTCGTAGGAGATCACGTTGGCGCCGGGAGCCAGCGCACCGGACTGCTCGATGTCCAGGTCGCTCTCGTCCGAGCCCACAGCCGCGCTCGGGCCCGGCGCCCCGCCGTCGACCGAGACCTCGGCGTAGCTGCCGGTGCGTGTCACGTGCGCGATGTTGGTCCAGAAGTTCTGCAACTGCGCAAGCGGGTCCGGCTTGGCCAGGGTGACGATGGCGAGGGTCTGGCCGGAGCCGTTCGCCTTCGCGTACAGCGGGTCAAGGTTGTACATCTTGGCGAAGTCGGACGGCAGGTGGCAGCCGTTCGGCAGGCCGAAGTCCGCCACGCAGGTGGCGTTCACGGTGCTGCCCGCCGCCGCGGTGGCCTTGAGGCTGTTCGGCTTTGCGATCTGGTTCACGAACGGGTTGTAGTTCGTCAGGCCGAGGATCGTCGACACCGAGCTGGCCAGGCTGGCGGGCAGCAGCGGCTCGCTGGTGTTGGTGTAAACGGTCTGCGCGGGCACCGGGTTGAGCTGGCCGAAGACGGACTGCTCGGGCACCTTGTATTCGGACTGCTTCACCGACAGCGCGCTGTTGAAGTCACCCGCGGTGCCGGTGGCAACCACGTCGATGTCGTCCGCGTCCACGCTGGCCTTGATGCTGTACTTGGCCAGGTAGCTGGTCAGCGCGGAGATGGCAGACGCCGACGCGCCGTACTTGGCGGCGAACTGGCTGACCGACAGGTAGCTCTTGACGCCCGCCGTGACCTGGCTCTCCAGGGCCGACGCGTTCTGCTCCTTCATGACGAACGAGACGGTTTCCGGCGTCTTGGCCTTGACGTTCCCGAAGACCGAAGCGCCCGGTATCGACGGCACGTTGATGCCGGTAGGAACCGGTGTGTTCGTGCTCGTCGCGGCGCCGGCCGAGCCGCCCGCGACCGCCAAGGGGGCCACTACCGCCGCCACCCCCAGCAGCACGCCTGCCGATAGTCGTGCATTCAAAAAGCGATTCATGTCCCTGTGCTCCCCTATGAGATCGCGACCGTCGTGGCTAGTTGCGGTTAGCCATGAGTCGTCACTGATTATGGCAAGCCGCCGGAGATCGACGGAGGGAGTTGCCGAGATCGTTGTGTTGCTATCGGATAACCCTCCGGGACGACGAAGCCCGGGCCGCTGGGCGGCCCGGGCTTCGCTGGTATGGGACTAGAAGGGCAGGATCTCGGAGAAGATCTTGGTCAGGTTGTACAGGTTCGGCTGACCAAGGCCGATGCCCTCGTTGTACTCGTCACCGGGGTTGCCGGTGTAGAAGATGTTGTCGTTGCTGGTGCCGGCGGTGTTGATGTTGGTGAAGATACCGTTGACGCCGTTGGCCACGGCACCGTACATGACCGGGTTCCAGAAGCCGACCCGGTGACCCACGTACGAGTCGATGACCGCGTTGGAGCCGTTCAGCTGCGGGTCGACGAAGCTGGTGCCGCCGTATTCGGACAGCCCGCCGATCGAGGGGCTGTAGACAAGGTAACCGGTCTGCGGGTCGCCGTTGGTGCTCACGTCCGGGATGGCCCGGCCGCTGCCGGCGCCGAAGCTCACGCTGGGCGTCGGGTTGAAGTTCCAGGAGATGGGCTCGGTCAGGCCCGGAGCGACCTCGACGTAGTCGGTCGGGGTCAGGTACTCCACCGCGTGGTAGACGTTGGTGCCCGACACGCCCTTCTGGTAGGACGGCTCGGGCTCGTCCACGCTGAAGCCGCCGCCGCTGCCGACGACATCCTCTTCCGCGGCCTCCTCCAGCGATATGCCGTTGGTCGACGCGATCCCCGCCCACAGGTAGTCCCAGCCCCAGATGCGCGTGGCGTTGTTGGTGGCGGTGGCGGTGCCGTCAGGACCGGACAGGTACGTGGTGCCCGGCAGCGAGGTGGCGCCGGCCGCGGTGATGAACGGGCTGTCCGCCGGCTGGTCGGCCGACAGGTTGTCGGTGCCGAGGTCCTCGCTGGCGGTGTAGGCGCCCGCGTCGGCCGAGGAGGTAAACGCGGACTGGCCCTGCGCGGCCATCTCGAGGTAGGACTCGTCGAAGGACTCGATGTAGCCGGCCGCCTCTTCGCCGGACCGGATGGCCGCGTCGATGACGGTCTCGGACTCGCCCCAGCTCGCGGAGACGCCGCTGGCGATGTTCTGGCTCGCCGCGGTGAAGAACGCGTCGATGAAGCCGTAGTCCGTGTTCGGCGCCTGGTAGTCGATGATGTTGGCGCCGGGGGCGAGCGCACCGGACTGCTCGATGTCCAGGTCGGTCTCGACCGTGCCGGAGGCGGCGCTCGGCGCGCCAGGGCCGCCGTCGACGTTGTCGACGATGAGCTGGCCGGTGCGGTTGGTGTGCGAGATGGTGGACCAGAAGGTCGCTGGTCCGCTGTCAACCGCGGCCAGGGTGACGATGCCGATGGTCTGGCCGGTGCCGTTCGCCTTGTTGTACAGCGGGTTCAGGTTGTACATGCTGGCGAAGTCGGACGGCAGGTGGCAGCCGTTGGACAGGCCGAACTCGGCGATGCAGGTGGCGTTGCTGCCCGCCTGCGGCTTGGTCTCGCTGGCCGGCTTGACGGTCTCGCTGACGTACGGGCCGTAGTTCGACAGGCCGAGGATGGCCGTCACGAACTTGGCCAGGTTGTACGGCAGCAGCGGCTCCTGCGTGTTGGTGTAGTACGTGCCCTTGCGGCCGCCGCCGTACAGCGCGTTGCCCGCCTCGGCGGGAACCTTCACGTTCTCTTCCGTGATGGTCAGCGCCTTGTCGAAGTTGCCCGCCTTGCCTGTGGCCACCACGTCCAGGTCGTCGGCGTAGACCGTGGTCTTGATGTTGTAGCCGGCCAGGTAGCTGGTCAGCGCGTTGATGTTCGACGCGGACTGGCCGTACTTGGCGGCGAACTGGCTGACCGAGTCGAACTGCGAGCTTGGGATGCCGTGCTCGACCGAGGCCTCGAGCGAAGACATGTTGTTCATCTTCAGGATGAACGACACGACTACCTTCTGGCTCTTCGGGGTGTTCCCGAGAACCGTGGTACCCGGCAGCTGGGCCGCGCTGATGCCCGAGGGCACCTGCGTCGGCGCGTTCGGGCTCGTGCCGGAGGCCGCGGACGCCCCTGAGGCGACCGCGAACGGGGCTATGAGCGCCCCCGCCCCCAGCAGTATCCCGGCCGTCAGCCGGGCCTTTCTCATGTGGATCATGTCCTGTGCACCGTCCTATGAGGTCTCGATCCCTACGGCCAGTTGCGGTTGGTCGTGAGACGGCATGATTATGCCAGTTTGGCTGTCGCGAACCTGGTGACTTGTCCAGATCGTTTGGTTGCTATCGGATAAACCACCCGGGGGAAGGGCCGGCACCCGGGACGGGCACCACTACTCGTTCGGATAAAAAGCTGTATTCATGCCAGCGGCGGCGGGCGGCCCGGGGAGCGGCGCGGTATTGGACGGGGTGCTGGAGCGGGTCGGCTTTGTGGTCGGCTGTACGGCCGGCTGGCTAACGCAGGTGCCAGGCGGGGCCTTCTGGGGTGTCTGTGACCTGGACGCCCCGGGCGTCTAGTTCGGCGCGGATCTGGTCGGCTCGGGGCCAGTCCTGTTCCTTGCGGGCCTGGGTGCGGGCGGCTACGAGCTGCTCGATGTCGTTTTGCTCGGCCGGGGTCAGGTCTTCCTTGGCGCGGCCCTGGTCCAGGTCGGGGCGCATGTTGCCCAGGTGCGGGTACGCGTACACAGTGGGACCGCAGCTGTACATGGTGGCCGGGTCGCTCAGCGGGACGAAATCCTCGATCCGGCGGCCCAGCGAGTTGTACAGCCGCGGCTGATGGCCTGACATGGTCCCCCAGACTACTTACGCGGCCGGGTGTCGCGGCCGGTTGCGTGGAAGGCGTGGTCGCGCAGGATGAGGCGGTGGATCTCGGCCCGCTGCCTCTCGTCGAGCCGGTCGGCGGAGGCGCGGGCAAGGCTCGGCTGGTCCTGCGCGCGCCGCTGCGCGGACTGCCGCTGCCGCGCCACCTGGTCGAGCATCTCGGCCGGGTGGTCGGACAGTTCAACCACCCGCATGCTGCCACCCGGAGTCCGGCCTCACCCTTCGACTATGGACCCGATTCCGCGCATCCGACTACTTCACTTTAGGTCGGGCGCGGGCGCGCGGGCGCGCGGGCGCGCGAGCGCCCCCGCCGGGTACGGGCAGCAGGTGCTCGCGCGGGCCATCGAAGCGGCCATCGGACGCTGGCGTCCGTTTCGAGGCGGCCATGGGCGCGCCGCGTGCCGGCCCGATGGCGTCGGCTTTTCCGGCCGCAAACTATAGTGCGCGGCCGCTCCGGTTGGTTCCTGGGCGGCCGCGCACTCGTCACGGGCTTAGCTGTCGGCCTTCGGCGTGGCCTGGCGACGGCTGGCGGGGGCCTTCGGCGTGGTCCGCGGGGTGCCCGTGGCGGAAGCCCTCGGCGCGGTCCGAGTGGTGTGCGGCGCGCTCGCGGCGTGCGCGGCGGCGGTCTGGTGCGTTGCGGGCGCGGTCCTCGCGGTGTCCTCGGCGGGGGCCTGCGGCGCGGTCCTCGCGGTTTCCGCGGCGGGAGCCTGCGGCGCGGCGGGCGCGGCGGGCTCGTTGCGGCCGTTGCCGAGGGCGGGCAGCAGCGGCTCGGCGGCCTTGATCAGCTCTTCCGCGAAGTGGCGCTGGCTGGCGAGCAACTGGCCGGCGAAGTCGTAGGCGTTGGCCAGGACCGCCTCCGGCTTCGGCAGCCGGTTCGCGAACGGGATCTGCGGCGCGGGGATCTCGGGCATGGCGGACTGAACGGTCTGCACCCAGGTCCTGATCGCGTCGAGTGCGTACTCCTGGCCCTTGCGGGCGGCGGCCAGGAACTCCCTCGGCAGTTCCGGCATGAGCGTGGTTGCCATGATGATGTGCCTCCTCTTGGTCTGCTGCTAACTATATCAAGCATGATTGAGATGTCAAGCGCAATGCTTGGCATACACAGCATGGATGGGCCGGGCGACAGGGACGAAGGGGTTTGCGGAAGGGACGGCTCGGCGGGACGGCGGGGATAGCCTGGCGGAGTGGTGGTGGCGCTGGCGGTAGGGGGTGTACTGCTGCTGGCCATGATCGGGGCGTCCGGGTGGGGGGCGGCCGGGCTGGCGGCGGGAGCGCGGGTGCCGATCCACCTGGGGTCGGCGGAGCGGGCCTACTGGGCGTCCAAGCGGGTCGGCCTCGTGGCATGGCCGGCCGTGGGGACGCTGTGTTACGGGGTGCTCGGGGGGATCAGCGCAAGCGGGGTGGCGGCGGGCTGGGTTCCGGGGGTGCGGGACGTCCTGGTGCCCGCGGTAATAGTGGTGCTCCTGGGGTTTCAGGTGGGGGCGCTGATGCTTGCACGATGGGGAACTGGGGAGGGCACTGCGGGAGCCCGAGGAGGAGCTGGGGAGGGCACTGCGGGAGCCCGAGGAGGAGCTGAGGCGGATACTTCGGGTTTTGCGGAAGGGACTGAAGCAGGCCCGCCGGTGGCGCCCGGGGAGGGAAGCCAACCGGCGGGTGATGGCGGACGGGGGGCGGGAACCACTGCCCGTTCGGATAAATAAGCCTTTGAAGGGGGGCGGGACGGAGGGCGGGGGCGCGGACCTCAGCCTGGCACGTTGTAGCCGGCCTGCACGCCGGACAGCCAGGTGGGCGCGGTGGCGGAGAGATCGCAGTTGCCTTCCTTCAGGGTGAGCTTGGAGCCGGGGATGAGGGTGTTCGGGTTGGACGACGGGGAGGCCCACTGGACGGCCTGGATCGGCCAGGGGCCGTAGCGGTGCACGACCAGGGACGTGGCCTCCTCGATGGACAGGTCGTAGTTGGCAACCCACAGATTGCCGGTGGTCACGCCGGCGGCGATGCACGCGTTCAGCAGTGGGGTCAGGTTGTCTTGTGAGCTGTAGAGGTTGATCGGCAGGCCGTTCTTCTTGCGCTCCACGCAGGCCTGGGCCGCACCCTCGTTGGTCCAGGCCCCGGGCTCGACGTCGAGCACGTCGCCGAGCAGCGGGTTGCTGCCTGGCCACTGGTTGACGCGGACTTTGGCCGGGGTGCTGAAGCGGGCCCAGTCCGCGGCGGTCCATTCGATGTCGCTGGTGCCAGTCACGTAACCGGCGACCTTGACGGCGTTGGCCGGGATGCTGTGCACGTTGTCGTGGATCGCGTCGATCATGATGACGACGGGGGATGGCGATGTCATGTCGGGAGTTTATTGGTCGCGAGGTTCGGCGCGACGGCCTTTACTATGGCGTGTGCCGCCCGCTGCCGGCGGCCTTGACGGCGCGCGGCGCTGGCACCACGAGGGAAGGACCCGATGAGGATCGACAACAGCCCGGCCAGGGGGATGCGGGACCTGCTGCCCGCAGACGTCGCCGTCCGGGACCATGTGCTCGAGTCGATCTCGGCGGTCTACCGCCGTTTCGGGTACCAGCGGATCGAGACCCCGGCGCTCGAGGACATCGGGCGGCTGCAGAGCGGGGAGGGCGCGGACAACGAGAAGCTGGTCTACGAGGTGCTGCGGCGCGGGCTGCCGCCGCGGGTCGAGGCCGGGACCGCGCTGCGCGACCTGGTGGACCTGGGGCTGCGCTACGACCTGACGGTGCCGCTGACCAGGTTCTACGGGCACAACCACGCGAGGCTGCCGACGCCGTTCCGGTCGCTGCAGGTGGGGCCGGTGTGGCGGGCCGAGAAGCCGCAGCGGGGCCGGTACCGGCAGTTCTACCAGTGCGACATCGACATGATCGGCGAGCCGAGCGTCCTGGCCGAGGCCGAACTGATCGAGGCGACCAGCCTCGCGCTCGCGGCCATCGGGCTCGACGGGACCACGATCAGGCTGTCGGACCGGCGGTTCCTCGCCGCGCTCGCGGCCGACAGCGGGGTTCCCGAGGCATCGTGGGACGCCTTCTTCATCGTGCTGGACAAGCTGGACAGGATCGGCTGGGAAGGGGTGCGTTCGGAACTCGCGGGGCTCGGGCTGCCGGTGGCCGTGATCTCCGCGGTGGAGGAGAAGATCCTGGGGCTGGCAGGGGTGCCGGCTCCGAAGCTGGCCGACGCGCTCGCCGAGGCGGTGCCCGGGCTGGCAGCGCCGGTGATCTCCGACCTGGCCTCGACCGTGGCCTGCCTCGACCGGCTGGCCGCGGAGCGCTCGCTGAGCTGGGAGTTCGATCCGACGCTCGTGCGCGGGATGGGGTACTACACCGGGCAGGTCTTCGAGGTCACCCACCCGGACGTGTCCTTCTCGGTGGCAGGCGGCGGGCGCTACGACAAGATGATCGGGCGGTCGCTCGGGCACGACGTGCCCGCGTGCGGGTTCTCCATCGGGTTCGAGCGGATCGTGGACCTGCTGTCCGAGGAAGCGGCGCGGGACGCGGTGGCGGTGCTCATGGAGCCGGATGTGCCGATGGCGGACGCGCTGGCGGTGGCGCGGGAGATGCGCGCGGAGCAGCCCGGTGTCGTGGTCGAGACGGTGCGCAGGAGCGGGAAGTTCGGCGCGCAGCTCAAGCGGCTCGAGGGAGCAGGGTTCAGGGCGTTCGTTCTGGTGAGCGTGGTGGACGGGGTTGCTGTGCATGGGGAGATGCGCGGGCTCGGCGGGGAGTCGTAGTACAGGCTTACGCGGGAGTGGCCGAGCTTGGTAAACCGGTGGCGAGCCTCCAGGGCTCAGGAAAAACGAGGGCCGCCCCGCCGTGCGCTCGAGGCGCGGGCGGGACGGCCCTACGTTACCTGCGGAGAGCTAGAGCCTCCACGGCACCGAGATGTGCTCCAACACCGGGGTGACGCCGATGACGCCGGCCTCGGGAGCCGGGTTGGGCGCCAGGACGTTGAAGCCGCACTCGCCCGAGGCGAGCCCGGCGACCTTGCTCGGCGTGCCGTTGCTGTCACCGAACTGGACCTCTGGCGAGTTGCCCTTGCCTGCACGCGGTCCGGCGCCCGGTTGTCGCGGTCGATCGGGGCTTCGCGGCGCGGATTGGCGCGCTCAGCTCGCTGCTGAGACGGCGGTCAGCGGCCTGGTGTCGCGGGCGTGCAGCGGTTCGCCGCAGGCCTGGCAGACCAGCTGGGCGGTGAGCTGGTGGCCGCAGTGGTGCTGCAGGACCAGCGGCGGGCCCTGCTCGCCGGCCAGGTACTTGTCGCCCCAGCGCATCAGGGTGACGATGACCGGGTACAGGTCGCGGCCCGCGGCGGTCAGGTGGTACTCGTAGCGGGCCGGGTGCTCGCAGTACGGGCGCCGCTCGAGGATCCCGGCGGCGACCAGGGTGCGGAGCCGGGCCGCGAGCGTGTCGCGCGGCGCCCCGGTGCGGTGCACCATCTCGTCGAACTTGCGGTTGCCGAGGAATACCTCGCGCACGGCGAGCAGCGCCCACTTCTCGCCGACGACATCCAGGGTGCGGGCGATCGAGCAGACCCTCGGGTCGGCGGGGACACTAGCCATGGATCACAGCTTACCTCAGTCGGTCTGTTTTCTGGACTCACCGCCGATCTTACGTTAGAGTGAGTCCGAATTCCAGACTTACTAGGAGGATGACGGTGAGCTCCACTCCCCCGGCGACGGCAGGAACTCCCCCGCGGACGGCTGGCACTCCCCCGGCGACGGCTGGCACTCCCCCGGCGACGGCAGGAACTCCCCCGGCGACGGCAGGAACTCCCCCGGCGACGGCAGGAACTCCCCCGGCGACGGCAGGAACTCCCCCGGTGGCGGCGGCCGCGTCAGATGCCCGCCGGGTCACCGCGGTGATCGGCGTGCTGGCACTGGCCGTGTTCATGTCGAGCCTTGATTTGTTCATCGTCAACCTGGCGTTCCCCTACATCAGCAAGCAGTACCCGGGCACCAGCCTGAGCTCGCTGTCCTGGGTGCTGAACGCCTACACGATCGTGTTCGCGGCGGTCCTCGTGCCGGCCGGCCGGTGGGCCGACCGGATCGGGCGGCGGAAGCTTTTCGTCGGCGGGCTGGCCGGGTTCACCCTCGGGTCGGCGCTGTGCGGGCTGGCACCGGGGGTGGCCTGGCTGATCGCGGCCCGGGTGGTCCAGGCGGCCGGGGCGGGGGCGATGGTGCCCGCGTCGCTGTCCCTGCTGCTTGCCGTCGTCCCGGCCCAGGGCAGGGCGAAGGCGATCGGCACCTGGTCGGCGTTCGGCGCGCTCGGCGCCGCGCTCGGCCCGGTGATCGGCGGCAGCCTGGTGCAGATCGACTGGCGCTGGGTGTTCTGGGTCAACGTGCCGGTCGGGGTGCTCGCCGTGATCCTGGCCGCCAGGGTGGTGCCGGAAAGTCGCGATTCGGCGTCGCGCGGCAGGCCCGACCTGATCGGCGCCGGGCTGCTCGCCGCGGCCGTCGGCCTGGTCGCGCTCGCCTTGGTCAAGGCCCCCGGCTGGGGCTGGGGCTCGGCCTCCTTCATCGGCCTGCTCGCCGCCTCGCTGGCCTCGGGCACGGCGATGGTGGCGCGCTCGCGGTGGCACCACTCCCCCGTCATCGAGCTCGAGCTGCTGCGCTCGCGGACCTTCAGCGGCGCGTTCGCCGCCTCGATCCTGTACTACGCCGGGTTCGGCGCCTTCGTGCTCAGCGCGGTCGAGTTCCTCACCGGAGTGTGGCACTACTCGGCCGTCGAGGCCGGGCTGGCCATCGCGCCCGGGCCGCTGATGGTGCTCCCGTTCGCCCGCGTCGTCGCGCCGCGGCTGACGGCCCTGCTTGGCGGCCCCGGCCGGGTCGCGGCTATCGGCTGCGCGGTCAACGCCGGTGCCCAGCTGCTGTGGCTCGCCCAGATCCAGGCCCAGCCGGCCTACCTGACCCACCTGCTGCCCGCCCAGCTGCTCGGCGGCGCCGGGGTCGGGCTGGCCATCCCCTCGCTGCTCGGCGCGGGCAGCGCGTCGCTGACCCCGGCGAGGTTCGGCACCGGGAGCGGGATCCTCAACACCGGGCGGCAGGTGGGCACGGTGCTCGGCGTGGCAGGCCTGGTGGCGATCCTGTCCAGGGTGTCCCCGGCCGACCCGATCCCCGCCTTCCAGCACGCCCTGGTCCTGATCATCGGGTTCTTCGCCGCGGGAGGCGTCGTCTCGGCGGTCCTGCTGACAGCCCGGCTGCGGCCGGTCCCGGCGGCTCCGGCGGCTCCGGCGGCTCCGGCGGCTCCGGCGGTTCCGGCGGTCCCGGCGGTTCCGGCGGTTCCGGCGGTACCGGCGGTACCGCTGGTCTCGCCGGTTCCGGTCCGCGGTCCCGCCGTGCCCGCGGACGGCCCGGCGGGTGTCGGTGAGCTTCAGCCCGTGTGTCAGCGTGCTCCGCTGACCGAGCCGTAGACCTCGACCCGCTGGTGACATGAAACCCACGTCCCGTCGCTTGCCCGGGCGCTAGCCGGCCGGCGGCAGCGCGGTGATCGGCAGGGGCGGCCGGCGCAGCCCTTGCTCGATCGCGTCCCTCAGGTCTGCGATGACGCCGCCCGGATCGGTCTTGATCCGCTTCGGCGAGAAATGCAGCGGGAGAATGCCGTGGGCCGTCAGCCTGTCGTGCCGCTCTGCGGTGCGGTCTTGATCCTCAGCCGACAGGTGGTACGCACGGGAGTCGACCTCCGCCGCCACCCCGGCGGCGGCCCACCAGGCATCAACCATGGCAATGAAGACCCCGTCCGCGTCGAACAAACGCGCATTGAACACCGGCGTGGGCAGACCGGAGCGAAGGATCAGGATCCGGCAGTCTCCCTCCGCGACAGACCGGACCCCGTCGCCGACCTCAGCCAGCGCTTCCCGCAGCAGCGCAGATCCTGGCATGGGCCCTGCCCGGAGTTCCCCGGTCAGCTCGGACACAGTGCAAGCCCGGCGTTGGACGGCTTCGCAGACGACGGCGCGAACGTCATCGAACCGGGTCATCAGGCGCGCCGCATCCGCCACCGCGCGCGCGGGCCTGGCGAAGCGGATGCTGCTGGAGACGAACAACCGCTCCGGAATCCGCTTCGTGCGGTGGACGCGGACGAACGCGACGCTCTGCCGCTTGCGGCTCCACGGAATGAGCACGTCCACCACATCTGGCCCCGCAGAGCGCAGATGATGACGCCGCACGGCGGCGGGGCCGGTGATCAGGCTCTGCGGCCCGGCGTACAGCAGGGCTGCCATCTCGCGCTGGCTCTGCGTCGGCGTCCCGGTGACCGCCAGGTAGACACCCGGCAGCAGCCGCTGCCAGCGGCCACCCCGGGCGGCATAGCGGTCCAGCGTGTTCGGCGGCACGCCGCACCGCAGCGCCTGCCGACGGGCAATCACCTGGTACTGCGCCTGCAACACCTGCCCCAGCCGTTCCACGTCATATACGGATCTCCTAGACATGACCACACACTGTCACCTTGATCTGACAAAACGGTACCGTCGCCGCAACCCGTCACGGGGTGCGGGGCTCATCACCCCCATAAGACGGGGCTAAGGGGCCCCGCACCCCGTCGCCGGACGAGGCGAGCATGCCCGAGCGGGGGCAGGGGGCCCCGCACCTGCTACGGGCGGGCGACGGGACGGGCGGCGCGTGGAGAGGAAGTGCGGGCAGGGGCTGGAGGGTCAGCCGAGGTCGGCGATGAAGTCCTCGAGCAGGGCGGTGAACGCCTCGGGGGCTTCCTGGTGCGGGGCGTGGCCGGCGTCGGGGATCACCTGGACGGCGCCGCGCCACAGGCTCGGGATCGTGAGCTTGTTGATGTAGTCGAGGCTGACCAGCTGCTCACGGTCGCCGTGCAGGATGGCAAGCGGGCGGTCTAGGGCGGCGACGATGGCAGTCTGGTCGGTAAGCGGCCCGCGCCGACGCTGGCGAGCAACCCGGGCCGTGCGTCGCCGTCGGTGCGCAGGATGTCCGCGACGAAGTCGTCGAGCGGAAGGGCAGAACCCGCCGTGGTGAGACTGCCCGCGAACGTGCGCGCGTCATCCGAGGAGACCTCGGCGGTGAAACCAACGTTCATCGCGGGGTTCGGCAGGAAGGCCTCGGCCAGCTGATCCGCCGAGCCGACCGGCGCGGTGCCGAACACCACGAACCCAGGCGCGGCGGGCAGCGCCGGAGCAGCCTCGATCGCGATGTGGCCGCCCAGGCTCCAGCCGACGAGCACCGCGTCTGCGGCGTCGGTTGCCAGGGCGAACCCGGTGAGCGCCGCGGCGTAGCCGGGCAGCGAGTAGTCCGCGGGGTTCGCGGCCTTGCCTGAATCGCCGTGACCTGGCAGGTCAGGGGCCAGACAGCGGAATCGCTGGCCGAACGGCCCGGCCAGGATCGGCCCCCAGGTGCGGGCCGAGGAGGAGTTGCCGTGTACGAGGATGACGGGGCGTTCGGTGCCCTCGCTCTGGGCGAACGCGATCCGCTGGCCGTCCACCGTGATGTGCTGCTGGTCCACGCTGCCTAGTCCCTTCCGGGTGGGTCGACGTCCCTGCTGGAGCCGCAGCTTGACGTGCTGTCCGCTACCGATGCGGTCGTCCTGCTGCAGGGCACGCATCCCGCGCTGGCCAGCACGACGGACGGCGGCGCCCGGTGGACGGTGCGAGCGACGCCGGCCGGCCCGGAGGACATGTGCCGCGGGGACGGCGACAACATCCTGTTCGCGGCCGCGAGCCCGGATGACTGGTGGCTGCTGTGCACCGGCGGTGCGGCCGCGGGCAGCAGCACCAAGGCACTCATGCGCTCGGTGGACGTCGGGCAGACCTGGACCGTCGCGGCCTCGACCCCGAGCTTGACCGAGCCGGTCCTGCCGGGCTCGCTGCCCCGCCAGGACGCGGCCGCGATCGCGGCCGGCTCACCCGAGGTGCTCTGGATCGCGACGCCGAACACCGTCTGGGACAGCACGGATGGCGGGGTGACGTGGCGGCAGGCGCTGTTCGGCGAGCAGGGGGCGTTCGGCAAGTTCGACGTGCAGTCCGGCACCCTTGCCTGGCTGCTGGCACCGAACGCCGGACTGTGGCACACCACGGATGGGACCACCTGGCGGCAGATCGCCAGCACGGCGCCGTGAGCTTTCTGCGGCCAGCGATGCCCGCGGTAGATCAGCCGAGGCCGACGGGCAGGCGGGCAGGGTCCATGCTCAAGGTGAAGGGGCGGTCTGTGGTGAAGGGTCCCGACGTCTTAGCCGCCAGGGCGTAGCGGTGTCCGGGGGAAGCACCACTGCCCGTTCTGCATATTTAAAATAATTTTCTGAACGATCAGTGGTGCGAGCCTCGGGTTAGGTCAGACGGTCGGCTGGGTACGGCGAGGAGGGGGCGTGCCATGATCGGGAAGTGGAAGGGGGCGCCGTGCGGTATCTGGTCGTGGCCGAGGCCTACCGGGACCTGGAGCGGGTCAGCAGCCGGCTGGCGCTGACCGAGCGGCTGGCCGCGCTGCTGGCGGAGACGCCGGCCGGGCTGCTGCCGACGGTGTGTTACCTGTGCCAGGGGCTGATCGCGCCGGAGTTCGCCGGGATCGACCTGGGGCTGGCGGAGAAGCTCGCGATCCGGGCGGTGGCCGCCGCCACCGGGGTCAATGCGGCGCAGGTCGCCGTAGGGGTGCGGGAGGCCGGCGATCTTGGCGAGGCCGCCGAGGGGCTGCTGGCGGCCGTCGCGGCCGACCGGGCGGCCAGCCTGGAGGTCGCGGAGGTGGTGCGCACGCTGCGGCAGATCGCGGCGGCAGAGGGGGCCGGGTCGCAGGGGCGCAAGCTGGAACTGCTGGCCGGGCTGCTCGGCAGGGCCACGCCGCTGGAGGCGCGCTACCTGCTGCGGCTGGTGACCAAGAGCCTGCGGCTCGGCATCGGGACCCCCACCATCCTGGACGCGCTGGCGCAGGTGTACGGCGGCGGGCGGGCGGCTCGGCCGGTGCTGGAGCGGGGGTACAGCATCTGCTGCGACCTGGGGCGGGTCGCGGCCGTGCTGGTCGACGGGGGGCTGAGCGCGGTCGAGGCGCTGCAGGTGCGGCCGGGCAACCCGGTGCGGGTGATGCTGGCGCAGCGGCTGTCGGACGCCGCGGAGATCCTGGCCAAGCTGGGCGGGCAGTGCTCGGCGGAGTACAAGTACGACGGGGTGCGGGTGCAGGCGCACCGGACCGCCGACGGGACGATCGAGCTGTTCACCCGGCGACTCGAGGAGATCTCTTCTCAGTTTCCCGATGTCGTGTCGCTGCTGGCGGCGGGGCTGGGGCCGCGGGAGGCGATCGTCGAGGGCGAGGTGGTCGCGTACGACGCGGCCGCGGGCGAGCTGCGGCCGTTCGGCGAGGTCATGCTGCGGCGTCGTAAGTACGGCATCGAGCAGGCGATCCAGGACGTGCCCGTGGGGTTGTTCTGCTTCGAGCTGCTGTACGCCGACGGGGAGGATTTGACGCGTTTGCCGTATCCGGAGCGGCGGGCCCGGCTGGCTTCGGCGATCACCGTCAGGCCGCGGCTGCGGCTGACGACGGCGGCTTCGGTCTCCGATCCGGCCGTGCTGGACGCGACGTTCCAGCAGGCGATCACGGACGGGTGCGAGGGGCTGGTGTGCAAGTCCGTCGGCCCGGACTCCGGGTACAAGGCCGGCGCGCGCGGCTGGCAGTGGATCAAGCTGAAGCGGGACTACCGGACCGAGCTGTCCGACACGCTCGACCTTGCCGTCGTCGGCGCGTTCGCCGGGCGCGGGCGGCGGGTCGGGGTGTACGGCGCGGTGCTGCTCGCGGCCTACGACGCGGACGCCGACATGTTCCGCGCGGTGACCAAGTGCGGCGCGGGGTTCACCGATGCCGACCTGGCGGCGCTGCCGGTGCGGCTAGCTCCGCTGGCTGTTCCGGAACGGCCGGCCCGAGTGGATGCGCGGGCTGAACCGGACGTGTGGTTCGAGCCTGGGCTGGTGCTTGAGATCCTGTCCGCCGAGCTCACGCTGTCGCCGAACTACACCGCCGGGTGGGGGCAGATAGAGCAGGACGCGGGGCTGGCCATGCGGTTCCCGCGGTTCACCGGGAGGTGGCGCGACGACAAGGCGCCCGAGGACGCGACTACGACGCGCGAGCTTGTCGAGCTGTTCCTGACCGCGCGGCGGACGCCCGCGGGGAGTTAGGCCGCCTGCTGCCCGCGTTCAGGTTGCGGGAAGGCGCATCGTGGCGAAGGCCTGGTCGATGAGGGTGGCTTCGCCGACGGCTGGGTTGCCTTCCTCGGTGCCCTCGGTGCCCTCGCTGTCCTCGCTGTCCTCGCT
>JBOHCG010000060.1:0-21249 GCA_050698735.1 Streptosporangiaceae bacterium | reverse complement strand
CCCCCGGGCTAACCCGCCGCGCTTCGCGCCCCGACTGCGGTGCTCGCCGTAGTATCACGCGGCCGGAGGGGCCTGTCGGCCCCTCGCGGGCCGCGCGATGGCGAGGCTTGCGCCTCGCGCTCCTCGCCGTAGCCTCGCCCTTTTCGCCGTAGGCTCGGGCTGTGCATTTGACTCGGCTCGCGGTTACCGACTTCAGGTCTTACGGCGAGCTCAGCATCGACCTGGGGCCGGGGGTTACCACGTTCAGCGGGCTGAACGGGGAGGGCAAGACCAATCTGGTCGAGGCGGTCGGGTACCTGGCCACGCTGGGCAGCCACCGGGTCGCCACCGACGCGCCGCTGGTCAGGCGCGGCGCAGAACGTGCGGTACTGCGGGCGGCGGTGACCGGGTCGCAGCGCGACTCGCTCATCGAGGTCGAGGTCAACCCGGGCCGTGCCAACCGGGTCAGGCTGAACCGGTCGCCGCTGCCGCGGCCGCGGGACATCCTGGGCGCGCTGTGCACCGTGCTGTTCGCGCCGGAGGATCTGGCCCTGGTCAAGGGCGACCCCGGCGAGCGCCGGAGGTTCCTCGACGAGTTGCTGGTCGCCACCGCGCCGCGGTACGCCGGCGTCCGCGCCGACTACGAGCGTGTCCTTCGGCAGCGCACCGCACTGCTGAAGTCGGCGGGCGCCCGCGGCCACCTGCGCGGCACCGCGCGCGAGTCGGTGACGGCCACGCTCGATGCCTGGGACACGCAGCTGGCACGAGCGGGCGCGCCGCTGCTGAACGGCAGGATGCGCCTGGTGGCCGCGCTGCGGCCGCACGTGGCCGCGGCCTACGAGGCGGTTTCCCGCGGCGCGGGCGGTGCCGCATCCAGCGGCGCGGGCGAGGCCGAGATGACCTACCGCTGCTCAGTAGCCGATTCCGCCGGGATAGCCGAGCCAGGCGCCGGGATGGTCGGCGCCCCCGGCCAGGGCGCCCCCGGCCAGGGCGCAGCGACTCCCGGCCGCGCCGAAGCGATACCCGGCCTGGAGACCGCCATGCTGAAGGCGCTGGCGGCGGCGAGGGCGAGCGAGCTCGACCGTGGCGTCTGCCTGGTCGGCCCGCACCGGGACGAGCTTGAGCTGTCCATCGGCGGCCTGCCTGCCCGCGGCTACGCCAGCCACGGCGAGTCCTGGTCGCTTGCGCTTGCGCTGCGCCTGGCCAGCTTCGCGCTGCTGCGGGACGGACGCGAGGATCCGGTGCTGATCCTCGACGACGTGTTCGCCGAGCTCGACGTCGGCCGCAGGGAACGGCTGGCGGCCCTGATCTCGGGCGGCGAGCAGGTGCTGATCACCGCCGCGGTGCCGGCCGACATTCCCGACGTGCTGGCCGGCGCCCGGTTCACCGTCCGCGCCGGGGCGGTCAGCCGTGCCGACTGACCAGCCGGAGTCAGCTGACCAGCCGGGACCGGTAAACCAGGGGCGGTCCGCCGGGCCGGGCCGGGCGCGGCTCGCGGCCGAGGCACTCGCCGAGGCCAAGGCGGACGCGCGGGCCAGGGGCGACCTGCCGGCCGGCCACCAGCGCCCGGCGGGCGGCAGGGAAACCGAACGTGCGCGCCGCGAGGACCCGCAGCCGCTTTCCGCCGCCATCGGCGGCCTGCTCGACGGCCGTGGCTGGCAGCAGCAGGCCGCGATGGGCTCGGTCTTCGGCCGCTGGGCTGAGATCGTCGGCCCGGACCTGGCCGCGCATACCCGGCCCGATACGTTCGCCGACGGGGAGCTTGCAGTGACCGCCGACTCGACGGCCTGGGCCACCCAGGTCCGGCTGCTCGCACCGGACCTGATCCGGCGGCTGAACGCCGAACTCGGCGACGGCACCGTGCGCAGGGTAAAGCTGCGCGGCCCCGCGCCGCCGCGCCGCCGCGGCGGCTGGCGGGTACCGGGCAGTAAGGGCCCCGGCGACACGTACGGCTAGGCCGGGCAGTGAAGGGGGATGGGGAGGTGGGTGGGGGCTGGCGAGGAGCGAAGCGCCGAGATCACGCGGCCTGCGGAGGGTCGGGGGTGGGCTCGTGGGGGCAAGCAGCCTCCCAGCCGCGTGACACTACGGCGAGGTACCGTAGCGGGGCGCGGAGCGCAGCGGGGGGTCCGGGGGGTCGTCCCCCGGGCCAACACCGCAACACGGCCCTGGCAGCCGGTACTCCCAGGTAAAATGAATAGGCGCACGGATGGCCACAGCTGGGGGGCCCGGCCGGGTGCTTCTGGAAGCAGGATGGAGTTCAGTTTGTCCTACGATGCACGCTCGATCAAGGTACTCGAGGGCCTGGAGGCCGTCCGCAAGCGACCCGGAATGTACATCGGCTCCACCGGTGAGCGGGGCCTGCACCACCTGGTCTACGAGGTCGTGGACAACTCCGTCGACGAGGCCCTCGCCGGGTACTGCGACGCCATCGAGGTGACGCTGCTCGCCGATAGCGGCGTGCGGGTAAAGGACGACGGCCGCGGCATCCCGGTCGACGAGCACCCGGTTGAGCACCGCCCCGCGCTCGAGGTCGTGATGACCACGCTGCACTCCGGCGGCAAGTTCGACGGGCAGTCTTACGCGGTGTCCGGCGGGCTGCACGGGGTCGGCGTGTCGGTGGTGAACGCCCTGTCGCTGATGCTTGAGGTGGAGATACGCAGGGACGGTTACGCCTGGACCCAGGGCTACGGGCGCGGCGACCCGATGGGCCCGCTGGTCCGCGGGGCGGCGACCGATGAGACCGGCACCACGATCACGTTCTGGCCCGACGAGGACATCTTCGAGACCCTGGACTGGTCCTTCGAGACGCTGTCCAGGCGAATGCAGGAGATGGCGTTCCTCAACAGGAACCTGTCGATCTCCATCACCGACGAACGACCGGCCGAGCCACGGGTCGCCGAGTACGTGTACGCGGGCGGGATCGCCGATTTCGTTCGGTATATAAATGCTTCTAAGGAGCCGGTCCACGGCTCGGTGATCGATTTCGGGGAAGAAGCAGACGGGATATCCGTCGAGATCGCCATGCAGTGGAGCGGGGCGTACACCGAGTCGGTGCACACGTTCGCGAACACGATCAACACCGCCGAGGGCGGCACGCACGAGGAAGGCTTCCGCGCCGCGCTGACCTCGATCATCAACAGGTACGCGCGCGACCAGAAGCTGCTGCGGGAGAAGGACGAGAACCTGAGCGGCGAGGACGTGCGCGAGGGCCTCACCGCGATCGTCTCGGTCAAGCTCGCCGAGCCGCAGTTCGAGGGCCAGACCAAGACGAAGCTCGGCAACACAGAGGCCAAGTCGTTCGTGCAGAAGGCCTGCAACGACCACCTGCGGGACTGGTTCGAGCGCAACCCGGGCGAGGCTAAGGACATCATCACCAAGGCCAGCCAGGCGGCCAGGGCCAGGATCGCGGCGCGCCAGGCCCGCGACCTCACCCGCCGCAAGGGCCTGCTCGACAACACCTCGCTGCCGGGCAAGCTGGCCGACTGCTCGTCCACCGACCCGGCGGAGTCCGAGATCTACGTGGTCGAGGGCGACTCGGCGGGCGGCTCGGCCAAGGGCGGCAGGAATCCGAGGTTCCAGGCCATCCTGCCCATCCGCGGCAAGATCATCAACGTGGAGAAGTCGCGGATCGACAGGGTGCTGAAGAACACCGAGGTGCAGGCGCTGATCACCGCGCTCGGCGCCGGGATCCACGACGAGTTCGACATCACCAAGCTGCGCTATCACAAGATCATCCTGATGGCCGACGCGGACGTGGACGGGCAGCACATCAGGACGCTGCTGCTCACGCTGCTGTTCAGGTTCATGAAGCCGCTGATCGAGGCCGGGCACGTCTACATCGCCCAGCCGCCGCTTTACAAGATCAAGTGGGAGGGCAGGAACGTCCCGCCCGGCTACGCGTACAGCGACGCCGAGCGCGACCGGGTAATCCAGGCCGGCATCGCCGAGGGACGCAAGGACCCGCGGCCGCGGGACGGGGTGCAGCGGTTCAAGGGCCTCGGCGAGATGAACGCGGAGGAGCTGTGGGACACCACGATGGACCCCGCGAACCGGGTGCTGCTGCAGGTGACGCTGGATGACGCGGCGCAGGCGGACGAGTTGTTCAGCGTGCTGATGGGCGAGGACGTCGAGGCGCGCCGCTCGTTCATCACCCGCAACGCCAAGGACGTCCGGTTCCTGGACATCTAGATCAGCTAAGGAAACTCCTGCGTGACTGAGGTTACAGAGAGCGGCCACGACCGCGTCGAGCCTGTCGACATCCAGTACGAGATGCAGCGCAGCTACATCGACTACGCGATGTCGGTCATCATCGGCCGGGCGCTGCCCGACGTGCGAGACGGGCTCAAGCCGGTCCACGTCCGGATCCTGTACGCCATGTTCGATGGCGGCTACCGGCCCGACCGCGGCTTCTTCAAGTGCTCCAGGGTCGTCGGCGACGTCATGGGCCAGTACCACCCGCACGGCGACAGCGCCATCTACGACGCGCTTGTCCGGCTCGCCCAGCCGTGGTCAATGCGCTATCGGCTCATCGACGGCCAGGGGAACTTCGGCTCGCCGGGCAATGACCCGCCGGCCGCCATGCGGTACACCGAGTGCCGCCTGGCCCCGCTGGCGATGGAGATGCTGCGGGACATCAACGAGGACACCGTCGACTTCCGCGAGAACTACGACGGCCGCTCGCGCGAGCCCGTCGTGCTGCCGAGCCGCTTCCCGAACCTGCTTGTCAACGGGTCGGAGGGGATCGCGGTCGGCATGGCCACCAAGATCCCGCCGCACAACCTGCGCGAGGTGGCCGGCGGGGTTGCCTGGTACCTCGATCACTTCGAGGCCAGCGACGAGGATCTCCTCGACGCGCTGATGGAGAGGATCAAGGGCCCGGACTTCCCCACCAGGGGCCTCATCGTCGGCCGGCGCGGCATCCGCGACGCGTACCGGACCGGGCGCGGCTCGATTACCATGCGCGCCGTGGTGGAGGTGGAAGAGGACGCCAGGGGCCGCGCCAGCCTGATCGTCAAGGAGCTGCCGTTCCAGGTCAATCCGGAGAACCTGGCCGTTAAGATCGCCGAGCTGGTCCGGGAGGGCCGCGTCGGCGGCATCGCCGAGATGCGCGACGAGAGCAGCGCGCGAACCGGGCAGCGGCTTGTGCTCGTGCTCAAGCGCGACGCCATCGCCAAGGTCGTGCTGAACAACCTGTACAAGCACACTCAGCTGCAGGAGACCTTCGGCGCCAACATCCTTGCCCTAGTCGACGGGGTGCCGCGGACGCTGCGGCTTGACCAGATGATCAGGTACTGGGTGGCGCACCAGATCGAGGTCATCGTCAGGCGCACCCAGTTCCGGCTGCGCAAGGCGGCGGAGCGGCTGCACATCGTCGCCGCGCTGCTCAAGGCCATCGACCGGATCGACGAGGTCATCGCGCTGATCCGGGCCAGCGCCTCGGCGGCCGAGGCCCAGCAGGGCCTGATGAGCCTGCTTGAGATCGACGAGGTCCAGGCCCGCGCCATCCTGGACATGCAGCTGCGCAAGCTGGCCGCGCTTGAGCGGCAGGAGCTCGTCGACGAGTACGAGGAGCTGACCGCCAAGATCGCGGATCTGGAGGCCATCCTCGCGTCGCCGCAGCGGCAGCGGGAGATCATCGGCACCGAGCTGGCCGAGATCGTGACCAGGTATGGCGACGAGCGGCGGACCGAGATCATCGCCTACGACGGCGAGGTGGCCGACGAGGACCTGATCGCCGAAGAGGACGTCGTGGTCACGATCTCCTACGGCGGGTACGCCAAGCGCACCAAGACCGACCTGTACCGCGCGCAGCGGCGCGGCGGCAAGGGAGTCCGCGGCGCGCAGCTGCGCACCGACGACATCGTGGACCACTTTTTCATCACCACGACCCATCACTGGATCCTGTTCTTCACCAACAAGGGCCGGGTCTACCGCCTCAAGGCCTATGAGCTGCCGGACGCCGGACGGGACGCCCGCGGCCAGCACGTCGCCAACCTGCTCGCCTTCCAGCCCGACGAGCGCATCGCCCAGGTGCTCGCGCTGCGCGACTACCAGGTGGCGCCCTACCTGGTGCTGGCGACCCGTACCGGTCTGGTGAAGAAGTCCAGGCTGGCGGAGTTCGACTCGCCGCGTTCTGGCGGCATCATCGCGATCAACCTGCGCGAGGACGACGAGGTGATCGCGGCCAGGCTGGTCTCGCCGGATGAGGACCTGCTGCTGGTCAGCAAGAGCGCGCAGGCGATCAGGTTCAACGCCAACGACGAATCGCTGCGGCCGATGGGCCGCGCCACCTCGGGCGTGATCGGCATGCGGTTCAACAACGGCGACGAACTGCTTGGCATGTACGTGGTCAGCGACGGCGGAGACGTGCTCGTGGCCACCGGCGGCGGCTACGCCAAGCGTACGCCGGTGGACGCCTACCCGGTGCAGGGCCGCGGCGGGCGCGGGGTGGTCACCGCGAAGATCGTGGAAGCGCGGGGCGAGCTCGTCGGCGCGCTGATGGTGCACGCCGACGACGAGATCTTTGCCATAACGTCGGCGGGCGGCGTGATCAGGACCAGGGCCAGCGAGGTCAAGCAGTCGGGCAGGCAAACCATGGGCGTCCGGCTGATGAACCTTGCCGCCGGGGACAGCGTGGTCGGGCTGGCGCGCAACGCGGAGTCGCTGGCCGAGGGCCAGGGTGAGGATGAGACAGACGACGGCCCGCTGGCCGAGGGCCAGGGTGAGGATGAGACAGACGACGGCCCGCTGGCCGAGGGCCAGGGTGAGGATGAGACAGATGCGGAATAATCCGGGACGTTTGTGATAGATCGGTAGGTATACCCAAACACAACCAGTACACGGCAACGTTTCCGGGGGCAGGAGCGTCTCATGAGTGTAGTGGAGTGTCGGCAGAGCACGGCCTTCTTCGCGTGGGGTGTCAAGCGGGCGTCTCGTCTGGAGATAACCTCATGAGGGTCTGGATCAGAGGAGGACGGCTTGGACAGGCACACAGACAGGCCCGACGGCTCGGGTGGAGCCGCGCCCACCGTCGTGACCTCACTGCCGGGCCACGATGAGCTGGCCATCGACGATGACCTCGCGCTAGACGGCGAGGCCGCCGCGAACGGGGCGGCGAAGAACGGCACCGCCGCGGCCAGGGACGTCCCGGACGCCGCCGATCACGCGGGCCGCAATGGCCACGACGCGGACGGCGACACACGCGCCGCATCGGCTGACTACGACATCGTGCCCGCGCTGCCAGCCGACACGATCGGGCTGCCGCGGGGCGGCCAGCCGAAGGCGCCCTTCGCCCTGGACCAGGACTCCGCAGACCTCGGCGAGCCGCTGGCGGCCGCGGAAGACCACCACCCGATGGCGTTCAGCTTCGATCGACCGGTATCCGCGCCGGTCGCCCCCGTCGCCGACGGCTGGACCCCCGGGGGCTGGACCCCCGGGGGCGAGGAGGAGCCGGCCGCCGGCGGTCCGAGTCCGGCGAACACGGCGGCCGGCCCGTTTAGCCTGCCGATCGACAGCGCAGCGTTCCGTCCCACGACCGCCGAACAACCGGCCCCCGCGGCGGCACCGCCCGACATGCCGGCCGTGTCCGCCGCCGCGTTTAACTGGCAGATGCCCGACCCGCCGCCCACCTCGCCGTCGTCGCCCGCACGGACGTACCTGCGCTCGGCCGGGTCGGCCGCGCCCCCGGGCCCGCCGCCGATGCCCGCGCCGCCGATCCGGCCCGCAACGACGGTACCTACGAGGCCCCCGACCCCGGCGCCCTCGCCGTCGCCGTCGCGTCCCGCGACGCCGAAAGGGTCCTCCCAGCGCCCCGTCAGGCAGGCGCACCTGACCGTCGCCCGCGTCGAGCCCTGGTCGGTGATGAAGTTCAGCTTCGTCGTCTCCCTGGTCGCCTTCGTGGTGCTGTTCGTGGCCGTGAGCGTGCTGTACGGGTCACTGTCCGCGCTCGGCGTGTTCGAATCGCTGCAGCGGGTCGTGACCAGCGTGACGTCCAGCCAGTCTTCGGGCGGCGTGAGCACGGCCAAGTGGTTCTCCGCGTCCAAGGTGCTCGGCTACACCGCGCTCCTGGGCTCGTTCAACATCGTCCTGATCACTGCGATGTCGACCATCGGCGCCGTCGTCTACAACCTGATCTCGCGACTTGTGGGCGGCGTGGAGGTGACGCTCCGCGAGGCGGAATGAGGCCTGCCCACCCCGGCCGCTGCGGTAGCCTTACCGTGCACGGCGGCCGGCCGGGAAGTTGACTAACCCATGATGGCCGGAAGGTAGCACAGGCACAAACCGCGCAGACGGTACGATAAGATAATGGCTTCATCCTGTTTATGCAGGTCAGAATGCCATTGATGGGGTTATAGCTCAGTCGGTTAGAGCGCTTCCCTGATAAGGAAGAGGTCCCAGGTTCAAGTCCTGGTAACCCCACCACCGATCGCCTAGCGACGGCAGCCCGCAAGGGTCGGTGACCCCGATCGTGAGCACGGCTTGCTAAGCTGCCCTACACCCGCGGTTGCGGAACGTGCGCCGCGGGTCGGCTCCCGCAGCATCGAGGTGGAGGGTTCCGCACTGTGAAGAAGCTAATCGCGCTCGCCCTGCTGGGGATCGGCGCGTTCGCCGTCTGGCGCAAGGTACAGGCCGATCGTGCCGAGCTTGACCTCTGGACCGAGGCCACAACCGCTGACGACGACTTATCCGCGTCCGGCTGCGCCATCGGGCATCGGCAGATGCGCCAATCGGCACGAGAAGGCGAGCCAGTGAGCGGCCCATCCCCCGTATCGCTGGTCTGCTGTGACGTTGTCGGGGCCGTCGCGGTCGACGGCACGGTGCTTGAACGCGCGTTCGCGGAGGCGATTGCCACCCAGGGCGTGGTGACGGGGACCGCGGCGTACGTCAGGTCCATGGTTCAGTTCGACCGGACCCGCGGCTGGGCTCCCGCCGACGTCATGCACAGCCTGTTTCCCGAGGACGAGATCCGTGCCCAGGCGGCGAACCATGCCTTCGAGCGGTCCTTCCGGGCGGTGCTGGACCGGTTCGGCGTCTTCCCGCTGCCGGGTGCCAGCGAGGCGCTGGCCAAGCTCAGCGCGGCCGGCACCAAGCTGTGCCTGCTTTCCGGCCTGTCCAGGCCCGCGCTCAGCCTGATCGTGCAGCGCCTGGACTGGGGGCAGCGCGCGGACCTCGTGCTGTGCGCGGACGACGTGCCGCGCGGCTTTCCCTGGCCAGACCTCATCCTCACCGCGATACTGCGGCTCGGCATCGGGGACGTGCGGGACGTGGCCGTGGTCACCGCCAGCGAGGGCGGGGTGCTTGCCGCCCGCCGGGCCGGCGCCCGGATCATCGTCGGCGTGCTGAGCGGCGTCCACGACGCGAGCCGGCTCCGCCGCGCCGGGGCCACCCACCTGCTAGCGGATCTCGGTGAGCTGCCCGACCTGCTGGCCACCGGCCGGGACCCCGATCATGTCGCTCGCCACGGCGAGTTACCGTGAAGCATGCCGGAACTGCCGGAAGTTGAGTCGCTTGCCGCCTTCCTGCGCGAGCACGCGACGGGCCACGCCATCGCGCGGGCCGACGCGGCCTCCTTCTCGGTGCTGAAGACGTTCGATCCGCCGCTGACCAGCCTCGCCGGGCAGGTCATCACCGATGTCGGCAGGCACGGCAAGTTCATCGACATTTCCGCCGACCAGGGCCTGCACCTGATCATGCACCTGGCCCGCGCGGGCTGGCTGCGGTGGCGCGACGAACTGCCCACCACGCCGCCCAAGCCAGGCAAGAGCCCGCTGGCCTTCCGCCTAGTGCTCGACGAAGGCTCCGGCTTCGACCTCACCGAGGCGGGCACGCACAAGCGCCTGGCCGTGTACCTGGTCCGCGACCCGGCCGAGGTGCCCGGCGTCGCCACGCTCGGCCCGGACCCGCTGGCCCCCGACTTCACCGCTGACACGCTGGCCAAGCTGCTGTCCGGACGCAGGACCCAGGTCAAGGGCGTACTGCGCGATCAGCGGATCATCGCGGGCATCGGCAACGCCTACTCCGACGAGGTGCTGCACGCCGCCAAGATGTCGCCGTTCAAGATCGCCTCGAGCATGACCCCGGCCGACGTCGCCACCCTGTACGACGCGATCAAGACCACGCTGACCGAGGCCGTCCAGCGTTCGGCGGGCCTGGCCGCCGCCGACCTCAAGGGCGAGAAGAAGAGCGGCCTGCGCGTGCACGCCCGGGCGGGCCAGCCCTGCCCGGAGTGCGGCGACACCATCCGCGAGATCTCCTTCGCCGACTCCGCGCTCCAGTACTGCCCGACCTGCCAGACCGGCGGCAAGCCCCTCGCCGACCGCCGCCTCTCCCGCCTGCTCAAATAAAGATCATTCAGCCGAACGAACGGTGGTATCTGGCCCGGGAACCCGCTCCCATCGCAACGCCCACCCATACCAGGTACCCTTGGCGGAAGCAGTCCCGGGGCTATAGCTCAGCTGGAAGAGCGTCTGGTTTGCATCCAGAAGGCCAGGGGTTCGAGTCCCCTTAGCTCCACAGGTCAGCGACCTAATGCGATCTTGAGGGCCTTGAAGGAGAGCCAAACCAAGAGCCAAACGGGTGCTACTCTCCGGGTTATGGCGACTGCTGCGCGCCGTGGGCACGGCGAAGGTTCGGTCTACCGAGATGCCGCGAATGGCACCTGGGTCGGTGCCATCTCGCTCGGCTGGACGCCGGACGGCAAGCGGATCCGGCGGAAGGTAACCGGCCGGACCAAGACCGAGGTCCGGGAGAAGCTTGGGCGGCTCCGGGACGAGGCCAAGGCTGGCCTGAAGACCTCAGCCAGCTACACGCTGTCCAAGGCTGTGGACGACTGGGCCACCGAGGCCCTGGACGGACTGGCGGCCAAGACCGTCCGGTCGCACGTCGACTTGCTCAGGCCGGTGACGATGCTGATCGGAAATGTCCCGCTGCGGGACCTGACCGCGCAGGATGTGCGCCGCGCCCTGGCCAAGCTCGCCGAGGCGCGGTCGACCCGCACCATGGCCAGCACGCACAACGTGCTGGTCCGCGCCATCCGGCACGCCGAGGCCAACGATCACGTCGGCCGGAACGTGGCCAGCTTGGTCAAGCCGCCGCGAGGCAAGACCGGGCGCCCGTCCCGTGCGATGACCGCGGCGGAGGCGGCAGCGCTGCTCGCCGCGGCCAGTGACGACCGCCGGATCGGCGCGTACGTTATCCTTTCGTTGACTACAGGCATCCGGACCGAGGAGGCCCGGGCGCTGCGCTGGGATCACGTGGACCTAGACGGCGACCTTGGTGCCATGCCTCCGGTCCCGCCGCACGTCGCGGTGTGGCGTTCGGTCCGGGCTCACGGCGACACCAAGACCGAGAAGTCCCGGCGGACCCTGGCCCTGCCGCAGAGCGCGGTGGCCGCGCTGAAGGATCAGCGGCGATGGCAGGCCGAAGCCCGGCTGGCCGCCGGGCCGCTCTGGTACGACAAGGGCCTGGTGTTCACCACCCGCGCGGGCGCGCCGCTAGATGCCTCTCACGTCCGCCGTGACTTCCGGGCCCTGTGCAAGAAGGCGGGCATCACGGGCGTGTGGGCGCCGAGGGAACTACGGCACACCTTTGTGTCGGTGATGTCCAACTCGGGCGTGGCCGTCGAGGAGATCGCCCACCTGGCCGGGCATGCCAGCTCTCGCACGACCGAGACCATCTACAGGCACGAGCTGCGGCCGGTTATCACGACCGGCGCCGACGTGATGGACAAGATATTCATCCAGCCCTAGCCGTCGCCTGCCCATTGGCAGCCTTTGCCAGATGGGGGCCGGACCTGACCAGGTCAGACGCTCAAGAGTGCTTCACCTGCTCAGCGAACCTGCGCCAGGCGTCCGGCGAGAACCCGAGCACCGGGCCGACCTCGGCCTGCTTTGTGTCGCGGACCAGCACCCGGCCGCCACGATCGGCTACCTCCACGCAGTTGCCGCCGTTGCTGCCCGAATAGCTTGTCTTGCGCCACGCGGCGCGTGTTACGTCCATCGTTCTTGTGTCACTTTCTCGATAAGGCTCAGCGAGGCGCGGCCGGTCAGCGCCTCCGTGCGCAGCGCGTCGAACTGCACGGACATCTTCGCAGCCACGTCCGGGTCCTCGATCGTCTGCCCGTCGTCCGCGTTCTCCAGGTAGACGATACCGGGCAATTCGGACGTCGAGGCAATAGCGAACGCGCCGAGCAGCCCGGCATGCATGCTGGACCCGGGAATTACCTGCACCGTGATGTTCGGACGACGGGCCAGCCCTGCCAGGTGAGCCAGTTGATCCCGCATGATCTCGGCGCTGCCGACCTCGCGGACCAGCACGTTCTCGTCCAGCAGTACCCACAGGATCGGCGGCGGCGGGTCTTCCCGCTCCAGCACCGCCTGCCGCGCCATCCGCGCTGCCAGCCGTTCCTCCACCTCATCCGCCCCCGTATTCGGGTGCGTCTCCAGCACGGCCTGCGCATATCCCTCGGTCTGCAGCAGCCCCGGGATCAGCGTGTGCTCGAAGAACCGCAGCGACACCGCCGCTGCCTCATACGGCTCGAACGGCCGGAACCCCGAGCTGAACGGCACATCGCGCAACCGCTTCTCATGCCGAACGAACGTCCCCGGCGTGCCGAACACCTCATCACACAGCACGGCCAGCTTCCGCGTCGGGGTGCGCTGCCTGGTCTCGACCATCCCGATCAGCGACGCCGAGTAGTTCAGCTTCGCGCCCAACTCTTCGCGGGTCATGCCAGCCTGCTCGCGGTAGGCTCGCAGCTCCTCTGCGAACGGCGTCAGCGCCGACCGGTCCGCATCACGCTTGGCCATCTCACCACCGCCACAGGAATTCCACCGCCATCACACGAACGGGACGAGCCGCACATACCGCATCGTGACCGCTACAGGCTGTCGTCACCGCTACCTCACGCTACGCCGCCCCGGAAAGGATGTCATCGAGTCCAGCCAAAGGTGCGGATGTCGCATCATCCGCCCGCCCGGCCCGGACCCTCACGGCAAGGGAGTGACGATGACCAGGCCAGCGGCAGCGGCAGTCGGCTACACGGGCGTGTTCCCCGGGCGCGCGGACCAGGTAGGCCGGGCACGCCGTGAGGTCGCCCGTTACCTGGCGGACTGCCCCGTAGCTAGCGATGCGCTGATCGTGCTGAGCGAGCTTGCGACCAACGCCGTCGTGCATTCCCGCAGCAAGCACGACTTCTTCACCGTCCACGCCGAGCTTGCCGACGGCCACGCCCGGCTCGTCATCGAAGACGCCGGGGGCACCTGGGAGCCACCCACCTCCACAGGCACCGAGAGCGGCCGGGGCCTTCAGATCGTCGCCGCCCTCGCCGAGGCCTGGGGCATCGACGGGGATGCTAGTGGGCGGGTCGTATGGGCGCGGCTGACATGGTGACCATCGGCATCGGCAGGGACGACCCCCGCCAGTGGGTCAAGACGGCTTACGCGGTCACCGACGCGATCCAGTGCGGACAGACAGGTCTATACGGCAAGCTCACCACCAGGTCCGAGCTAGCCCGCACGCTCGGCGTCCACCCGCAGACAGTCGCCCGCGCCTACCAGGAACTAGCAGACCTGGGCATCATCCACCTGATCCCCGGACACGGCTACTTCTCCACAGACCAGGCATAACCACCAGCCCGGACCTCGACGCGTACCTGCGCCAAGCACCACGACGACCATTCTCGGAGCCGCGCGGAGATGGCCCGCCGGCAGGCGGCCGAACCCGGTCCGGGAGCACTTGGCGGCGCTCGCGCTCCGTCAAGAAGCGACATTTTCGGGTCGATTTTGAACTTCTTGTACCCGCAGCTCAAAGCACCTTTCTGACCATCTTGCGTCCCTTTTGTCCTAGTTGTTGTTAGCGATCTTGAACTGCCTTGTCCCCACCATGAATCCATGACCGCAGACCGTTGCATTCATCTAAATGATCATGGTCAGCTCCGCAGCCGCGACCCAGCGGGAGAGGAGGCTGCCGTCTGGCCGTGGTCGTTACCGTCGCCAAGGGCTACGACCTTGGCTACATCTGGAAGACCCAAGGCGAGGCCGGTGCGGGTCGCACTATGGGCGGCTACTACATCAACGCCGCCCAGGCCGGGGAACCGCCCGGCCGGTGGTGGGGACCCGGAGCCCAGGCCCTCGGCCTCACCCCCGGCCAGATCGTGCAGCGCGCACCATACGAAGCGGTTTACCAGCAGATCGACCCACGGACCGGTGCCAGGCTCGGCCGTCCCCGCGGCCGCTACGCCACGTTCGCCGACCACCTGGCCCGGCTGCGCGCCGCCGAGCCGCACGCCACCGCCGAACGGCTGATCCAGCTGGAACGCCAGGCGGCGCAGGCCACCCGCCAGCCCGCCGCCTACACCGACGTGACTATCTCGTTCTCCAAGTCCATCTCGATCCTGCACGCCTCGATCCGGGAAAACGAGCGCCGCGCCCGCCTGGCCGCAGACCAGCAGGCCGCCGCGTACTGGGCCGGGCGCGAGCAGGCGTTCCAGGAGATCTTGCACCAGGCCAACCAGGCGGCACTGGAATATCTGCAGGCCTGGGGCGGGGTCACCCGCACCGGCTACCACGGCACCCGGGTCGACGGCCGGGAGCCGGGCCGGTTCGAACCCGCGGGGCTGATCGTCACATCGTGGCTGCAGGGCACCAGCCGCGACGGCGACCCCCAGGACCACGTCCACAACCAGATAGCCCGGATCACCCGGACGTTCAGCGACGGCAAGTGGCGTGCCCTGGACACCATGAGCGTGCGCGGGGTCCTCGGCGCCCTGCAGGCCATCGCCGCTACTGCGGTGGAATGCGAGTTGACGACGGAGTTCGGCGTGGAGTGGGTGCCGCGCGCTGACGGGCGCGGCAACGAGATCCGCGGTGTCACGCAGGCGCAGACGGATGCCTACTCCTCGCGCACCGTCGAGGTGCACGCGAAGGAACGTGAGCTCGTGCGGGCGTGGGAGCGTAAGCACGGCCGCGCGCCGACCTCACGCGAGCTGCTGTACATCGCCAACGACGCCACGCTGCAGTCGCGCAGGGGAAAGGAATCCGGTCCGGTCGACTGGGACGCGCTGGCCGCCCGGTGGGATACCACGCTCGACGGGGAATTGGCCGGCGTCGCGCCCGCCGTGTCGAATGCGCGCGGCCCAGGCGCACAGCCAAGCGAGCATCACGGCGGCCGCGCGCCGACCGGACCGCCCACGCGCGAGACTCAGGCACGGGCGCTTGCCAAGGCCCTCGCTTTGGTGTCGGATCGACACCCCGCCTGGACCCGGCACGACTTGGTCAAGCAGCTTGCCCTGACCATGCCGCCGGAAACTCGGCAGATGAGCCCGCGCGCGGCCCGCGAGCTGCTGCTCGGCCTGGCCGAGGAAGCCCTGTCCGGCCGGACCGGCGAGGTGGTGTGCCTGGAGGCCCCGGAGTGGCCGCCGCTGTCCGCGTCGCTGCGCCGTCAGCTGGACGGGCGCAGCGTGTACACCCGCCCCGGTGCCGCGCGGTACGCCACCACCGCGCAGCTGACCCTGGAAGAAACCCTGGTCGCGCACGCGCAGACGCAAGGCGCGCCGCGGCTGCCGAACGACCTGGCCGCGCGGCGCCTCGACGCCGACCCGGCGCTGCTCGAGGCGCAGCTGCGCGGCCGCCCGCACGATGCACGCGAGCGCGCGGCGCCGCGCGGGCTACGACTGGACCAGGCCGCCGCCATCTGGCACGTGCTCACCTCGGCGCGCACCGTCGAGATCATCACCGGCCCGGCCGGAACCGGAAAAACCCGGGTCCTGGCCACCGCCGCCTCGGCATGGGACGGGCCGGTGATCGGCACCGCCACCTCCCAGAACGCCACCAACGAACTCCGCGCGGCAGGCGTCCGGGTCGCCGCGAACACCACCCGGTTCCTCGCCGATCTCGACGAGGGCAGGATCCTGCCCGGCTCGCTGATCCTGGCCGACGAAGGCTCCATGATCTCCATCACCCACCTGGCCGCGATCGTCAGCTACGCGGCGCGGAACAGCTGCAAGGTAGTCCTGGCCGGGGACCAGGAACAGCTCGCCGCCGTCGAAGGCGGCGGCGCCATGGCCCTGCTCGCCGACCGGCTCGGCTATGTCCAGTTGGCCGAGCCGGTCCGGTTCGCGGCCGCCTGGGAGCGCGGCGCGTCGCTGCGGCTGCGCGCTGGGGACGTCACCGCGCTGGATGACTACGACCAGCATGGCCGGATCCGTGGCGCCCCGCCCGACCAGGCCATGGACCAGGCCGTCCGCGCCTATGTGGCCGCCTACCTGGACGGCCGGGACGTGCTGCTGATGGCCGCGGACTGGGCTCACTGCCGGGAACTATCCGCCCGGATCCGCGACGACCTCATCCACCTCGGCCTGGTCAACGACGGCAAGACGATCCAGATCGCGGAAGGCGCCGAGGCATCGGTAGGAGACCTGATCATCTGCCGCCGCAACGACCACGGCATCGAGGCGGGCGAGCCGGGCCGGGCCCTGGCTAACGGCGACGTGCTGCGGATCGAGGCCATCACCAGCAGCGGCGTAATGGTCCGCCGCCTCCTTGCCCCGGACCGTACGATCGGCCAGCGGCGGTTCGCCGACCGGGCGTTCCATTACTCCGGCTATCAGTCCTCCGACCTGGCCTACGCGATCACCGGGCACTCTGCCCAGGGCGACACCGTGCATACCGGGATCGTCCTGGTCACCGGAAACGAGAACCGGCAGTGGCTGTACCCGGCGATGACCCGCGGCACCGACACCAACCTCGCGTTCGTGTTCACCACACCGCTCAAGGCGGCCGACCCGCAGCCCGGCACCCGCCCCGCTGCCGAACTGGGCTGGGACGACCGTATCCGCCGCGAACTCAAGGCGTTCTTGCCGGATCAGCCCGCCGCCAAGCCCGGCAACTTGAAACTGCGAGAGCCGATTGCCGTGCTCGCCGACGTCCTCGGCCGCGACGGCGCCGAGCTATCGGCCACCGAGACCCGGCAGCGGAACCTGGCCAACGCCGACCACCTGGCCGTCCTGCACGCGATCTGGGCCGCCGAGACCCGCGGCGCCCGCGAAGACCGATACCGCGACCTGGTGATGGCCGCGTTGCCGCCCAGCTACCAGCAGCCGCTCTCGTACCAGGCCCGGTGGCTGTTCCGGACCCTGCGTGCCGCCGAGCTGGCCGGATTGAACCCCGCCGAGGTCATCGGCACCGCCATCTCCTCCCGCGACCTAGCCGGATCCTGGGACATCGCCGCCGTCCTGGACGCCCGGATCCGCCAGCGCGTCCACCCACTGCTCCCCCAGCCACAAGGCTCCTGGACCAGCCGCATCCCCGGCCTGCCCGATCCGGACCGCCGCGCCTACCTGGCCCAGATCGCAGCCATGATGGACGACCGCACCCGGCGCCTAGGCCAGCACGTCGGCCAGACCGCACCAGCCTGGGCCATCACCGCCCTCGGGCCAGTACCGGACGACCCGGCCACCCGCCGCGACTGGCAGGACAAGGCAGCGGCGATCGCCGCCTACCGAGAGATGTACGGGTACGAGCACCCCGGCGACCCGATCGGCCCCGAACCTAGCCGCCACGCATCGGACCAGCGGGCCGCCTGGCACCAGGCCTTCGCCGCCCTCGGTCCGGCCGACGGCCCCGACGTCCGCGCCATGACCGATGGACGGCTGTGGCTGATCCGCGACACATACGCCGCGGAGACTGCCTGGGCACCCCACCACGTCGGCCGCGAACTACGGCTGGCCCGGCTCGGCGCCGCCGACGCCAACCAGGGCGTCATCCGCGCCGCCGCCGAAGTCGACGCCGCCCGCAAGGTCGGCCACCACAACCGCGCCGCGCGACACGAGGACCTCGCCGCCTCCTACCTGACCATGCGCGAGTACTACCAGCAGCGGGAAACCCTCCTCGCCCAGGCCATGGAAGACCGGCTCGACTGGGAGCACGCCACCACCCAGTCTCGGCACCAGGCCATCGGCGCCGACACCGAACTGCGCCGCCGCCACCCCGGGCAGAAAATCGAGCCACTGCGGTCGGCCGAACCCGTCCCCGCCAGCGAAATCGGCAGCGAGCACGAGCATTCGCCCCTCGACCAGAGGATCGGTGAGATGGCCGCCTGGATCTGCGACCTAACCACCCAGCACCAGACGTTCCGAGCACGGATGCATGAACGACGGAGACTGATGGTACCTAGCAAGCACCCGGACTGGGCCGACCCCGGCGAGGCCTTCTCCGGTTGGCGGGCGCCCGGCCGTGATGCCATCTTGCAGCCGCCCAGGCCGGAGATCACCCCATCGGCCAAGACCCTTCAGTTTGCCGCCGAGTACGATATCGAACCCGAGGCCGCGGGCTAGCTGAACTCGATCATGGGAGCCGTAAGATACCCGTCTCTGCTCCTCGGGCAGTCTCGGGTCATCGCGCCTGGCCCCTGCACACCTGCCGCATGGAGTTGTCTCAGGCTGTCCGGCGTCGTGGATATCTCAATGGTTCTGCTGACTGTCGGCTGCCTTGCAGTTAGCGTTCAGCAGAACCGCAGGTCTAGTTTGTTACAGTGTGCTCACTGTAAGTTCAAGAGGTTTGACAGCACGTCATGCGTCATGGATGATGCGGGCCAGGCAGCAAACGAACTATCGTCAGATCGACCCAGAGTATGACTAGTGAGCAGATGGAACCAACGACCAGGGCAGGGAGTCGTGCCAGATGCGCCTAGGCCACCGGTCAATGAGGTGGTCCACTCGGTAGCTCTTGCCCGACAGACCGCGTTGTCCGGGCCGCAGTTGCCGTCGATCATGGGTGACTGGTTCACCCAGCACTCGCGTGTCGAGACGGCGCCGCCATACGAAATTCTTCCCGAGACTGCAGATCTTTTTGCTCCTCTCCAACCGCCACGTGTGCAATTGTTGACGCAACCATTGCCCCGGTACTGGCTCATTTCTGCTGACGAGCAGGAAGTGGTACAAGCCCAGCCAGACTATCTTGCCCTCAACTGGCGCCGCCGTGGCGACACCAGCGAGTATCGAGGCTACGAAGTTATGCGGAGCAGGTTCCTAGACTTGCTTGAAACTGTCCAGACGGGCTTGTCGGACCATCAAGGGGTGCTCAAGCCTACACGTGCCGAACTTACCTACATTAATGTTATTCATCCGGGCAACTTGTGGTCCTCTCATGGAGATACCCATAAGCTAATAAATGTAAAGATTCCCGCAGATGCCTCTTATGAGCAGCTGGGCTTTTCCTACTCTCAGCGGCTAATCGGCCCGCAGGAAGATGAGTTTATTGGACGCCTTCATGTCACCCTTACTCCGACTGTTGATTGGGTGAAACGAGAGCCTCAACTAATAATGAATCTGACTGCCAGGAGTGCGGATCTAGCCCCGCAGAATATCGAACAAACCCTGAAGTTCATGGATCTCGCGCACACTGCAATCGATAGGTCTTTCTTCAATTTGATAAGCGCAGAAGCTCGGTCAGCATGGGGGCTCAAATGACTACTAGCGCGCTTGACTTCCCAGGTATCAGTAACTGGGGGTGGTCTTCGTCCAATGGTACTCAACAAGTATCATATATCGCTAAAGACGTGGACTCGCTGCCCACTGCCACGCTAGGTAGAGAGCGTTCTTATGGCAGACGCGCCGATGTTTTGCGAAGACTGGTCGAACTCGGCCTCAAGTCTCCTCAAGTTCAGCCGCACACACTCGCCAGAGTCTTTGGGTGGATATATAGTCTCCCCGAGGCTATGCCCAGCCCATTTATTGCTGTCGGCGACGACGGCAGCATATCTACGGAGTGGGATGTTGGCGGGAATAGCCTGCACGTTACTTTCGAAGGAGACACGGAAGAAGCCTACTTCTTCAGCCCGACCGGCGAGGAGTGGGAGTCGTCGTTGGATGCTGTTGACAAGGTATCTTCGGCGATGCGTGCGATCGTGATCGCAGCCTCGGCGTGAAGGTGATGTATCGAGCGTGGAAGATAGTGCCCCCGCACAGAGCGGCGGGACTCCGGCGGATATAAGCGGTGATTGTCGTGCATTCCGCCTGGTGAAGAACGATTGGGTAAAGGCCGATCTCGAGCCTCCGAGGCCATCCTCTCAGGCATTTCAAGATCGTCAAGAATCCGGTGCAATGTCTGTTTATCTCGAAGATGAAATTATCTCAACCGGACATTCTCTCGCTGAACTTCAGAAACAGTGGGAAGGTTATTGGATCTTCTCTCTCACTGTTAACCAACTAACAGAGGAATTCGCTCAGGAAGTCGTTCGCGACCCGCAATCAGACTTTCCTGGGCATGCGCTTGTCAGTGATCCCAGCGGAAAGCGAACTCAGGGCAAGCGATCACGCATGGCTTCCGCCTGCATTCTCGTCTATCAGCCAGGTACAACAGTGTCGGATTTGCAAGGGCCTCAGCCTTTAGCGAAGAGTTCTCGTATCGTCGAATTCCTTGCAGTGATCCGGAAGCTCGGGTACCGAGTCCGACGATATTTCGCGCCGTAAGCTCTTTGGCGCGCAATATCGGCAAAGATGGCTGCAGAGCGTGAGTCCAGTCACTTGCGTAGGCATCGTTTCCGATGAAGCTTGGATCCGAGGGCAGGTAGATCTCGGACACGCCCCTGGGGTTTGCCTGATCGTAGTGGGCAGTTCACTAAGGTTCCGTGTTCGCGGTGGGGACCCGCATCTGCGCCACCGAACCTTGAGGACGGATACCAAAGAGCCAAAGAAAGAGCCAACGGAGTCAGACTCCAGACGACGCCCAGCGACGGTCGGCGACAATCTCCGCAGGTAGATGGCTCACCAGGCGACACTGAGCGACGTAGAAATACGCAAAAAGTATGGTTTGCATCCAGAAGGCCAGGGGTTCGAGTCCCCTTAGCTCCACAGGTCAGCGACCTAATGCGATCTTGAGGCCGTCCGAGGAGAGCCAACCCGATGCTACTGTACTCTCCGGGGTATGGCGACTGCTGCGCGCCGTGGGCACGGCGAGGGTTCGGTCTGCCGCGAACGGCACCTGGGTTGGTGCCATCTCGCTCGGCCGCGCGCCGGACGGAAGCGGATCCGGCGCACGGTCAGGAGTCACACCAAAGACCCACGCGGCCGGGCCTGCCCCGACAGCGTTCAACCGAGCTGGGGAGAACATCCCAGCGGCCTGGGGAGAGCTGCCCACGGTGTCGCCCGGGTAGGTCCCCGACGCCGGGATGGGCTCGCTCTCCCTCTCCTCGGGGAGGAAGGTCAAGGGCATCTGCAGCGGTGCGGGCGATGGAGCGCTGGTCAGGCCGCCTCCGGCTGGCAGCGCGGGGCGT